>NZ_QHHQ01000001.1:1200000-1540310 GCF_003258595.1 Acuticoccus sediminis
TTGCCGGGAACGCGCATCACCTCGGCGCCGAGCGCACGGATCCGCTCCGCGAAGCTCTCGGCGACGTCGGCCGAAAGGACGATCACCGCGCGGGCGCCGAAGACACGCGCCCCGGCGGCGACCGACAGGCCGTGATTGCCCGCGCTCGCGGTGATGAACGTCATCGTGCCCGCCGCCTCCCGCGCGGGGGGCGACGTCACGTCGCTGGTGCCGGCGCGGTCGATGATCGTCTGCGCGACGGCGAACGCACCGCCGAGCGCCTTGAAGCTGCCGAGGCCCATCCGCCCGGTCTCGTCCTTCACCCACACCGCCGCGACCCCGGCGGCGTCCGCGACGGCCGGAACCTCGCGCAGGGGCGTCGGCATATAGGCCGGGCACGCCGCGAGCAGCCGCAGCGGCCGCTCCGGGGAGGGGGTGAAGAGGTAGTCCGGCCGGGCGGCGGTGTGTGCGGTCGTGATCATTTTTGCATTATGGGCATCATCTGCGAGAAAAGGTCGCCATGACTGGCGGTTGTGGGACGATATTTCTCGGCATCTGTCGCCATGATGCGCGGACATGGTCATCGTGCTGCGGCTCAATGGGGCGACTGTCATGGACCGGGCGAGGAACCCGCGTATGGACCACACCTTCGGCGAGGCCGAGTTCGCGGCCCGCACCGCCCGCATTCAGGCCGCGATGGCGCGGGAGGGGCTCGCCGCCCTGCTGCTGACGGCCGAGCACGACGTGCGCTACGTCACCGGCTACCTCACCCGCTTCTGGGAGAGCCCGACGCGGCCGTGGTTCGTGGTGCTTCCCGCCTCCGGCAAGCCCATCGCCGTGATCCCGACCATCGGCGAGGCGTTGATGCGCACCACCTGGGTCGACGACATCCGCACCTGGCCGTCGCCCCGGCCGGACGACGACGGCGTCTCCCTCCTCGCCGACACGCTGGCCGCGGTCTGCGGCCCGGACGGCGCGCTCGGCGTGCCGATGGGGCCGGAGTGCACGCTGCGCATGCCCCTGCGCGACTTCGAGGCGGTGCGCGCCCGCCTCGCCCCACGCCGCGTCCGCGACGCCACGGCGCTCCTCCAGGGGGTGCAGATGGTGAAGTCGCCCGCCGAGATCGGACGGATCGCCGCGATGTGCGAGGCCGCCGGCCGGGCATTCGACCGCGTGCCGGAGATCGCCGCCGAGGGCGTGCCGCTGTCGACCGTCTTCCGCCGCTTCCAGATCGCGCTCCTGGAGGAGGGGGCGGACTGGGTGCCCTACGTCGCCGGCGGCGCGGGGGCGGACGGCTATGCCGACGTCATCTCCCCCGCCACCGAGGAGCCGCTCGCCCATGGCGACCTCCTGATGCTCGACACCGGCGCCATGCGGGCCGGCTATTTCTGCGACTTCGACCGCAACTTCGCGGTCTGCAGCGCGAGCGCCGCGATGAGATCCGGCTACCACCTCCTGCACGACGCCGTGGAGGCGGGCTTTGCGGCGGCCCGGCCGGGGGCCGCGGCGGCCGACGTCTTCGAGGCGATGCTGCGCGTCGTCGCCCGGGCGGGCGACGCCGGTTCGGTCGGGCGGCTCGGCCACGGGCTGGGGATGCGCCTCACCGAGCCGCCGTCCCTCACCGCCGCCGACACGACGGCGCTGGCGCCCGGCATGGTCATCACCCTCGAGCCGGGGCTGCAGCTGGCGCCCGGTCGCATGATGGTGCACGAGGAGAACATCGTCATCGAGCCCGCCGGTCCCCGCTACCTCACCCGCCGCGCCCCCGCCGAGCTGCCGGTGCTCGAGGGGCGGCCGTGACGGTGTTCCCGTTCAGCGTCGGCCCGCCGCTCGGTGACCGGGCCAACCTCGGCCTCGTCGTGCTGCGCACCGACGAGACCATCGAGAGCGACTTCCGCCGCCTCGTCGCCGAGCCGGGCGTCGCGGTCTACACCGCCCGGATCCCGTGCGAGACCGAGGTGACGCCGGAGGCGCTCGCCCGCATGAAGGCCGCGCTCCCCGCTGCGGCCGCGCTGCTCCCCTGGTCGATGACCTATGACGTCGTCGCCTACGCCTGCACCTCCGCGTCGACCGTGATCGGCTCGGACGCCGTCGCCGCCGCCGTGCGGGAGGGGGTCGGAACGCGCCACGTGACGGACCCGCTCGCGGCCGTGAAGGCCGCCTGCGATGCGCTCGGCGTCCGGCGGCTGGGGTTCCTGTCGCCCTACGTCGCCCCGGTGTCGGCCTCCATGCGCGCCGCGCTGGAGGCGTACGGGCTTCGCGTCGCCGCCTTCGGGACCTTCGCGGAGGAGAGCGACGAGCGGATCGCCCGCATCGAGGGCGCGTCCATCGTCGCCGCCGTGGAACGGATCGCCGCCGAAGCGCCGTGCGACGCGATCTTCGCGTCCTGCACGAACCTGCGTGCCGCGGCCGAGATCGAGGGGCTGGAGGCGCGCCTCGGGGTGCCGGTCCTCGCCTCCAACCAGGCGCTCGCCTGGCACATGATGCAGCTCGCCGGGGTCCCCACCGGCCACATCCGGGGCGGCTGCCTCATGCGCTGCGCCCTCCCACCGGAGGCGCCACGCGATGCAGGTCACTGACACGGACCGGACGATCCTGCGGATGCTCCAGGCGAACGCCCGCGAGCGGCTGGAGGCGATCGCCTACGAGACCGGCCTCTCCGTCGCCACCGTCCAGCGGCGGGTCCGCGCCCTGCGCGAGGCGGGCGTGATCGCCCGGGACACAGCCGTCGTCGCGCCCGAGAAGCTCGGCTACGCCATGACCTTCCTGGTGCTGGTGGAGCTGGAGCGGGAGCGTATCGACCAGCTCGACGCCTTCCGCCGCAAGGTCCGCGACGAGCCACAGGTCCAGCAGTGCTACTACATCACCGGCGACGCGGACTTCGCGCTCATCGCCCTCGCGCGCGACATGGACGACTACCAGCGCCTCACCGAGCGCCTCTTCTTCGACGACAGCAACGTGAAGCGCTTCCGCACCTCGGTCGTCATGGACCGCAGCAAGGTCGGCATCGACGTGCCGATCGCCGGGCCGGACGCCCCGTGCTAGGCAACCGGTCGCAATCGCGAAGCGTTGGCCCCTTGGATCGAACCTCCCACTTGGCCTAAACAGCACCATGAATTTACCGACCATCCTGACGTCGTTCCGTTGCCTCGCCGTGCTCGCGATCGCGGTGGTGCTGGTCTGGCCCTTCGGCGAGCACCGCGTGCTGGCGCTGATCCTGTTCGTGGTCGCCGCCGCGACCGACTGGCTCGACGGCTACCTGGCGCGCGCGCTCAACCAGATCACTTCCTTCGGCCGGATGCTCGATTCCATCGCCGACAAGATGCTGGTCAGCGTCACCCTGCTGATGCTCTGCGCCGAAGGGTCGATCACCGGCCTCCACGCCCTCGCCGCGGCGCTCATCCTGACGCGCGAGACGGCGATCGCCGGGCTGCGCGAGCATCTGGCGAGCCAGGAGGTGGTGGTTCCGGCCTCGATGCTGGCCAAATGGAAGACCACGGTTCAGCTCGTTGCATTAGCGGTCCTTATCGCTGCGCCGATAATGCCCTTCCCGGTTATTGCGAAGTCGGCCGGACTCGCCATCTTGTGGGTCGCGATGGTCATGACGGTGGTCAGCGGCGCCCAGTATGTCTGGGGCACGCGCCACAACTGGGGGAGTCATGAAGGTTAAGTACTTCGCTTGGGTGCGTGAGCGGATCGGCGTGCCGGAAGAAGAGATCGTTCTGCCGGAGAACGTGTCGACCGCGGGCGACCTCATCCTGTGGCTGAAGGGCCGCGGCGACGGCTACGCCTACGCGCTGGAGCAGGACCGCTTCATCCGCGTCGCCGTGGACCAGCGCCACGTCACCCACGATGCGCCCGTCTCCGGCGCCCGAGAGGTCGCGCTGTTCCCGCCGATGACCGGCGGCTGAGCGATGCGCACCCACGTCACCATCCTCGACGAGGTGCTCGACCCGAAGGCGTGGTTCACCGAGATCGAGGTCTCGGAGGACACCGGCGCCGTCGCCGCCTTCGTCGGCAAGTGCCGCGGCGAGAAGGGCCGGCTCAAGGCGCTGGAGCTGGAGCACTATCCCGGCATGGCCGAGGCCGAGATCGGCCGCATCATGGAAGCCGCCCACGCCCGGTGGGAGCTCTTCGACCTCTTCGTCGTGCACCGGACCGGGATCGTTCCGGTGGGCGAGCCGATCGTCCTCGTCGCGGCGGGCTCGGTCCACCGCGACGCTGCCTTCGACGCGGTGCGCTTCGTGATGGATTTCCTCAAGACCGACGCGCCCTTCTGGAAGCGCGAGCACCTCGTCGACGGCACCGTCGGGGAATGGATCGACGCCAAGGAGTCCGACGACAACGCCCGCGAGCGCTGGGCCGAGGCGCCGGCCACCGCCTGATCGGCCGTGGCGGCGCGGGGACGCCGACGCGTGCGGAGACGCCGTGGGGCTCCGGCCTCGCCGGGGAACAGGGACAGGCTCGGAAGAACCGGCACCGGGTCCCCGCCTTGCCTTCAGCGGGGCGGAGGGACCGCCGTGCCCCGACGGCGAGGCGGAAGATCGCGACCGCGCCATTTTTAGGGGTCGCGCTCGAACTTTCGCAACCTGGCGCGCATATGATGGCGCGATGTCGACGCCCGCAAAGTCTCCGAAAACCGCTGCCGCCTCGCGCCGGGCCCGCCGGGCCCCGGCCGTCGCCGTGGACCTCGGGCTCGCGGGCGATCCGCAGCTCCTCGCGATCCGCGCGTCCTGGCTCGAGGGCCTGACCGCCGAGCGCGGCCTCTCGCCCAATACCGCCGAAGCGTACGAGCACGACACCCGCGCCTACCTGATCTTCCTGACCGAACACCTCGGCGGCCCCGTCGACCTCGCCGCCCTCTCGGCCCTCACGCCGGCGGACGTGCGCGCCTTCCTCGCCGAGCGCCGCCGCGCGGGACTGTCGCCACGCTCGATGGCCCGCGCCCTCGCCGCCGTGCGCACGATGATGAACCACCTGGAACGGCACCACGGCGTCAACGCCGCCGCCGTGCGTGCCGTCTCCGCACCGTCAAAACCGCGCGGGCTGCCGAGGCCGGTCCCGGTCACCGAGGCGCTCGCCATGCTCGAGGGCGGGTCGGACTGGGTGAGCCTCCGCGACGCCGCCGTCCTCGCCCTGCTTTACGGTTGCGGCCTGCGCGTCGGCGAGGCGACCGGGCTCGACGTCGCCGACGTCGGCGATCCCCTGCTGCGCCTCAGGATCCGAGGCAAGGGCGGCAAGGAGCGGGACGTCCCCGTCGTCGCCCGCGTCGCCGCCATCGTCGGCGCCTACCGCGAGGCGGTGCCGTTCGCGCTCGACGACGGGCCGTTCTTCCGCGGCGAAAAGGGCGGGCGCCTGTCGCCGCGGATCGTCCAGCGCGCGGTGGAACAGTGGCGCTACGCGCTGGGTTTGCCCGACAGCGCGACGCCGCATGCCCTGCGGCACGCCTTCGCGACGCACATCCTCGCCCAGGGCGGGGACCTGCGCGCGATCCAGGCGCTGCTCGGCCACGCGCGCCTCTCCACCACCCAGGTCTACACCGCCGTCGACGACCGCGCGCTGCTGAAGGCCTGGCGCGACGCCCACCCGCGCGCCGCCGGCTGAGGACACGCCATGAGGATCCCCCGCTGGCTGCGGCGCACGCCGCTGGTCAAGACGCCGCTGCGCCGCTTCGCCAAGCGCCACGCGCCGAGAGGGCCGGTGCACCTGACGGTCGGCGGCCTCGCCTGGCACCTCGCCCCGCGCGACAACAAGGTCGACTTCGACATCTGGTACAAGCGCCGCCTCGACGAGCCGTACGAGCGCGACTTCCTGGCCTCGCAGCTCGGCGCGGGCGACCTCTTCGTGGACATCGGCGCCAACATCGGCCTCTACACCGTCGCCCTCCTCGCCGAGGTGCCGGGCCTGTCGGCGGTGACGTTCGAGCCGCTCGACAGGCTGCGAGAGCGGCAGGTGGCGAACCTTGCCGCAAACGGGCTGAGCGGTCGCGCAAGGGTGTCGGCCGACGCGGTCGGGCCCGAGGGGGAAATGACCCTCTACGAGAGCATGAATGCCGGGCGCTCATCGCTGATCGCGTTCGAGGGGGCGAGGGGGAGCCGCAAGGTGAACGTGCGTCCGCTCGCCGCGCTCCTGACGCGTCCGCCGACGGCGATCAAGATCGATGTCGAGGGATTCGAGGCGGATGCGCTGATGCCCTACTTCGACGCCACGGGGCCGGAGGACTGGCCCCGGGCTGTCGTCATCGAGACGCTCCACCGTGCGCTATGGTCACGAGACTGTCTTTCAGAGTTGTTCCAGAGAGGATATGTGCTAGCTGGAGAGACGGATGAGAATGCCCTGCTCGTCCGCGCCTGACCGACCGCTCGACTGAACGATCGACCAGACGGCCCACGAGCGATACAGAGTGAAGACATGGTCCAGCTGACGCTTCCGCAGAACTCCCGCATCAAGACCGGCAAGACGTGGCCGAAACCCGAAGGCGCCACGAACCTGCGCGAGTTCCGTGTCTACCGCTGGCAGGAGGAGGGGGACGAGAACCCCCACATGGACACCTACTACGTCGACACCGACGATTGCGGTCCCATGATCCTCGACGGACTGCTCTACATCAAGAACAAGATCGATCCGACTTTGGTCTTCCGTCGGTCCTGCCGCGAGGGCATCTGCGGGTCCTGTTCGATGAACATCAACGGCCGCAACCACCTCGCCTGCACCACGGGCATGGACGAGGTCGAAGGCCCGGTGACGCTGCATCCGCTGCCGCACATGCCGGTGGTGCGCGACCTGGTGCCCGACCTCACCAACTTCTACGCCCAGCTCCGCGAGATCGAGCCGTGGCTGCAGACCGACACGCCGCAGCCGCAGAAGGAATGGCGTCAGAGCCACGAGGACCGCGAGAAGCTGAACGGCCTCTACGAGTGCATCCTGTGCGCCTGCTGCACCACCTCGTGCCCGTCCTACTGGTGGAACGGCGACCGCTACCTCGGCCCGGCCGCGCTGCTCCAGGCGCACCGCTGGATCGTCGACAGTCGCGACGAACGCACCGGCGAACGTCTCGACAAGCTGGAGGACCCCTTCCGGCTCTACCGCTGCCACACGATCATGAACTGCGCCAACGCCTGCCCGAAGGGCCTGAACCCGGCGGAAGCCATCGCCGAGATCAAAGCGCTCATGGTGGAGAGACGCGTCTAGGCCGAACGTGGCGCTCGGCCTTCTCGCCTCGACAATCCTGCCGGTCTTCGGGTTCATCGGGATCGGCTACCTCACCATCGTCCTTCGCGTCCTGCGCGACGAGACGGCGGACCACCTCTCGAACTTCGTGTTCACGCTGGGTGTGCCGCTGCTTCTCATCCGCGCCATCGGCACGATGCAGCTTCCGGACGTGTCGCCCTGGCCCTTCTGGGGCGTCTACTTCTCCTCCGTCCTGATCAACATCGGCCTCGGCATGCTGGTGACCGAGCGCATCTTCAAGCGGGATGCGCGCGCCGGCGTCATCGGCGGCATGTCCGCCTCGTTCTCCAACCTCGTGATGGTCGGCGTGCCGCTCGTCAGCCGCGCCTACGGCGACGAGGGGCTGGTGACCGCCTTCCTCCTCATTTCGGTGCACATGCCGTTCATGATGACGGTGTCGGCGCTGCTGATCGAGGTTGCCGAGTACCGGGACGGGTCGGCCGCGGGACGGCTCGACTTCTTCGGCGCGATCAAGCGGGTGGTGCGCCAGCTGCTGCGCAATCCGCTGATCATCGGCATCCTCATCGGCACCGCCGTGCGCCTTACCGGGCTGCCCATCGTCGGCGTGCCGCGGGCGCTGGTGGACGGTCTCGCCAACACGGCGATCCCGCTCGCGCTGGTCTCGCTCGGGATGAGCCTGCCGCGCTACGGCCTGCGCGGGCACGTCATGCCGGCGATCGTCCTGTCGGCGCTGAAGCTCCTGGTCATTCCGTCGGTCGTCTACGTGCTGGCCTTCCACGTCGCCGGCATGCCGCCGCTCCCCGCCGCGGTGCTGGTGCTGGCCGCCGCCTGCCCGACGGGCGTGAACGCCTACCTCATCGCGGTACGCTTCCAGACCGGCCTCGCCCTCTCCGCCAACACGATCACCCTCACCACCGCCGCCTCGATCATCTCCTTCACGCTCTGGCTGACGATCGTCGCAGGGTAGGGGCGTCGGGGGCGAAGGCGGGTCCGCCGGCCGGTCTCACCGCGTCGGGAGCGGCGGGGGCGGGGTCTCGCGGGCGGTCGCCTCGTGGCGGACCATGTCGGCCGTCCAGCCGGCCTGCCGCATCGCGCCGAGGCCGAGCGCCCCGTTCGACTTGGAGAGCTTGCGTCCGTCCTCGCCGAGGACCAGCCCGTGGTGGTGGTAGAGCGGGGTGGGGAAGCCGAGGAGCACTTGCAGGACCCGGTGCACCGCGGTCGCCGTCAGGAGGTCGGCGCCGCGCACGATGTGGGAGATTCCGTCGTCCGCGTCGTCGACGACGACGGAGAGGTGGTAGCTCGTCGGCGTCTCCTTGCGCGCCAGCACCACATCGCCCCAGGACATCGGGTCGAAGTGGGCCGCCGTCCGCCCGGCGCCGGACGGGCCGATCTCCGTCCAGCCGGGACGCCCGACCTCGTTGACCGCGCGGGCCATGTCGAGGCGCCAGGCCGCCGGCGCGCCGAGCTGGCGCCGCCGTTCCGCCTCCTCCGCGCCGATCACCGCCGCGTCGCCGGAGAAGCGCGGCGCGCCGTCGGGATCGCGCGCGACACCGACGACCCGCGCGTGGTCCGCGATCTCGCGGCGCGAGGCGAAGGACGGATAGACGAGGCCGCGCCGGGTAAGCTCGGCGAGGACCGTGGCGTACCGGTCGAAGCGCGTGCTCTGCCGGCGCAGTGGCGGGGTCCAGACGACGCGCAGCCAGGCGAGGTCCTCCAGGATCATCGCCTCGTATTCCGGACGGCAGCGGATCCGGTCGATGTCCTCCATGCGCAATCGCAGCGGACGGTCGAGCGCGGCCGCCATCCGCTCGTTGGCGATGGCGCTGAGGGCGTGGCCGAGGTGCAGGGGGCCGTTCGGACTGGGGGCGAAGCGCAGCATGGGCGCCATTTTGCCTCAAGTCGGGCAAGTCGGGCTAGCGCCGACTGGCGGCGATTCCTTGTACTTTCAGGCTTCTTTTCCGTCGGTTGGACCCTGGGTGCCGCTTTCTGACCTATGCGGCGCCGAGGTGCCGGGGGCGTCCGGTTTGATCCAGATCGGCAGGAAGAGGGGCCCGCATCGGTGCTTGCGCGCGCGGCGCGCGGCTGTAATCGTCCCCGCCATGGAACGCATCCGCACCGAGGCCGACGTCGAGGCCGCGCTGGTCCGCCTCGCCGCGGCCGATCCGCGCCTCGCCGCCGCATGGGAGGCGGTCGACCACGTTCCCCTTCGGCTCCTCCCGGGGGATTTCGCCGGGCTTTGCCGCATCGTCGCCGGGCAGCAACTCTCCACCGCGTCCGCCGCCGCGTGCTTCGCCAAGGTCAGCGCCGCGTTCGACCCGCTGACCGCCGAGACGGTCCTCGCCGCCGACGAACCGGCGCTGCGCGCCGCAGGCCTCTCGCGCCAGAAGGCGGCAACCTTCCGTGCCGTCGCCGAAGCGGTTGCTGCGGGGCTCGACATCGACGGCCTCGCCGAGCGCCCGGCGGAGGAGGCGCGCGCGGCGCTGGAGGCGATCCGCGGCATCGGGCGATGGAGCGCGGACCTCTACCTCATGTTCTGCGCCGGCCATCCGGACATCTTTCCGGTCGGCGACCTCGCCGTGCGTCGCGCCGCGCAGCGCGTGATGGGGCTCGAGGAGGAGCCGTCGCCTGCCGAACTCGACACCCTCGCCCTCGTGTGGTCGCCCGACCGGTCGGTCGCCGCGCGGCTGATGTGGGCCTACTATCGCACCGCGCGGCCGGCGCCGCGCACCAAGACCAGCGTTCCGGAGGGCGCACCGCTTTGACACTATCGGGTCCACGCAGGCCGCCGCGCTCCGGCAAGCCGCCCAACGCCATCGTCATCTTCGTCCACGGCTACGGCGCGGACGGCTCCGACCTCATCTCGCTCGCGGACCACTTCGCGCCCGTCCTGCCGGACGCGCTGTTCCTCTCGCCCGACGCGCCCGGCATGACGCCACACGGCGGTCGGGAGTGGTTCCCGCTGACGATGCGCGACCCGTCGGAGTACAAGCGCGGGGTCGAGGCTGCGGCGCCGCATCTCGACCGCTACATCGACGCCGAGCTCGAGCGCCATTCGCTCGACGAGAGCCGCCTCGCGCTGGTCGGCTTCAGCCAGGGCACGATGATGTCGCTGCACGTCGGCTTCCGCCGGCCCAGGCCGATCGCGGCGGTTGTCGGCTTCTCCGGCCTCTGCGCCGGGGCGCAGGCGGACGCGGTCAGGCCGGCACCGACGCTGCTGGTGCATGGCACCCATGACGAGGTGCTGCCCGCGGCCTTCACGCTGCAGGCCTCGCAGGTCCTCGGCGAGGCCGGGATCCCGGTAGAATGGCATTTCCGTCCGGGACTTGGCCACGGCATCGACGGGGAGGGCCTCGGCATGGCCGCCGTCCATCTGCAGACGCACTTGTCCAAGGTGCCGCAGGTGTGAGTTATCGTTTGGGCCTTCACATAGGCGTCACGTTGGAGCACGATAAATGCGCCATGAGACATCTGATTCGATCACGATGGGTTAGGTAGGATGAGCATAGCGGTTCATCCCGATGCGCACCCCACGCTGGTGCTCAACGCGGACTACCGGCCGCTGAGTTATTATCCTCTGTCTCTCTGGTCATGGCAGGACGCGATCAAGGCCGTATTTCTTGATCGCGTGAACATCGTCTCGGAATATACGCACGAGGTGCGGAGCCCCTCCTTCCGGATGCGGCTTCCCTCGGTCGTCTCCCTCAAGACCTACATCCGGCCCGCCCGCTTCCCCGCCTTCACGCGCTTCAACGTGTTCCTGAGGGACCGGTTCGAGTGCCAGTACTGCGGCTCGCTGGACGACCTCACCTTCGACCACCTCATCCCCCGCTCCCGCGGCGGCATGACCACGTGGGACAACGTCATCACCGCCTGCTCGCCCTGCAACCTGCGCAAGGGCAACAAGAGCTGCCGCGCGGCCGACATGTTCCCCCGGCACGAGCCCTTCAGGCCGACCGTCCAGGACCTTCACAACAACGGTCGCCTGTTCCCGCCCAACTACCTCCACGAGAGCTGGCTCGACTTCCTCTACTGGGATACCGAGCTCGAGCCCTGACCGTCGGCGGTCCAACGGCAAAATCGGGTAAATCTGTCAAAATTTAAGGCGCTGGCCATAGATCGTTGCCCATTTCGGCAACATATAGCGGGCCACGGAACTCTATCGCCCCCGACGCGGTTTGTCGTCGGTCCAAAGGAGGATGCAATGAACAAGACAGCTTTGCGCGCCATGATCGTCAGCGCCGCGCTGATCCCGGCCGCGGCTTACGCGCAGTCCGCTGGTTCCGTCACCACCGACCTCAACCTGCGTTCCGGTCCCGGCAGCAACTATCCGGTGCTGACCACGATTCCGGCCGGTGACGAGGTCGTCGTCAACGGCTGCGTGACCGACACCTCCTGGTGCCAGGTGAGCTTCGCCGGCAAGAACGGCTACGCCTACGCCCAGTACCTGACCGTCGCGGCCGACACCGGCGAGGCCGTCGTCGTCTCCGAGCGCCGTGGCCTGCTGCCGCAGATCGCTGCCGAGACCATCGACGCGGTCGGCAACACTGCCGGCGCGGTCACGGGCGCTCTCATCGGCGGCACCGTGGGCCTCGTCTCCGGCGGCGTCGGCGGCATGGGCAAGGGCATGACGAAGGGTGCCGAGCGCGGGGCGAACAGCTTCCAGCTCGCGGACACCACCGTCGTCTACGTTCAGGAGCACCCGGTCCAGCCGATCTACCTCGACGGCGAGGTCATGGTCGGCGTCGGCGTCCCGACGGACGTGGAGCTCTACGAGGTTCCGCAGTCGCCCTACCGCTACGTGAACATCAACGACACGATGGTGCTGGTCGACCCGAACAGCCGCGAGGTCGTCTACGTCTTCAGCTGATCCGTTCGGCGCATCTGAAGAATACAAGCGGTCGGGTCCGGAGAGGACCCGGCCGCTTTTTCGTTGCGGAGGCCCTGCCGGACGGCTCGGCCGGGTCCTGAGGGCGGGCGCCTAAAGCTGAATTTGAAATTCCGTTGTTGCCAAATGACGCCCGGGAGCCGATGTGCAGATGGCATTCATGTTGTTTCCCCTTCCAGGCGACTCTGGCGAGGGGCGTTCGACGCCCGCGGGCGATCTCGAACAGCGTATTGTGCAGGGTCAAGCCGCTCGGAACGTTGGCGCTTTCCGCAGTCTCGCGACCCTTTGAAGAAGGGTTCTCGTCCGTGAGACGCAAACGTAGCCGACACCTCGAGACGCTCCACCGCGTGGTGGGCGGCCTGTCGGCGCTGATCGCCATCGTCGGTCTCATCGTCATCGCTTCCCTTTCCGGCGCCTTCGCGGCGCCGCATGACGGCGACGCCCGTGTCGACCGGAACGCGGATGGTCCCTCCCCGGCGCCGTTCGAGGTAGCTCAGGCGACGTTCGTGCGGCAGGACGTGATCTATCCGGACAGGGTGTTCGTCGCGGACCCGCGGATCGCCGGGGGACCGTGCGGGGCCGGCTGCGGCGGCGCGGTCGCGGGGGAGATCGGCACGCGCAAGGTGAAGGAGCGCTACTGGTACCGGGCGCGCTCCATCACCGCGCCTTCGGCGGTCTCGCGCCCGGCCTGCGCCAGCCACGAGTGTGCCGTTCGGTGATTGAATCGGGCCATAGGCCAATCCGACGTTGGCGTCGGGCGCGATTGGACTAGGTTGAGGGGGAATCCGAAGGCGGAGAGCCC
This sequence comes from Acuticoccus sediminis, assembly GCF_003258595.1. NCBI lineage: Bacteria > Pseudomonadati > Pseudomonadota > Alphaproteobacteria > Hyphomicrobiales > Amorphaceae > Acuticoccus > Acuticoccus sediminis. The sequence continues at coordinate 1,212,858 of NZ_QHHQ01000001.1, forward strand.
ATGCAATACCTTCACACCATGGTCCGGATCACGGACGTCGACCAGTCCCTCGACTTCTACTGCAACAAGCTCGGTCTGCGCGAAGTGCGGCGCATCGACAGCGAGCAGGGGCGCTACACGCTGATCTTCCTCGCCGCGCCGGACGATTTCGGCCGCGCCCAGAGCGAGGCGAAGGCGCCGATGCTGGAGCTGACCTATAACTGGGACCCGGAGGACTACTCCGGCGGCCGCAACTTCGGCCACCTGGCGTTCCGCGTGGACGACATCTACGCGACCTGCCAGCGTCTCCTCGACCAGGGCGTGACGATCAACCGTCCTCCGCGCGACGGCCGGATGGCGTTCGTGAAGTCACCGGACAACATCTCGATCGAGCTGCTCCAGAAGGGCGACAGCCTGGCGCCCGCCGAGCCCTGGTCCTCGATGGAGAATACCGGCTCCTGGTGAACCGGAACCGGCGGTCGTCGAGGTCCGGACCACCGGACCGGCCGGGGGAGCCCGCGGGATCCTCCGGCGAGTCTCCGGCCGCCGTGGCGTTCCGCCGGTGGGAGCGAGGGCGCCGGTCAGAAGTCGGTGGCGATCCCGTTGACCTCCCAGTCGCCGTAGCGGACGGGCTCCGGGCCGGCGCGCCCACCCTCTTCCGGGGGCAGGGGCTCGGTCTGCTGCGCGGCCTTGCGGCGGGCCTCCGCCTCGGCGAGGGCGCGCTTGGCCGCTTCGGTGAGGGGCGGTCGATCATCGGTCATGCGTTCACTCCTGACCCATTTCGCGCGATATTTCAACGCGGCGACGCGGTCCGGCCACCCGTTGCGGCGCCGGAGCTGGCCGCGGGCGGCGCCACAGGTCGTCACAGGGGCGTGTTCGGCTATGTGCTTGCTATAGCACATAACCTAGCCTAGGACGAATCCACAAGAAGGCCCGCCACAGGTGCGCGGCCCACCTCGAGGAGGTCCTCCATGTCCATGTCGATCAACCGTCGTCATCTCATGTGCGCCGCCGCGGCGGCCGGTACAGTCGCCGCGCTTCCCCTGACCGCGGCGCGGGCGCAGACCCCCCCGGTCAAGCCGACCATGAAACAGGCCCCGGCCTTCCGCCGCTTCAGCCTCGGCGACTGGGTCGTCACCGCCGTCGCGGACGGCGGCATCACCATGAACGCCGGCGTCCTCCCCGAGTTCTCCGAGGCCCAGTTCGCCGAGGCGATGGAAAAGGCGTTCCTTCCGGCGGACGCGTTTCCGGCCTCGATCAACACCTTCCTGCTTCAGAACGGCGACCGGACGATCCTGGTCGACACCGGCGGTTCCAGCCGGATGGGCCCGACCGTCGGCAGGACGCTGGGCAACCTCGCCGCCGCCGGCGTCGAGCCGGGCGACATCGACACGGTCCTCATCACCCACATGCACGGCGACCATATCGGCGGCCTGATCGACGGCGACGGCGCCGCGGTGTTCCCCAACGCCGAGGTGGTTGTGCGCGACAGTGAGCTCGCGTTCTGGACCGACCCCGAGCAAGCCTCGAGCGTCCCCGAGCGCCAGCGCGGCACCATCGAGGCCGCGACCGCCGTCGCGAACGCCTACGAGGGCAACCTCACCACCTTCGCGGACGACGTCGCGGTGGTCGACGGCATCGAGGCGATGGCGCTCTACGGCCACACCCCCGGCCACACCGGCTACCGCCTGGAGGGCGGGGGTCAGACGCTGCTGATCTGGGGCGACATCGTGCATATCGCACCGGTGCAGCTCCCGGACCCCAGCGTCTACATCGGCTTCGACGTGACGCCGGAGGAGGCGGTGGCGACCCGCCAGAAGCTCCTCGACATGGTGGCGACCGAGCGGATGATGATCGCCGGCATGCACATGCCCTTCCCGGCGTTCGGCCACATCGCGCGCGACGGGGACGGCTACGCCTTCGCCCCGGCCTACTGGCAGTACTCGCTCTGAGGCAGCGGGTCCGGGCGCGCCCGCCGCGGCCTGACCCGCTCCCCGCACGGCCCTAGAGGAAGGATTGGGGGTCGATGTCGACGGAGCGGCGGACCGCGCCCTCGACCGGTACCTGATCGAGCCACGCCGCCATGATCGACTGCAGCGGCGTGGTCCGGGGGGCGCGCACCAGAAGGCGGAAACGGTGCCGGCCGCGCAGCACCGCGAGCGGCGCCTCCGCCGGCCCCAGCACCTCCACCCCGTCCATCGGCGCTGTGCGGGCGAGGGCGACGGCGTGGGCGTGGGCCTCCGCCCGGTCCGGCGCCGAGACGATTACCGAGGCGAGGCGCTGGAACGGGGGCAGGCCGCCATCGCGCCGCGCGTCCGTCTCCTCCTGATAGAAGGCCTCGCCGTCGCCGGAGACCATCGCGCGGATCACCGGGTGATCCGGCGCGTGCGTCTGCAGGAGGGCGCGGCCGCCGGAGTGGACGCGCCCGGCGCGCCCGGTCACCTGCGTCAGGAGCTGGAACGTGCGCTCGGCGGCGCGCGGGTCGCCGTTCTCCAGCCCGAGGTCGGCATCCACCACGGCGACGAACTGCAGCCGCGGGAAGGTGAACCCCTTCGCCACGAGCTGGGTGCCGACGATGATGTCCCGCTCACCCTTCTCGACGCGCTCCAGCGCTTCGGCGAGCGCCTTCGGTCCGCCGCCGAGGTCGGACGAGAGCACCTCGCAGCGTGCGGCCGGCCAGAGGGCGCGCGCCTCCTCCTCGACGCGCTCCACGCCGGGACCGCAGGGAACCAGCGTGTCGGTCGCGCCGCACTGCGGGCAGGACGTCGGGCGCGCCTCCTCGTGGCCGCAGTGGTGGCACACGAGGCGGGCGCGGAAGCGATGGTCCACCAGCGACGCGGCGCAGTTGGGGCAGTGGAAGCGGTGCCCGCAGCCGCGGCAGACGGTGAGCGGCGCGTAGCCGCGGCGGTTGAGGAAGAGGAGCGCCTGCTCGCCCCTCTCCAGCGCCTCGGTCACGGCCCGACGGACCGGCGGCGACAGCCATTCGCCGCGCGGCGGTGCGGCCCGGCGAAGGTCCACGGCCTGGATCGTCGGCAGCGAGGTGCCGCTGTGGCGCGAGGGGAGCACCACGCGGCGGTAGCGCCCCAGGTCGGCGTTGATGCGCGTCTCCACAGACGGCGTGGCCGAGGCGAGGACCACCGGGATCCCGGCGGCGCGGGCGCGCGCGACGGCCATGTCGCGGGCGCTGTAGATGACGCCGTCCTCCTGCTTGAAGCTCGGATCGTGCTCCTCGTCGACGACGATCACGCCGAGGTTGGAGAACGGCAGGAAGAGGGCGGAGCGGGCGCCGACGACGACCCGCGCCTCCCCGGTCGCGGCGGCGCGCCAGAGGGCGACGCGGGCGGCGGGCGTGCGTTCGGAGTGCCACTCCTCGGGCGCCTCGCCGAAGCGGCGGGTGAGGCGGGCGGTTACCATCGGGGTGAGCGCGATCTCGGGCATCAGGACGAGCGCCTGGCGACCTGCCTCGAGCGCGGCGGCGACCGCCTCGAAGTAGACCTCCGTCTTGCCCGAGCCGGTGACGCCCTCCAGCAGCGTCACGCCGAAGCCCGTCTCGCGCAGCGCGCCGACGGCCTCGGCCTGGTCGGGCGAGAGCTCGGGGGGGACCTCAGTCGGGCGCGGCCTCTCCGGCTCGCTGACGGCGACCTCGGCGATCACGCCGGCCTTGATAAGGCCGGTGATGACCGCCGGAGACGCGCCGGAGAGGGCGGCGAGCTCGCGCCGGGCGAGGGGGCCGGCCGCCAGCGCGTCGCGCACGGCGGTGCGTGCGGGGGTCCAGCGCTCCGGCTCGGTGCCGGTGAGGGCGAGGGCGGTCTGCGGCGGGGCGTCGGCGAGACCCTCGCCGTTGCGCAGCACCATCTTCAGCACCGCGCCGCGCTCCGTCATCGTGTAACGCGCGAGGAAGTCGACGAAGGCGCGCAGCTCGTCGGTGAGGCGCACGCGGCTGGCACGGCCCTTGATGGGCTTGAGGCGGGCCGCGTCGAGCGTCTCGTCGGGTGCGTCGTCCCACACCACTCCGACCACCGTGCGCGCGCCGAGCGGCACGGCGACGACGTCGCCGGGAGCGTACGGCTCCTGTGCAACATAGGTCAGGAGTCCGAGGCGGTGGGGCAGGAGCACGGAGAGACGCGCGGCTGTCATTGCGGGCGCGATCCTGTAGGAGAGGCGTCACAAGTGCACTGGGAGAAGCGCAGATGCAATTCTTTGTCGACACCGCCGACGTGGGCGAGATCAAGACGCTCGCCGAGACCGGGATGCTGGACGGCGTGACGACCAACCCGTCGCTGATCATGAAGGCCGGGCGGCCGATGCTCGAGGTGATCGCCGAGATCTGCAGCATCGTCGACGGACCGGTGAGCGCCGAGGTGACGGCGATCGAGACCGAGCAGATGATCGCCGAGGGGCGCAAGCTGGCCGAGATCGCGCCGAACATCGCGATCAAGCTGCCGCTGACCTGGGACGGCCTGAAGGCGTGCCGCGCGCTGACGGCGGACGGGCACATGGTCAACGTGACGCTCTGCTTCTCGTCGGCGCAGGCGCTGCTGGCGGCGAAGGCTGGGGCGACGTTCATCTCCCCGTTCATCGGCCGCCTCGACGACATGGGTCTCGACGGGATGAAGCTGATCGAGGAGATCCGCGCGATCTACGACAACTATGAGGATCTCTCCACGGAGATTCTGGCGGCCTCGATCCGCACGACGAACCATGTTCAGCAGGCGGCGATCGCGGGTGCGGACGTTGCGACCATTCCGCCGGCCATTCTGTCGAAGCTCATCCATCACCCGCTGACGGACAAGGGTCTGGACCAGTTCCTCGCGGATTGGAAGGCGACGGGCCAGTCGATCCTCTGAGGATTGCCCTGCGGTCGAGTGCGGCGGGAGCGCGGCGGCGACCGACGATGGGCGGTGCGGCGTGGACGGTGCGGCCGGCGCAGCCGCACGACCCGGGAAGGGCGGCGTACGGTCGTCGTCCTTCGGTCGCCACCGGCCACCCGTCACGCACCGGAGGCCGGGCAGCACGCGGCCTGACGCTGGTTTTCCGTCACCCGTCGGCCGGGTGGCCCGCGACCGGTCCACGCCGGGCTGTGTCCTACCGGGGTATGCGGCCATCGCCGGTTCTATTCACTGGTAGAGGGGCGCCCGTGACCAGCCCACTCCGGGCCGCCCGACTGGGGGTCTGCGGCCAGGGCCCGTCGTCCTGACCGGTAGCCAGTTGCTCGTCGCCGGTCCATGCCGGGCTGCCTGACCGGCGGTCTGCGGCCATTGCCGGGGGTCATCTCCGATGGCCGGCGCGCATCGCCGGATTGCGTCGAATTGCCTGACGGGCGGCAGGCGATCCAATTCGGTCTGCGTCGGCGGTTGGCGGTCGCCGGTCCTTGTCGGGCGGCACGCGACTGGAGCCCAGCGAACTGCTCCCTCGACATGTCATGAGACATCGCGCCCGGACGCGGAGCTGCGCGCTGGCACAACCGGTGGTTCGTTCTGCGATCATGCTGGCAGGTGCGCGCGGTCGGCCGTCGCCGGCCCCTGCCGGGTGGTGCGCGGGGCGGCGTGGGGTCCCGTCGGGGCGGGGCGTCAGGCACGGCTTGAGCCAGGTGGCGGCGGAAGAGCAGGGCCGCGCCACGGGGGCTCACCCTCAACGGGTTGAGGTGGGCATTGCCGGCTGTCCCCCGGGCGTCCGGAGACGCTAACCGAGGGGCAGCGGCTGCACGGGGACGGCGCCTGGAACGTCGTCACGAAGTTCGTTGCGGATCGGCGTCTCCCGGGCGAGGCCGGATCCTTCGGTCGCTTGTCTCATCGTCCGCGGTGTTGCGGTGGTCGTGTGCGGCGACGCACCTTCAGGTGGTGGTCGCCGGCGCGCCCCGCAGGCCGTCAGGCGTGCATCGCCAGCGGGCGGGTCGGCGCGGACGGACGGTCGGGCAGGATCGTGATCCGCTGGCCGAGCCAGTCACCGATGATGTCCAGCGCTTCCGGGCGCACCCGGATCATGCGGCGCTGGCGGTCGATCCGGCGCTCCACGAGGCCGGCGGTTTCGAGGACCCGCAGGTGGCGCGAGATCGCCGGCGGGGTCACGCTGAACGGGGCGGCGATGGCGCCGACCGGCAGCTCGCCGTCGTCCAGCAGACGGTTGACGATGGCGAAGCGGGTTTCGTCCGAAAGGGCAGCGAAGACAGCCAGAAGTTCATTGGTACCAGACATTGCAACAACTTCCTCTCGTCATGGTTGCGATATGCACGTTTTAGTATATACGAGCCTACCGCGCAATGGGACTCATCCACTTTTGATTGTTTTCTAGATAGCTTGATTGAAGCTCGGATTCAATGGGCAGTTGTTACGACATGGGTATGAGAGGTAGAACCCAAATTGCGTTAAGTTGCTGAAGTGAGACAGAAATAAAAAAAGCCGGCCCGTAGGCCGGCTTGCGAACACCAAAAAATGTGTTGTCAGGGCAGGCGGCAGGTATGCCGGTACCCATCGTACCCCAGGTACGTGCCGTCGCTGGCGCGGAAGGAGTTGTACTTAAGGTCGCACTGGCGATACCACTCTGCCGAGTATGGCGCCGCCACGGCATATGTGGGCTGTTGTACGACAACGGTGCGGCTGGAATTGGCCAGCGCGCTGCCGGCGACCAGGCCGGCCGTCCCGGCGATCAGCGCACCCGCGAGGACCGCCCCGGTGTTGTCGTAGTAGTAGCCGCCGCGGCGGTAGTACCAGCGATTGTTCCGGTAGACGCGGTCCGGACGGTTCGCGAGATGGCGGTTGCGGTGGCGCAGGTTCTGGTTGTTGTAGCGCAGGGCGCGGTTACGCCGCTCCAGCTCGCGCCGCGTCTGCGCCACCTGGATGCCCTCGTCCGCCATCGACGCCACCGAGGTCGCGACGGGATCCGCCAGACTCGGCGCGAAGGTCGCCTCGACCGGCACCCCCGGGATCTGCGAAGCGTGCGCGCCCAGCGGCACCATCATGGCCATCGCGGCGCACAGGCTCGCGACCTTGCCGGTCCTTTGCATTTTCTGAAGGATCATCGGACCCCCTCCTGACTGCTAGGCCGGCACGGTCGGGGAGACCGCACCGGTGATCGATGACAACCTATTCGCCCCGAACTGAACGCGGATTGAACGATTTCGGGTACGGTCAACGATTGTGCGAAGGGTTTCGTTCGCACCTAGACGTCGAGGTTCTCCACCTGCAGGGCGTTCTCCTGAATAAACTCGCGCCTCGGGTCGACTGCGTCGCCCATCAGCCGCGTGAAGACACCGTCTGCATCGTCCGCTTCAGAAATCCGCACCTGCAATAGGGTGCGGGCGTTCGGATCAAGCGTGGTTTCCCAGAGCTGATCGGCGTTCATCTCGCCGAGACCTTTGTAGCGCTGGATCGTGATCCCGCGACGACCTGCCGCGAAGACGTTGTCCGCCAGCGCCGTCGGGCCGTGGATGGCGGTGTCCTTGTCTTTGCGGCGTAAGGTCGCGGAACCGCTGTAGGTTTCCGTCAGGTACGGCGCGTAGGCGGCGAGACGCTTGGCGTCGGTGGAGGCGAGGAGCGCCGAATCCACCATCGCGTATTCCTTCACGCCGCGGACGGTGCGCTCGAACGCGATGCCGCCGTCGTCGGTCACGTGGCCGACCCAGCCGGTCTCGAAGTCCTCGGCGATGGCGTCGAGCCGCGCCGCGACGGTGTCGGCGATCTCGCGCGCACGGTCGGGGTCGGCGAGCGCCTCCGGGTTGAACGCGCCGGCGATCGCCGCCTGCTCGATCACGGCGCGGTTGTAGCGCGAATGCAGCCCCGCCAGAAGGTGGGAGACGGTCCGCGCCTTCACCACCACGTCGGCGAGGTCGTTGCCCACCAGGACCTCGCCAGACGCGAGCGTGAGAACGGTGTCGTCGATGCCGGAGGTCGTCAGGTAGTCCTCAAGCGCGGCGTCGTCGTGCAGGTACTGCTCGGACTGGCCGCGGCGCACCTTGTAGAGCGGCGGCTGGGCGATGAAGAGGTGGCCGCGCTCGATCAGCTCCGGCATCTGCCGGTAGAAGAAGGTCAGCAACAGCGTGCGGATATGGGCGCCGTCGACGTCCGCGTCCGTCATGATGATGATCTTGTGGTAGCGCAGCTTGTCCGGCTGGAACTCGTCCTTGCCGATGCCGGTGCCGAGCGCGGTGATCAGCGTGCCGATTTCGTTCGACGACAGCATCCGGTCGAACCGGGCGCGCTCGACGTTGAGGATCTTGCCTCGCAGCGGCAGCACGGCCTGATTGGCGCGGTGGCGGCCCTGCTTGGCGGAGCCGCCGGCCGAGTCACCCTCGACCAGGAAGAGTTCGGCCTTGGACGGGTCGCGCTCCTGGCAGTCGGCGAGCTTGCCGGGCAGGGAGGCGACGTCGAGCGCGCCCTTGCGCCGCGTCAGTTCGCGCGCCTTGCGGGCAGCCTCGCGGGCGGACGCCGCCTCGATCACCTTGCCGACGATGATCCGCGCCTCGGCCTGATGCTCCTCCAGCCACGTGGAGAGGCCCTGGTTGACGAGGCTCTCGACCACCGGGCGCACCTCGGACGAGACGAGCTTGTCCTTGGTCTGGGAGGAGAATTTCGGGTCCGGCACCTTTACCGAGAGGACGCAGGTGAGGCCCTCGCGGCAGTCGTCGCCGGTCGGCGTCACCTTCTCCTTCTTCGACGTCCCGTTCTGGTCCGCGTAGGAGGTGATCTGCCGCGTCAGGGCGGCGCGGAAGCCGGCGAGGTGAGTGCCGCCGTCGCGCTGCGGGATGTTGTTGGTGAAGCAGAGCACGTTCTCGTGGTACGTGTCGTTCCACCACATCGACACCTCGACGGTCACGCCGTCGCGCTGGTCGGAGAAGGTGATCGGATTGTCGAAGAGCGGCGTTTTCTGGCGGTCGAGCCAGCGCACGAACGCGTCCAGCCCGCCGTCGTAGAGCATCGTCTCCTCGCGCCGCTCGACGCCGCGATCGTCGATCAGGCGGATCGTCACGCCGGAGTTGAGGAACGCCAGCTCGCGCAGGCGCTTCTCCAGGATCGCGAAGTCGAACTCGACGTGGCTGAACGTCGCCGTGGAGGGCAGGAAGCGCACCTCGGTCCCGTGCCGGCCCTCGGCGTCGCCGACGGCGGCGAGCGGGCTCTCGGCCACGCCGTCGTGGAACCGCATCCAGTGCTTCTTGCCGGCGCGCCAGACGGTGAGGTCGAGCTCGGACGAGAGCGCGTTCACCACCGAGACGCCCACGCCGTGCAGGCCGCCAGACACCTTGTAGGAGTTCTGGTCGAACTTACCGCCGGCGTGCAGCTGGGTCATGATGACCTCGGCCGCGGAGATGCCTTCCTCGGGGTGGATGTCGGTCGGGATGCCGCGGCCGTTGTCGCGTACGGTGCACGAGCCGTCGGCATTCAGCGTCACGACGACCGAATCGTTGTGTCCCGCGAGCGCCTCGTCGATCGCGTTGTCGACGACCTCGTACACCATGTGATGGAGGCCCGACCCGTCATCGGTGTCACCGATGTACATGCCGGGGCGCTTGCGGACCGCTTCAAGGCCCTTGAGGACCTTGATCGAACCGGCGCCGTACTCGTCAGAAGGCTGGGCAGAGGGGGCGTCTTGCATGCTCATCCGAAGAACTACCGCGCGCCCTGAAGGACGCACATACTCACCGTGGGGAACACTTTATATATAGGGCCGTCTCTCGGTTTGAAAGGCGAGGCCTGCCCGGACCTCGCGATCGTCCCCTGTTGCTGCGCCCGATCCAACTCTAACCTGCGCCTGACGAAAACCGAACATGGGGTCAGGCGTGCTGGATGGGGTGAGGCGGTTCGTGGAACTGCGTGTGCTGGGGGCGGCTCTGATCGTCGGAGCGTGCCTGTGGGCCTTCTTCGGACTGGCCGACGAGGTGATGGAAGGCGAGACCCACGATCTCGACGCCGCGCTGCTCCTGGCGCTGCGAAACCCCAACGACCTCAGCGATCCGATCGGGGGCGTCGCCGTCGAGGAGATGGCGCGTGATATCACCGCACTGGGCGGCGTGACCATCGTCGCCGGCGTCACGATCGCGGTCTGCGGCCTCCTCTGGCTCATGCGCAAGCGCCGCACGTCGCTCTTCGTCGCCCTCGCCGTGACCGGCGGGGCGATCCTCTCCACCGGCTTCAAGCAGTTCTTCGACCGGCCCCGGCCGGACCTCGTGCCGCACGAGGTCCTCGTCCACTCGGCGAGCTTCCCGAGCGGCCACTCGATGCTGGCGGCCGTCACCTACCTCACCCTCGCGACGCTGGTCGCCAGCGTCGAGGCGCGCCAGGCGGTGAAGATCTACGTGATCGCCGTCGCCGTGCTGGTGGTCATCGCCGTCGGGTTCAGTCGCGTCTACCTCGGGGTCCACTGGCCGACCGACGTCGCAGCCGGCTGGACCGCCGGGACCGCCTGGGCGATCGGCTGCTGGGGCGTCGCCCGCTGGCTGCAGCGCCGCGGTGACATCGAGCCCGCGCCGCCGACGCAGCCCTAGAGGCCTGCATCCGGCCCGCCGGGGTCACGACCTGTCGTCAGGGCAACCAATGCATGGGCGCAATTGCCGCTGCACGAAAGTATCGTACAAACGATTGCGGGTTGCGGCTCCGGCCGCTACCCAAAAATAACAAATAGAATCAAGCGGATGAAACGACATGGGTGATTTCGAGCCGGCACCGCCCCGACGGAGAGGCCCGGGCCGGACAGGGCGGTGGCCCGTCGCGACGATCGGCGGAGCGGTCGCGTGGACACTGGCGGCGGCCCTCACGCCGCCGCACGCTGGCGCGCAGCAGACGGCGCCGCAGGGGAGCTCGGAGCGGACGCTCCTGCCCGCGCCGGTGGTTCCGGTCGCGCCGAGCCTCACCCGTGAGGACGTCGACGACGCCGTCGGCCTGCTCGACAACACCGTGACGGGCCTGATGGACCAGACGGGCATTCCCGGCGTCGCCGTCGCCGTCGTCTACAAGGACGAGGTGATCTACGAGAAGACCTTCGGCGTGCGCGAGGTCGGCAAGCCGGATCCGATCGACACGGACACGGTCTTCCTCCTCGCGTCGGTCTCCAAGCCGATCGCCTCGACCGTCGTGGCGGGGCTCGCCGGCAAGGAGCTCTTCGCGCTGTCGGACCCCGTGTCGCAGTACAATCCCGCCTTCGCGCTCGGCGACCCGTACGTGACCGAGCACGCGACGTTCATCGACCTCCTGTCGCACCGCTCCGGCCTCTTCACCGGCGCCGGCGACTTCCTGGAGGACCTCGGCTTCGATCGCGACACCATCCTGGGCCGGATCGAGCAGCAGCCGCTCGACACGTTCCGCTCGTCCTACCACTACAGCAACTTCGGCTACACGGCCGGGGGAGAGGCCGCGGCCGTGGCGGCCGGCAAGCCGTTCGAGGACGTGGCCGAGGAGGTGCTGTTCGACCCGCTCGGGATGACGCGCACCAGCTACCGCCATGCCGACTACCTCGCCCACGAGAACCGCGCCCATATCCACGTGCGCACCGGGCCCGAAGCGACGACGTGGGCGGCGCGCTACGACCGCAACCCCGACGCAGAGGCGCCGGCGGGCGGGGCCAGCAGCACGATCACCGACATGGCGAAGTTCGTTCGCCTGCAACTCGCCGAGGGGGAATTCGGCGGCGAGCCGGTGATCGCCAGGGCGCCCCTCGCGATCACCCACCGGCCGCACTCGGTGACCGGCGGCAATCCCGGCTCCGCGGCACGGGCGCACTTCTACGGCCTCGGCTGGAACGTCTCCTACGACGACGAGGGGCGAGTCGAGCTGAGCCACTCCGGCGCGTTCACCCTCGGAACGTCCACCAACGTGACGATGCTGCCCGGCGAGGACCTCGGCATCGTGGTGCTCACAAACGGCGAGCCGATCGGCGTGCCGGAAACCATCGCCACCATTTTCATGGACATCGTGCGGAACGGCGAGCAGACGGTGGACTGGTACCCGCTCTTCCACCGGGCCTTCGCGGCGATGGCCGAGGCCGACATCGCCGACGCGCGGGCCGCCGACCCGTCCGGCGACCCCGGCGAGGCGCTCCCGCTGGAGGCCTACGCCGGCACCTACGACAACTCGTACTTCGGCCCCGCGCGGGTGACGCTGGATGGCGACGCGCTGACGATGGCGCTCGGCCCGGACGAGGCGCCGGTCAGCTTCGCCCTGACCCGCGACGTCGGCGGCCGGTTCGTGTTCGAGACGATCGGCGAATGGGGGACCGGACCGTCGCGGGCGCTCTTCGAGATCGGTGCGGACGGAACGCCGAGCCGCCTCACCCTCGGCGCCTACAACACCCGCGGCCTCGGCGTCTTCGAGCGCCCCTGACGCAACCGCCGGGCGCCGGGCGGCGCCTGGCCCGTTCCTCTGGCGCCGGTCAGCTCTCCGCGGCAACGCCTCCCGCGGCGCTGCGCACTTCGCTCAGCGCATCCGGCGTGTCGGCGTCCAGCGCGCCGGCACGGCCGATCTCCACCATCGTGACGTTGTCGGCGTAGCGCGACAGCAGCGCGCGGCCGCCGGCGTCGCCCTCCGTCGCCTTCAGCTCCGGGAAGAGCCGGCGCGACCAGGCGACGGGGTTGCCGCGTGCCCCGTTCGCGGTCGCGATCGCGACCAGCGTGTCCGGCTCGGAGAGGCCGGCCAGCACCTTGTTGCAGTCCTCGGCGGTGACCAGCGGCATGTCCCCCAGCAGGATCAGCGCCGCCTCGACGTCCTCCGGAACGGCGGAGAGGCCGGCGCGCAGCGAGGTCGACAGCCCGTCCGCGTAGTGCGGGTTGGGGGCGTACGTGACGTCGAGCCCCTCGAGCGCGGCCTCGACCCGCTCCGGCTCGTGGCCGGTGACGACGACGACGACGTCGGCCCGGGAGGCGAGCGCCGCCTCGGCGACCCGCCGCACCATCGGCTGGCCCGCCACCTCGGCGACGAGCTTGTTGGAGCCCATGCGCGAGGAGCGGCCGGCCGCCAGCACCACCGCGGCGGTCTTGCCGGCGCGCCCCTTGCCGCGCCGCGGGTGCGGACGTGCTGCGGTTTCCATCAGAAGCCCTCCGACGCCCATCCCGGCGATCTCCTCGCCCGTCACCGCGATCCCGGCGAGGAGGCGGTCGAGCACCCAGTCGAACCCGTTCTCCTTCGGCGAGCGCGCGCACCCGGGCGCGCCGATCACCGGCTTGCCGTCGATCTCGCCGAGGACCAGGAGGTTGCCCGGGTCGACCGGCATCCCGAACCGTTCGACGCGCCCGCCCGCGCGGGCGATCGCCTCGGGGATCACGTCGTCCTCGTCCACCACCGCCGAGGCGCCGAAGACGACCGCCATCTCGGCGTCCTTCAGGCTGTCGGCGAGCGCTTTCGCCAGCGGAGCCGCCTCGTGCGCGACGCGCTCGTCGCGGACGATCCCGGCACCGGTGTCCGCGAGGCGGCCGTCGAAGGTGCGGATCGTCTTGTCGATGACGCTGTCCTTCAGGGTCGGCAGCATGGTCGAGAGCGCCGCGACGCGCTTCAGCGACCACGGCGTGACGGACAGGATCGGCCGCGTCACGTGGGAGAGCGCGGCGTCGAGGCTCGCCCGGCGCACCGCGAACGGGATCACCTTCACCGTGCCCACCATCCGCCCCACCGCGACGCGCCGGTAGGCGGCGAGCGTCGCGAGGGTCAGCGCAGGGTCGACGGCGTTGAGCGCGTTGACGGCGGCGGCGTCGACGGTCACGAGGCCGTCGCGCTCGGCGTAGAGGTTGGCGCGGCCGGTGTCGGCCTTGTCGACGCGGATGCCCGGCCCGCCGACCCGCTCGGCGAGGGCGGCGGCGGCGGCGTCCTCGTGGACGTCCTCCTCGGTGAGGCGCGCCACGGTTACCTCGGCGAGGCCGGACGAGGCGAGCGCCGCGGCGTCCGCCTCGGTGATGCGGTGGCCCTTGCGCAGGACGCGGTCGGCAAGGCGCTGCGAGTGGGCGAGGATCGTCCCCGCGCTCTCGCCGACCGGGACCGGGCCGAACTTCACGCGGCCTGGCGCTGCGGCGCCACTCTGGTTTCCGCGCCCCGCAGCGCGGCGATCACCTCGGCCAGCACCGACACGGCGATCTCCGGCGGCGAGGCGGCCCCGATGGGAAGGCCGATCGGCGCGTGGATCCGGTCGATCGCCTCCCGGCCGAAGCCGGCGGCGGTCATCCGGTCGACGCGCTTGGCGTGCGTTTTCCGGCTGCCGAGGGCGCCGATGTAGAAGCAGTCCGCCTTGAGCGCCGCCATCAGCGCCGGGTCGTCGATCTTCGGGTCGTGGGTGAGGGTGGTGACGGCGGTCTCGCGGTCGAGCTTCAGAAGCTCCTCGTCCGGCCATTCGGCGATGAGGTTGAAGGCGCCGAAGCGCTCCTCGGTGGCGAAGGCGCCGCGCGGGTCGACGATGGTCACCTCGAAGCCCACCGCCTCGGCCATCGGCGCCAGGGTCTGGCTGACGTGGACCGCGCCGATGATGACGAGCCGCGGGGAGGGGCGGTGGATGCGCACGAAGACGCCCGCCTCCGCCTCCCGCCCGGACTTCGCCGAGGCGAAGCGCGCGGCGAGGATGTTGGCGAGCGGGTCGGTCGCGGCGTCCTCGGCGAACACGACGCGGCCGGGGGAGCCGTCGAGCGGGGTCACGACCGCGCACATCCTGCGCCGGGAGCGCGCCTCGTTGACGGCCTTCAGGTCGGAGAGCCTCACGCCGCCGCCTCCGCGCTCACGTCGAGCGGCTCGACGTAGATCCGGATGGTGCCGCCGCAGGAGAGGCCGACCTCCCATGCCGTCTCGTCGGCGACGCCGAACTCGAGGAGCCTGGGCGGTGCGCCGGCGGCGATCTCGACCGCCTCGGCGATCACCGCGCCTTCGACGCAGCCGCCGGAGACGGAGCCCTCGAACGCGCCTTCGCCGTCGATCACGAGATGGCTGCCGACGGGGCGGGGGGCGGAGCCCCATGTGTCCACCACGGTCGCGAGGGCGACCTTGCGGCCTTCGCGCGCCCAGCGCTCGGCCACGTCCAGCGGATCATCGGTCATGTGCGATTCTCCTTCGCTCCCTGCGAACCCTATCGGCGTTTGCCGGTTTTCCTTTTGCAGCCTTCGAACGCAACATCCGGACACCCATGGCGCAGCAGGATACCACCGAAGATCTCGTCTCCCTGATCGACCGAATCAAGGACAATACGCATGGAGATGACGTCTCCGTGGACGATTTGGTCGACGCGGTGGGCCGGCGTGCCTTCGGCCCGCTGTTCATCATCACGTCGCTGATCGCCATTCTGCCGACGGGCATGATCCCCGGGATGAGCGTCCTCACCGGTACGATCATGCTCATCCTGTCGATCCAGCTCCTGTTCGGATCGACGCGGATCTACATGCCCGATTTCATCGGCCGGCGGTCGATGCCGCGGGAGAAGCTGCTCTCCTCGCTCGATTCCATCCGCCCCAAGGCCGAGTGGCTCAGCCGCTTCATCGGTCCGCGGCTGAGCTTCTTCCTGCGCCCGCCCTTCCACCAGATGGTGGCGCTGGCGGGGGTGGTGATGGCGCTGTCGATGTACCCGCTGGCGCTGGTGCCGTTCGGCGCATTCCCTGCGGGCCTGTCGCTCCTGGTGATCGGGCTCGGCCTGTCGGTGCGCGACGGGCTTCTGATCGCCGCCGGCATCGCCATCGGCCTCCTCGGCCTCGCCCTGGCCTTCTTCGCCTGGCCATTCTGACCCGGCCCTTGTGGACCGGGCCGTTCCGGGCCGGCGGGCGGGGCGGACGCCCTAGGCGGTCTGGAGCGAGGCCCGGGCGCGTTTGGTGAGCGCCACCAGGGCCTTGCGCAGGGCCATCCCGTCGCCGACCGGCTCGTCGTACTCGACGCGCGCGCTCGTCTGCGGACCGGGGCCGGTGCGGACCATGTCGATGCCGAGCGGGTCGATGCCGACGGACTGCCACTCGCCCTCCGGCGCCTCGGCGAGCACCTCGGCCATCAGCTTCAGCGCGTCGGCGTGGTCCGAGTTCATGTGCGACACCGCGCCCTCGTCGGACGAGGCGAGGGCCGCGGCCATCCCGGCGGGCGCCAGGAGATCGTCGGCGGCGAGGTCGGTGATGCGGCCGAAGCCCGCGACGAGATGGGCCGAGCGCGGCGTAAAGCGCCAGAATCCGAAATCGGCGAAACCGGCGTACATTGCGGCATCAGGATGGCGACGTAGGAATCTCATCCTTGCGGCGTCGACGTCATCCACAGGTGCGACGTCTCCGACCAGCGACACACGGGCGCGGGTGTTCGTATCTCCGTCGACGTCGGGGCTCACAAAGAGCAAAGAGGCTCGCGCGTCGCGCTGCATGTTCTGCGTGTGAACCGCCAGCGCTGAAACCAGGAGGAGAGGTGCGCCGTCGATCATCGTGGCCGTGGCCACATGTGAGGCGTGAGGGTGCCCGGACGTGTCGAGTGTGGCGAGTGCGCCATCACGACAGACGTGGATGAGATTTCGCGCCATGCGTGCAGCGAAGGGCAAATCATTCATATGATCGAACCGTTATGGGTTACCGTTCTGCATTTCGTCCTCAAACTTTCATCAGTCACTCGAATATTGCCACAATTCCCTCGCAAGTTGCGCTAGGCACGAATGAGCCGGTATCGTGGCAAGGAGTAGCACGGTCCAGTATGACCCAGATCGCCCTCATCGATGATGATCGGAACATTTTGACCAGTGTGTCTATCGCACTGGAAAGTGAGGGGTTTGACGTAACCACGTACACCGACGGTGCAAGCGGTCTCGATGGTTTGACAAAAAGCCCGCCGGATCTCGCGGTGCTCGACGTGAAGATGCCCCGCCTCGACGGGCTGGAACTTCTGCGTTGCCTGCGGCGGGAATCCGACCTTCCGGTTATCATTCTCACGTCCAAGGACGACGAGATCGACGAACTGTTCGGTCTTCGCATGGGTGCCGACGACTTCATTACGAAGCCGTTCTCGCAGCGCCTGCTGGTGGAGCGTATCCGCGCGGTCCTGCGCCGTACCAACGCCATCCGCAACGACACCGAGCGCACCACCCACACGGTGCTCGAACGTGGCCCTCTCGTGATGGACACGGAACGTCACACCACGACGTGGCATGGCCAGCCGATCGTGCTGACGGTGACGGAATTCATGATCCTGCTGTCCCTCGCCCAGCGCCCCGGCGTGGTCAAAAGCCGCAATGCCCTGATGGACGCGGCCTACGGCGACCATGTCTACGTCGACGACCGGACGATCGACAGCCACATCAAGCGGCTGCGGAAGAAATTCCGCCAGGTTGACGAGCATTTCGACCGGATCGAGACACTCTATGGGGCTGGCTACCGGCTGAAAGACGAGTAGCGTCGGACACGCCGACGGTTCATGAAAAACGTCGGTCGCGTCGGCAACCGAGGGACCCATGAACGTCAGCGAGAGGTTTAACAGCAGCGGGGCGGACGTTTTCGCGCCCCCGCGCCCTCGCATGTTCTCCTGGCAGACGTTCGGGGTGACGCGGCTCGCCCTGAAGGTCGCCTTCCTCAAGCTCCTCGGCCTCGCCATCCTCTGCTACGCGACGCTCCAGCTCGCGGACATGTCCGGCAAGGTGGCGGGGTCCGTCCTCGACGGCCTGCTCGTGCAGGCCGACAGCGTCATGAACACGCTCGAGAGCGTCTCGAACGCCCTGACGCCGGTGCTGACGGAGACCCCGCCGCGCGCCGCCGACGGTACCCCCGTCACGCCCCCGGCCGCGCCGGACGTCGACCAGATCCTCGCCGCCTCGCTCCAGGGGGCCCGGACGCGGGCCCAGCTCTTCGGCATCAACGGCACCCTCATCGCCGACAGCGGCCGCGTCGACCGGCCGCGCGACGAGGCGCTCGCCGCCGCGCTGTCGCCCATCCAGGACCCGATCTCCGACTTCGCCACCCGCTGGCGCGACCTCTTCGGCAGCCACTCCGCCGCCGGCAGCGCGACGACCAGCAGTCCCGCCCCGCTGCGCGAGGTGCTGGCCGCGCTCGGCGGCGTGAAGACGGTGCGCTACGGCGAGCGCGCCGACGGAGACGACGTCATCGCCGTCGCCGCTCCCGTCCTCGCGACCGACGGGCAGATCATCGGCGCCCTGCGCCTCGTCAGCGCACCCGGGCAGATCGACGCGCCGGTGCGCGAGCAGGAGTCGGCGATCGTCCGCGGCTTCGTCGTCGCCGGCATCCTCGCGATCATCATGTCCCTGATCCTCGCCGCGACGATCTCGCGCCCGCTGACGCGCCTCGCGCGGGCGGCGGAGCGGATCAAGCGCGGCAGCGTCAACACGCCGATCCCCGCGCTGAACCAGCAGGGCGAGATCGGCGACCTGTCGCGCGTCCTGCACGAGATGACCCTCGCGCTCTACAACCGCATCGACGCGATCGACGCCTTCGCCGCAGAGGTCGCGCACGAGCTGAAGAACCCGCTGACCTCGCTGCGGAGCGCCGTCGAGGTGCTGCCCATGGCCAAGAGCGAGGCCTCCCGCGAGCGCCTGCTCGAGGTCATCGCCCACGACGTGCACCGCCTCGACCGCCTGATCAGCGACATCTCGGCCGCGTCCAAGCTCGATGCGGAGCTGAACCGCTACCGCTTCGAGCGCGTCGACGTCTACGCACTGCTGCGCACGATCGTGGACACGCAGAACGAGCTCGCCGCCGCGCAGGACATGACGGTGAAGCTCAACTGGGCGAGCAAGGACTTCGACTTCACCGTCAACGGCAACGACAGCCGCCTCGGCCAGGTGTTCACCAACCTCATCGAGAACGCGCGCTCCTTCTCGCCGGAGGGCGGCATCGTCGTCGTGACCGCCCGCCGCTTCTCCGACTTCATCGAGATCGTCGTGGAGGACGAGGGGCCGGGCATCGAAGAGGCGGCGATCGAGCGGATTTTCGAGCGCTTCTATACCGACCGGCCGGCCGACAAGGGCTTCGGCAACAACTCCGGCCTCGGCCTTGCGATCTGCCGCCAGATCGTCGAGGCGCACGGCGGCGAGATCTTCGCCGAGAACCGCTACCAGACGACGCTGAGCCCGAGCCGCGTCACCGAAGGCGCCCGCTTCACGGTGCGCCTGCCGATCATGTGACGGTCGCGGTCCCCATGACGATGCGCCGGTGACCGGACACTCATGACCGGATCCGTTCATGCCTGCGCGGTCGCGCTCGACGGGCACGGCCTCCTCATCCGCGGGCCGGCGGGCGCCGGAAAGTCCACGCTCGCCCGCGCCCTCGTCGCGCACTGGACCGGCCTTGGCCGGTTCGCGCGCCTTGTCGCCGACGACCACGTCGCCCTCGAGCTGCGTGGCGGGCGACTCGTCGCCCGGGTGCCGCACCGGATCGAGGGTCTCGTGGAGGTCCACGGCGTCGGCATCCTGCCAGTGCGCCACCTCGCCGCGGTCCGCCTGACCCACATCGTGGATCTCGTCGCGCGGCCCGAGCGGATGCCGGAGGAAGGGGCCGAGACCTGCGTCATCGACGGCGTCGGACTGGCCGCACTGTGCCTTTCCCAGCGCAGCACGACTGCTTCCGTGCTCGCGGTGGCCGCTGTTCTCGCCGCCGACGGGTTGACGTGCGCACCGCTCGCGCCACAACGTCCGCCGACATAGCAAGGCCTTGCGGCACGCATCGGGTCGATGGAGGGGGCGTCTTGATCGGATTGGTGCTCGTCACGCATGGACGACTGGCCCAGGAGCTTCGCGCTGCGCTCGAGCATGTGGTCGGTGCACAGGAAGCTGTCGAGCCGATCTCCATCGAGCCTGACGACGATATCGAACAGCGCCGGGCCGACATCGTCGACGCGGTCAGCCGGGTCGATCGCGGCCAGGGTGTCGTGATCCTGACCGACATGTTCGGCGGCACGCCGTCGAACCTCGCCATCTCGGTGATGCCTCAGGGGCAGATCGAGGTGATCGCCGGCGTGAACCTGCCGATGCTGGTCAAGCTGTCCTCCGCCCGGGCGACCATGAGCCTCACCGAGGCCGTGGCCGCGGCGAAGGAAGCGGGAATCAAGTACATCAGCGTTGCGTCCCACGTTCTGTCGGGCAAATGAGCGATACGGGCGAGCCGATCCACAGCAACGACAACGAGGCGCATCACCTGACGCTGACGCTGGTGAACCGCCGTGGCCTGCACGCCCGTGCCGCCGCCCGCTTCGTGCGTGAGCTGGAGTTCTTCCGCGCCGACGTCGCCGTCTCGCGCGACGGCCAGACGGTGGACGGGCGCTCCATCATGGGCCTCCTGATGCTGGGCGTTCCCTGCGGCCAGACGATCTCGCTGACTGTCACCGGTCCGGAGGCGGCCGCCGCGGCCGCCGCGCTCACCGCGCTCGTCAACGACGGCTTCGGCGAGCGGGACTGATGGGCGGCAGCGGGACGACCATCCGCTTCGCATCCCCCGCCGACGCGGCCGCGATCGCCGCCATCTACGCCCCGGTCGTGGCCGGGACGGCGATCTCCTTCGAGGAGGAGATCCCAGGCGAGGAGGAGATGGGCCGGCGCATCGGCGCCATCCTCGGCCCCTGGCCCTACCTCGTCGCCGAGCGCGGCGGCCGTGTCGTCGGCTACGCCTACGGGTCGACCTACCGCCCGCGCGCGGCCTACCGCTGGTCGGCCGAGGTGACGTGCTACGTCGCCGCCGACGCGCGGCGCGGCGGGGTGGGCGGTGCGCTCTACAGCCGCCTCGTGCCGCTCCTCGAGGCGCAGGGCTACCGCATGGCCTTCGCGGGGATCACCCTCCCCAACGACGGCAGCGTCGCGCTGCACGAGCGGTTCGGCTTCACCCACATCGGCACCGACCCCTCGGCGGGCCACAAGCTCGGCCGCTGGTGGGACGTTGGCCGCTGGGCGCGCCCGCTCAAGGACCTCGGCCCCAATCCGCCGATGCCGACGCCCATCGACCGCCTCGACCCCGCGCTCGTCGCCCGGATCCTCGGCTGACCGCCCGACGGTGCGAAGGTCGCGCCGCCGGCGTCGCCCCGGAAAGGCCGGCGCCACCCCCGGCCCGACGAAAGCCGCAGCAATTCCGATCGTTGCAGCGGATCGGGCCGGAGCGGCGGGGGATGCGGTGGCGAGGCGCAAGGGCCGGGACAGGCAGATCGCTTTCCCTGCACGCCCTTGAATTGGGTGCGAGGCGTCCATGCCGGTTTCCGGGTCGTCGCTGCGTCGCGAGCGTGGCTTCCGCAAGATCTTCCTTCTCAACATCGTCGCCGGCCTCATCATCGCGGTGACGTTCGGGGCCGGCGCCTACAAGGCGCTCGTCTACCTCGACCGGGGGCTGTCCGAGCTTTTGACGAAGGGGGCCAGGCGCTGGGTCGGGCCGATGAGCGAGGCCCCGTTCATCGACGCCGTCCTCGCCGGAGGCGGAGCGCCCGCGCGCCTGTCCGGTCGCGTCGTCGGGTCGCTGCGCCGTCACGGGGTCGACGAGGTGCGGATCTTCGGGCCGGACGGACGGCTGCTCTGGGCCGACGCCGACACCCGCAAGCGCGATCCGCTCACCCCGGCCGAGCTCGCCGCGGTGCGCGCCGACGAATGGTCGATGAACGTCGCGCCGGGGGCCGACACGGGGGGCGATGCAGGGGCCGACACCGGGGCCCACACGGGGGCGGACGCGCGGCACTATGCCGAGCTGATGCTCCCGATCCGCCGCGGCGGCCGGTCGGTCGGCGCGCTGAGCCTGCGCCTCGACATCACCGAGGCGCGCTCGAGCTACCTGTCGACGACGATCGCCGCGGTCGCGATCTTTGCCCTCCTCGGGACGGTGGGCCTCCTCGCGACGGGGGCGAACGCGGTCCTGATCGCGCGGCAGCGGCAGGATTCCGACCAGATCTACCACCTCGCGCACCACGACCCGCTGACCGGGGTCCCCAACCGCAACCGCTTCCTGGCGGCGCTCGACCGGGCCATGCTGGCGATCACGTCGCGCGGCGGTGGCATCGCGCTCCACTTCGTCGACCTCGACGGTTTCAAGGCCGTCAACGATTCGCTCGGCCACGCCGCGGGCGACAGGCTCCTTCGCATGGTGGCCGCGCGCATCACCGACTGCATGGGCGAGAACGACATCATCGCCCGCCTCGGCGGCGACGAGTTCGCCATTGTCCAGCGGGACGTGGAGACGCGCGAGGACGCCGTGACGCTGGCCGTTCGGATGCTCGACGCCGCGCGCGCCATCCGCGACCTCGACGGTGTGCCCGTCAGCATGTCGCTCAGCATCGGCATCGCCCTCGCGCCTGAGCACGCGACCCTCTCCTCCGAGCTGCAGAAGTGCGCGGACGCTGCCGTCTACCGGGCCAAGAGCGCCGGTCGGGACCAGATGGTGGTGTTCGAGGTTGGCATGGACGGTGAGCTGAAGACCCGCAACACCCTGCGCGTCATGCTGCGCCACGCCCTCGAGACCGAGGCGTTCGAGCTGCACTACCAGCCGCTGCACGAGGCGGAGACGAACGCGCTGCTCGGCTTCGAGGCGCTCCTGCGCCTGCAGGACGGGGAGGGCGGGTACATCTCGCCCGGCAAGTTCATTCCCATCGCCGAGGAGATGGGCCTGACCCCGCGCATCGGCCAATGGGTGCTGAACGAGGCGTGCCGCACCGCCGCGAACTGGCCGCAGAAGCTCTCGATCGCGGTCAACCTGTCGCCCCAGCAGTTCCGGGAGGACCTCGTCACCGTCGTCGAGAGCGCGCTCGCCCTGTCGGGCCTCGCGGCGGAGCGCCTGGAGCTCGAGATCACCGAGTCGCTGTTCATCGCCGAGCCGCAGTCCGTCGCCGACCAGCTCCACCGGCTGAAGGCGCTCGGCGTCCGGGTGGTGATGGACGACTTCGGCACGGGCTATTCGAGCCTCAGCTACCTGTGGAAGTTCCCGTTCGACAAGCTGAAGGTGGACCGGTCGTGCTTCATGTCGCTCGCCGAGTCCGAGAGCGTCGGCGAGGTGCTGCGAACCATCAGCGCGATGAGCGGGGCGATGAACCTGCGCGTGGTGGCGGAGGGCATCGAGACGGAGATGCAGCGCAGCTTCGCCTGCCAGGCCGGATACGACGAGCTGCAGGGCTTCCTCTGCGGCCGCCCGATGCCGCGCGAGGCCGCGATGCAGTATATCCTGACCGCGAACGTCGCCAGCGAGCGCCCCCACGAGGACCTTCCCGCGATCCGGCCGGCCATGCTGAACTGAGTCCGCCGAATCGCCCGCTCCGCTGCCCGGGTCTGCCCGCTTCTTGTTGCGCAAATGTCGCAAGGGGGGCGGGATCGGCGAAGCATCTCCGAATGTCCTTAACAGGCCAATTGATCGCCCTTGCACCGTCCCGTAGCCGTTGGGATCAATCGAAAGGTCGGACTGTTCGTCTGATCCATTCGGCGTGGTGTAGGGGAGTGAAGTATGGACCGCATCCGCATTACCGGTGGCGCACCGCTCGAAGGATCGATTCCGATCTCCGGCGCGAAAAACGCTGCGCTGCCGCTGATGATCGCGTCCCTCCTCACCGACGAGACCCTCACGCTGCAGAACGTCCCGCGCCTCGCGGACGTGCAGAAGCTCTTCCATATCCTCGCCAACCACGGTGTCGACACCGCCTTCCAGGGCAAGCGCACCGGCGAGGACGAGCTGAGCGGGCAGACCGTCAATCTGACCGCCCGCGCCATCGTCGACACGACGGCTCCCTACGAGCTGGTGTCCACCATGCGCGCCTCCTTCTGGGTCATCGGCCCGCTGCTCGCCCGGATGGGCGAGGCGCGCGTGTCGCTGCCGGGCGGCTGCGCCATCGGCACCCGCCCGGTGGACTTCTTCATCGAGGGTCTCAAGGCGCTCGGCGCCGACATCGAGATCGAGCGCGGCTACGTGGTCGCCCAGGCTCGCGCCGGGCTGATCGGCAACCGCGTGCGGCTGCCCAAGCCGTCCGTCGGCGCCACCCATACGCTGCTGATGGCGGCAACGCTCGCCCGCGGCGAGACGGTGATCGAGAACGCCGCCCGCGAGCCGGAGATCGTCGACCTCGCCGACTGCCTCATCCAGATGGGCGCGAAGATCGAGGGGCATGGCACCGGCACGATCTTCATCGAGGGCGTGCCGCGGCTCTATGGCGCGCGCCACCGCGTGCTGCCCGACCGGATCGAGACCGGCACCTATGCGCTGGCGACCGCGATGGCCGGCGGCGACGTGACCCTCGAGGGCGCGACCGCTGACCACCTGGAGCGCCCGCTCGAGCTGATGCGCCTCGCCGGGGCGGAGATCGACGTCACCAACCGTGGCCTCCGCATCCGCCGCAACGGGCACGGCATCGCCGCGGTGGACGCCGAAACGGAGCCCTATCCCGGCTTCCCGACCGACCTGCAGGCGCAGTTCATGGCGGTGATGTGCGCCGGCAAGGGGACGAGCCACGTCACCGAGACCATCTTCGAGAACCGCTTCATGCACGTTCAGGAGCTGGTCCGTCTCGGCGCGAAGATTTCCCTCAACGGACAGACCGCCACCATCGAGGGCGTCGACAGGCTGAAGGGCGCGCCGGTGATGGCGACGGACCTCCGCGCCTCCGTGAGCCTCGTGATCGCCGGACTCGCCGCCGAGGGCGAGACGGAGGTTTCCCGCATCTACCACCTCGACCGCGGCTTCGAGCGGCTGGAGCAGAAGCTGTCGCGCTGCGGCGCGCAGATCGAGCGCGTTTCCGGCTGACGGCCCCCGGCCCGGCGGCGCCGGGCCCGTCCTTCTCCGCCCCGCATGATGGCGAAGCGGATCGGAATCGCGACAGTCCTCCTGCCGGGCGTGGCCACGCGGGAGTCGCGCCGGCGGTCGAAGGCGGCTATAGGGGGCTTAATACGCCCTGAACTGAAGATTTTCCGATGACGCCGTCTCCTCATCCCGTGAAGATGTTCGCGCTCGACGACGAGGACCTCGCGGTCGTGTCCGCTCATGTGCAGGACGCGGTCGCCAAGGTGGCGGACATTCGCTGGTCGCCGGCGGACGGTCACTTCGCAATTCCCATGAACCGGTTCGCCTGGGAGCTGACCGCGGATCGCAAGTCGCGGCGCCGCGGCGACGAACGGCGCCGTGCGGTGCTGTCGTTCGCGCGGGTGAAGCGGGCGCAGGTGACCGGTGTCGCCCCGGGCGACAAGGAAACCGTGCTGTCGATCCTCGCCGTCGTGTTCGAGGAGGGCGAGACGCCCGCCGGCACCATCTCCATCGTCTGCTCGGGCGACGTCATGATCCGCCTCGAGGTGGAATGCATCGAGGCGCAGCTCACCGACCTCGGCGGCGCCTGGAGCGCCTCCATGCGGCCCAAGCACGCGGTCGGCCGCTGATGCGCCGGCTCGACACTTCCGACGCGTCCTTCGCGGACGACTTCGCCGCGCTCCTCGCCGACCAGCGCGAGTTCTCCGCGGATGTCACGTCCGTCGTGGACCAGGTGCTGACCGACGTGAAGACGCGCGGCGACGCGGCCGTCGCCGAGTACACCAGGCGCTTCGACCGGGTGGACTTCGCCGCGACGCCGATGGCCGTCACCGCCGAGGAGATCGCCG
Source organism: Acuticoccus sediminis (assembly GCF_003258595.1). NCBI lineage: Bacteria > Pseudomonadati > Pseudomonadota > Alphaproteobacteria > Hyphomicrobiales > Amorphaceae > Acuticoccus > Acuticoccus sediminis. Next base: position 1,238,292 of record NZ_QHHQ01000001.1, read on the forward strand.
CCGCGCGCGCCGCGGTGCCTGACGACGTGATCGAGGCGCTGAAGTTCGCGCGCGACCGGATCGCCGTCTTCCACGAGAAGCAGCTCCCCTCGAACGAGCGGTTCACCGATCCCGTCGGGGCGACGCTCGGATGGCGCTGGACGCCCCTCGCGTCGGTCGGGCTCTACGTCCCGGGCGGGCGCGCGGCCTATCCGAGCTCGCTTCTGATGAACGCCGTCCCGGCGAGGGTCGCGGGCGTGAAGCGCCTCGTCATGGTCGTTCCGGCGCCGGACGGGCACCTGGAGCCCGTCGTGCTGGCCGCGGCCGAGATCGCCGGCGTCACCGAGATCTACCGGATCGGCGGGGCGCAGGCGATCGGCGCGCTCGCCTACGGGACCGAGAGCATCCGTGCTGTGGACAAGATCGTCGGCCCCGGCAACGCCTACGTGGCGGCGGCCAAGCGACAGGTCTTCGGCACCGTCGGCATCGACATGGTGGCGGGCCCGTCCGAGGTGGTCATCGTCGCCGACGACAGCGCGCCGGCCGACGTCATCGCCGCGGATCTCCTCGCCCAGGCCGAACACGACGAGGTCGCGCAGTCGATCCTCATCACCGCCAGCCCGACCCTCGCCGGCGAGGTCGACGAGGCGGTGGCGGCCCAGCTCGAGGTGCTGCCGCGCCGCGCCGTCGCGGAGGCGAGCTGGCGCGACCATGGCGCCATCATCATCGTCGAGGGCGAGGACGAGGCGGCCGCGCTGGTCGATCGTCTCGCCCCCGAGCACCTGGAACTCGCCGTCGCCGATCCCGACGCGCTGGCCGAGAAGGTGACGCAGGCCGGGGCGATCTTCCTCGGCGCGATGACACCCGAGGCGATCGGCGACTACGTCGCCGGGCCGAACCACGTGCTGCCGACGAGCCGCTCCGCGCGCTTCTCGTCCGGCCTCTCGGTGTTCGACTTCCTGAAGCGCACGACGCTGCTGGGCCTCGACCGCGCCGCCCTCGAGGCGCTCGCCGGGCCGGCGATGACGCTCGCCGCATCCGAGGGGCTCGACGCGCACCGCCTGTCGATCGCCCGCCGGCTCAGGGCCTCATGACCGAGCCGACCAACGCCCGGCTGATCGCGGTGACGCTGGACGAGGCGTCGATCGACCGCGGGACGCCGGATGTCGAGCACGAGCGGGCCGTCGCGGTCTACGATCTCCTGGAGGAGAACGTCTTCCGTCCGTCCGGTCTCGGTGAGGGGCCCTATCGGCTGGTCCTGTCGATCCAGGAGAACCGGCTCGTCTTCACCGTGCAGGACGAGGCGGGCGGACACCTCGTCTCGCACATGCTCTCGCTGACTCCGCTGCGAAAGGTGGTGAAGGACTACTTCCTCATCTGCGAGAGCTACTTCTCGGCCATCCGCACCGCGGCTCCGGCGCAGATCGAGGCGATCGACATGGGTCGCCGCGGTGTGCACGACGAGGGCTCGCGCCTCCTCGCCGAACGCCTGGAGGGCAAGATCGAGGTGGATCACGATACCGCACGCCGGTTGTTCACCCTGATCTGCGCGCTGCATTTCAAGGGTTGAGCGTGGGCAGCGGGCCAAGCTCCATCCTGTTCGTCTGCCGACACAATGCGATTCGCTCGCCCATGGCCGCCGCGCTTGCACGCCAGGCCTCGCCGAATACATATATCCGGTCGGCAGGTCTGGAGACGGGCCAGGCGGACCCCTTCGCCGTCGCCGTGATGGCCGAGAAGGGGCTCGACATTTCAAAGCGTAAGCCGCGGTCGCTGGAGGAGCTCAACGACACCTCCTTCGACCTCGTCGTCACGCTGGCCCCCGAGGCGCACCACCACGTTCTCGATCTGGCGCGCACCCAGAGCTTCGACGTCGTCTACTGGCCGACGCTCGACCCGTCCGGCGCTCAGGGGTCGCGAGAACAGATCCTTGAGAGCTACCGTTCCGTGCGGGATGCCCTCGATCATCAGGTGAATGAGCTGTTTGCTCAAACTTGACCCTCTGTCAGGGGGACATTGTGACGAAATAGCTGTATCACCACCTTTAGACAGGGCCGGTGCCGGGCACCGCCCATCATGTGAAACAACGTTGAAGGGCCTCAATGGCGAAAGAGGAAGTGTTGGAGTTCCCCGGTCAAGTGACCGAACTCCTCCCCAACGCGACGTTCCGCGTCAAGCTTGAGAATGATCACGAAATTATTGCGCATACTGCTGGTCGGATGCGGAAGAATCGCATTCGTGTGCTTGCCGGCGACCGTGTGTTGGTGGAAATGACCCCGTACGACCTGACCAAGGGTCGCATTACATACCGTTATAAGTGATCCGATGGCGCGAGCGCGCAACTCGATCCTGATCCTCGCCTCGGGCTCGCCGCGGCGGTTGGCGCTGTTGGAGCAGATCGGCATCGTGCCCGATCACATCTCGCCGGCGGATATCGACGAGACACCCGAGCGCAAGGAACGCCCGAGCGCCTACGCGATGCGACTGGCCCGCGAAAAGGCGGACGTGGCCGTCAACCGCGCCCGAGCGATGCTGAACCAGCGTGACGCCTACGTGCTTGCGGCCGACACGGTCGTCGCCGTGGGGCGCCGAATCATGCCCAAGGCCGAGTCGTTCGACGTGGCCCAGGCCTGCCTGAAGTCCCTCTCGGGGCGCAACCACACCGTCCTGACCGCCGTGGTCGTCCACGGCCCGCGCGGGCGTGTGCGCGAGCGGCTGGTGGAGACGCGGGTGAAGATGAAGCGGCTGTCCGACCGCGAGATCGCCGACTACCTGGCGAGCGGGGAGTGGGACGGCAAGGCGGGTGGCTACGCGATCCAGGGACGCGCCGCGGCGTTCGTCACCCAGATCGTCGGCTCCTACTCCGCCGTCGTGGGCCTGCCGCTCTACGAGACGGCGCAGCTCCTTTCCGGCATGGGCTACGTCAGCTCCGGCGACCTCATGTCGGAGGAGGTGCCGGCTTGAACGCGCACGACCCGTCCCAACCGCACCCCGCGCGGCCGTGCCCCGTGTGCGGCAAGCCGGCCGCGCATGCGACCCGGCCGTTCTGCTCCAAGCGGTGCGCCGACGTCGACCTGCACCGCTGGCTCGGCGGCCACTACCGCGTCCCCGTCGTCGAGGAGGACGGCGGCCTCGATGATACCGCTCGTGACGACAGCGCGCGCGACGACTGAGGCGCGTGCCGCCGCCGCGCGCGGCCACTTCACGCACCCCGCCGCGCGCCGCGCGGCGCCAGCATCCCGCCGCGCGGCTCGCCCTCTTAGGGGTGGGCTGGCGGGCCGGCTGAACAAATAGGCCTTGCGTTGGAAGGCGTTGTGGGGCGGATTTCAAGCGAGCTGTTCGTCAAGCGAAGGGTTCGGCGATGAGCGCCGCCATCGAATTCAAGCTGACCACGCCGGACGAGCTGACCGATCTGCTCGACGCGATCGAGGCGTTCGGTGAGGCTCAGGACCTTCCCGTCAGGACGGTGATGACGCTCAACCTCGTTCTGGAGGAGCTCGTCACCAACGCCATCAACTACGGGTCCGGGCCGGGCGGGGCGGTCGTCAACGTCTGGGCCGAGCTGCGGGACGCGCGCGTCTACGGCTGCGTACGGGACAACGGGGTCGCCTTCAATCCCTTGGAGCACAGGGCTCCCAACATCGAGGCGTCGATCGAGGACCGGCCCATAGGCGGCCTGGGGCTCCACATTGTGCGCGAGATGGCGCAGAACCTCGACTACCAACGGGTGGGGGCGGAGAACGTCCTCAAGTTCCAACTGTCTGTCCAGGAAGGCTGACCACGTGAGCGATCTTACCGTCGAACTCGAAACCCTGGACGACGTGGTCGTGTTCATCTGCAACGGACGCGTCGATTCAAATACGGCCAAGACGCTGCAGTCGACCGTGATCGGGCGCATCCAGGAGGGCGCGGACCATGTGGTCATGGACCTCGCCAACACCAACTACATCTCGAGCGCGGGGCTGCGCGTCATCCTGATGGCGGGCAAGCAGATCAAGTCCGCCGGCGGGCGCTTCGTGCTGTGCGGCATGCAGCCGTCGGTGCGGGACGTGTTCGAGGTGACGGGATTCCTGCGCCTCTTCGAGATCTGCCACTCGCGCGAGGAGGCGGTCAGCGCCGCGCAGTAGGCCGCGCGCCGGCCGCTACACCGCGGCGAGGCGTTCGGCGCGCGAGAGCGACGCATCCGCCGCGTCGGGCAGGACGAAGTGCAGGTACGCCCGGCCGCAGTCGCCGCGGATGGCGTCGTAGGCCCACGAGCCGCGGTCGAACAGCGCGTTGGCGGCATCCGTGTCATGCGCGAGGCGCCAGTCGCTCTCCGCGCCGTCGTCGGGCCGGGGCAGCGGCCCGAGCGCCGGGCGCCACAGCAGATAGCGCATCCCGTACGACTTCTGCGCCGCGCGCACGATCCGGAACCCCTGCTTGGTGAGGTTGCGCATCGACGGCACGTTGCTCGGCGCGACGGTGCAGACGGCATGGTCCGCCCCCCTGGCGCAGGCGTGCTCGATCCGCGCGTCGATCAGGACGCGCTGCAATCCGCGCGACCAGCAGGTCGGCAGCACCGCCGAACCGTCCAGCACGAAGAGCCGTTCCGCCGGCGGCACGCACGCCTCGATCCCCATGCGGTCCTCGCTGCCCTCCACCTCCGGCCGCACCATCCCGTAAGCGACGAGGGTGCCGTCCTCGACGAGGCCGATGATGGCCCCGCCGCAGTCGAGCATCGCGTGGAACACGCTCGGATCGTCGCGGCGCACCAGGTCGCCCGAGGGGAGGGCGTCGAGCGTGCGGCTGTGCACGTCGTAGACCGCGCCGACGTCGTCGTGCGTCAGCATCCGCACGACGATGGCGGGCGGCTCCTGCGGCGGGATATCGACCCTGAGTTTCATTCGTCCCTCAGGATGTTGGCGTAGTTCAACATGGCGAGCGGCGGGTAGAGCTTCATCTCTTTCGCCATCTTCATGTTGATGATCAGCGCGAAGCGCTTCAGCGTCTCGATCGGGATCGAGGCGGGGGCGATGCCGTCCACCAGGATCTGCTCGGCCTTGTAGCCGGTGAGCTGGCCGACCGAGTAGTAGCGGCTGATGAGGCTGATGAGCGCATCGCTCTGCATCCGCTCCACCGCCGAGAAGCCGGGGACGCCGAGGGCCGTGGCCGTGGGCGTGACCGCGTCCATCTGCTGGCTGAGGAACGTGTCGGGGAGATAGTAGAGCCATTCCGCCCCGTCCTCGGCGAGCTCGGTCACGAGCTTCGCCGCCGCCGACCCGTCCGGCTTGCCGTCGCCGAGGAGCGGGAAGGTCCGCTCCACCACGTCGAAGCCCATGTCCTCGCCGATCGTCTTCACGCTCGCGACGATCGCCACCGAGTTCGGCTCGTTGGAGGTGTAGAGGACGCCCAGCCGCTCGAACGGCTTGTAGGTCTGCATGGCGCGAAGCTGCGGCTCCGGTGGGACCACGTGCGAGGTGCCGGTAATGTTGCGCCCGGAGGACTCGAACGAGGGGACGAGGCCGGACTCCACCGGCGCCGACACCATCGTGAAGACGCCCGGAAGCTCGGTGATGTTCCTGTCCGGGTCGACGTCGTCGTAGCGGCCGAAGGTGGCGAGCGTGTTGGGCGTCCCCCAGGAGTAGACGAGGTCCGGCTTGAGCGCCTTGATCTCCTGCACGATGCCCGGGACCCGCGTCGGGTCGAGGTTGGCGTCGAACGGGATCAGCTTCACCGGTACGCCGCGCTGCTCCAGGTAGTCGCTGAAGCCGCGCTCCACGGCGGTCGCGCCGCGGTAGAGGATCTGCGCGATGGTGTAGGGCGTCTGCCCCCATGCGCGGTTGACGTACGGGGCGGCGAGGGCCCCGGCTCCGAGCGCGATCGCCCTGCGTCTGGTCAGCGTCAAGGTCATCACTCGCTCACTCGTTGGAGAGGGCCGCGACGGGGCCGCTTTCGGCCACCATCATCGCGAGCCCGAACAGCAGCGCCCCGGCGATGAGGACGAAGCCCATGAACAGGATGGCGATCTCGGCGGACGTCGCCGCCCAGACCGCCGCGAAGACCGCCGGTCCCGCCGCGTTGCCGGACCGCTCCACGAGGCGGAAGACGCCGTAGACGCCGCCCTCGGAAAGCTGTGGGAAGTAGCGGCGGCCGAGCTCGCCCACCAACGCGGACTGCGGGGTCGTCGAGAGGCCCTGCGCGATCCCCACCTGGACCACGAAGAGCGCCGCGCCCCACGGCTCCGGCCAGAGGAAGAGGTGCGCCACCGCCAGGCCCGACAGGACGCCGCCGAGGACGACGTACGGCACGCGCTTGGCGTTCTGGTCCGAGAACGAGGAGATGGCCGGCACCACCAGCAGCATGACGAGCCCGTAGAGCATCAGGACGCGGCCGATGGTGGACGGCTCGAACGACACCGCGAGGTCGAGCGGCAGGTAGTAGAAGGCGATGCCGATGAGGATCATCTTCGCCGGGAAGGCGCAGGCGACCATCAGCAGGAAGATCGCCGGCTTGGTCAGGACGATCGCGCAGTCCCGCAGGCGCGCCGTCGGCTTGGCCGTGATCCGCGTCTCCCGGTCGTCCGGCAGCGCGACGACGGCGCAGATGTAGGCGACCAGCGCCATCGCCGCGGAGATGAGGAAGGTCGGGTTCGGGCCGAGCCTGTCGGCGATGATGCCGCCGATGGGCGGGCCGCACAGCATCGCCGCCATGATGGCCGAGACGAAGAGGCTCATGCCGCGGGCCCGGTTCGCGGCGCCGGTCCGGTCGACGATGTAGCCCTGCGCCGCGACGAAGACGATGGCGAAGCCGACGGCGGTGATCGCGCGGGCGGCGATGAGCGTCCCCATCGACGCGGCGACGGACGTCGCGAGGAAGCCGAGCACCGCGGCCACCGCGCCGAGGCGCAGCGAACGGGCGCGGCCGAACTTCTCGGTCCACACGTTGAGGACCGGCTGGCCGAGCGCCATGATGGCCATGAAGATCGTGATCGGCAGGGCGATGACGAACTCCACCGACAATCCGGCGATCGGCTGGGCCATGCTCTCGATGTAGCTCGGCAGGAACGGGCGCGTCAGCTCCTCGGCGAAGTAGAACAGGAACACAGGCGCGCGGACCGCGACGAGGGCGACCGGCGTCTCGTAGCGTGTGCTGGAGAGCTTGTGGGAGGCGTCGATCCGGTCGAGCTCGGCGAGCGCCTCGCGGTCGCCCTTCGCGGTCGCCGCGTCCACCAGTCTGACGTGCTCTGCATGGACGCGGGCGATCTCCTGGTCCACGGCCTCCACCTCCTGGGCGATGGCGCCGGAACCGGAGAGCGGGAGGTGGGGACGGAAGTCCCCCCGCCACAGCGCGGCGAGCCGCTGGGCGAGACCCCGCAGCATCACCGCCGAGGCCTGCGTGAAGGCGAAGGAGACGAGCTCCAGCGCGACGAGGACCGCGACGATCAGGAGAACCGCGACGTCGAGCCAGAGCTCGCGCACCAGGACGCGGGCGACCCGGTCGGGCGTCCCGACCACCACCTCGCCGACGGTCTTGCCGCCGACGACGATGGGCGCGCTCGCGGTCTCCATGCCGTCGGCGTCGGCGAGCTCCTCCGGCTCGAAGTCGTGGCTGTCGGACTGGGCGACGACGCGGCCGTCGGGGTGGACGATGCGCACGAAGGCGAACTCGGGGTTCTCCTGCAGCGCGACGTCGAGCACGTCCTCGGCCCGCACGAGCTGGTCGAGGCCGATGCCGTATTCGCCCGCCTGGCCGACGAGGCCGGAGATCGAGCGGGCGACCGTGCGCGCCTTCTGGTCGAGGGCGGGCAGGAGCAGCCGCTCGGCCGCGCTGATCGTCTGCCAGGAGATCGCCGCGAGACCGGCGATCAGGACCGCGGTGACGCAGGCGAGCAGGATACCGTCGAAACGGCGCATGGCGTCAGGCCCCCGTCTTCTGCGGCACGAGGCCGAGCCGTTCGGCGACGGCGCGATGCTCGTCGTCGACCGCGGCGATGGAGGCGCGGATCTCCTGCGGCACCATCGCGCCGGATGCGGTCGGTGCCCGGTCCGTCAGGCGGTGCCAGAGCGCGCGCACGCTGAGCATCACCGCGACGGACACGATCGCGACACCGCCGAGGATGGCGAGCACCGAGAGCCACAGGATGCTGCGTCCCACGTCCGAGACGTTGGCGTCCAGGGCCTGCTGCGACGCGCGCACCACAACATTACCTTCGTTTGTTCCAAAGGCGGTATCGATAGGAGCAAAATGGCGCCAAGCGATGGCGGAGTCACCCCGGTCCTCGCTGCCGCGGCGGTCCGGATCGCTGGAGAAGAGGACGTTGCCGCCGCTGCCGACGACATCGATCGACAGCACCATCGGGTCCGCGGCGGCCTCCCGCTCCAGGCTGCGGTTCATCACGTCCTGGCTCGTGAGCGGCACGCCCATCGACATGGCGACTTCGGCATCGTTGGCAATGCGCTCAGCGACGGTGGACATGCGGTCCCCCACCAGCTCAAGGTAGTTGTGGCGGACCCCAGCATAGTTCAGGTAGCTTCCGAGTGCGAGCGACGCCGCAACCAGAGGGATCAGGGCGGCCAGCAACGTCAGACTTAGTTTTCGCATGACGTCCTTCGCAATCGAATGGTGAAACTGTTATTCCCGCATCGGTGAAGGACCGGTAACTGTCAATCTATCAACGGCAGAATGGGGAGGCTGAGCTTGATGTCGCGACGATTCTGCGGCTTGGTCGCGGTCTCCCTCCAGCAGGCAGTTCGATAGGGCCGATGGGACGAACAAGCGGTCTTATTGTGTGTGCCATGGTGCCCATCGTGGCGCTGTTCGGCTTCATCGTCATGAGCGCGCGCGTGATCGAGCGCAGCGACGCCTCGCTCGGCGCGGCGGGCCTCGAATTCCTGCTGTCGCGGGTCGCGCAGACGGTCGAGCTCAATCTCCAGCTCGGCCTGCCGCTCGCGGAGCTGCAGCAGGTGGACACGATCCTGGAGAGCGCGGTCGCCTCGACGCCGGACGTCCTCGCGGCCGACGTGATCAGCCAGTCCGGCGTCACCCTCTTTTCCACGGACCGCGGCGCGGTCGGCGAACCGGTGCCGCGGGCCTGGGCCGTCGCCATGGAGGACGCCCGCGGCGGCTGGCGCGCCCGCGAGCAGGAAACCGTGACATTCGGCGAACCGCTGACGAACGATTTCGGTCAATTCGAGGGCTGGATCGCCATCATCGTCGACGCCACCGCGCTGGCGCCGCCGCTGTCGCGCTCGCCGGCGATGATCGTCGCCGCGGCGCCCATCGTCGGCGGCGCGGTCTTCGCCGCGATCGTGCTCGGCATCATCGTGTCGCTGCGTGCGGGGCGGGGGGTGACGCGTGTCGCCGCCAGCGTGCGCGCGCGCCAGCTGATCGAGCGTCCGGCCTCGGCGCTCGGCACCGCGGCCAACACCGCGGTCGCCGGTCTCGGCCATACCGAAGACCGCGTCGAGCGCGTGCAACGGGAACTGCGGCGGCTCGATGCGGAGCTCTAGACGATACGTCAGCGGATCGGTCGCCTCCGACTGGGTCTGCGCCGTCGTCGGCCTGCTGGCCGCGCTCATCGTCGGCGCGGCCGCGTACGGGACGATCATCGTCACCATGCCCACCGCGCTCGCCGACGTGGAGGACAACTCCGGCGACGTGTCGCTGACGGTCGCCCAGTCGGTCGCGGCCGATCTCGGCCGTGCGGTCGCCCTCGGCATCCCGCTCGACGAGATGCGCGGCGTGGAGGACTACCTCAAGGGGGTGCTGAGCTTCGCGCCGCAGGTGGAGGACATCGCGATCCTCGACCGCACCGAGCGGGTGCTCTTCGAGGCCGGGACCGGCGAGCCGGCGATCGAGCGGCTGCACACGCGCGCCCCCATCCTCGATCCGGACAGCCAGCAGTCGCTGGGCGTCGTCATCGCCCACGCCTCGACCGCGACGCGCGACGACGTGGAGCGGGCGGTGATCGCCGGGGCGGTGGCGATCTCGATCCTCGCCGGCCTCATCACCGCGATCGCGCTGCGGATCGTCCGGCTCGAGCGGCTCGACCTGCCGACCGTGCGGACAGCCGCGATGCTGCAGAGCGCGGCGCACGGCCATTTCGTCGAGCGGGGGCTCATCCCCTCGGGGCTGCTGCTGCCGGTCTCGGACGCGCTGGCGCGGGCGATGACGCCGATCCAGCTCGGCTACCGCCGCATCCAGGCGCTCTCGGAGGAGATCAAGGCCGTCGACGGCTCGGCCGGAGTACGCCAGCGCCTGGCCGCCGCGACCGGCGAGCTCGCGGACCTGCGCCTCGAGCGGCGCCGCGGGCGGTTGCGGACGATCGGCTTCGTGTGGTGGCCCGCCGCCGCGCTCTCGGTGCTGATGGCGACGCGCCCGCTCACCGCGAACTTCGCCTACGACCGGATCGGCGACAGCCCCTTCGCGGCGATCCCGGTGGCGCTCGCGGTGTCGGCCGAGTCGGCCGGGGCACTGCTCGGCGTGCTGGTGGCGGTCGCGCTCGGCGGACGGCTGTCGAAACCGGTGACGTTCGTCTCCATGCTGATCGCGGCGGCGGCGTTCGCGGCCGTCTACGTCGTGCGCGACTACAGGATGTTCACCGCCCTCGTCGGGCTGGCGAGCTTTGCGGGCTGGCTCGCGGTCTGGACCGTGCTGCAGGCCCCCGGAGCCGGTCGGCGGCTGCCGTGGCGCGGGGCGCTGGTGCTGCTCGGCGCGGCGGCCATCGGTCCGATCGTCGGCGGCATTCTCGCCGAGGCGGAGGGGCGGCGCGCCGCCTTCGCGACCCTCGGCGCGCTCGCGGCGCTCCTCGCCGTCGCGTCGACCGCCGGCGCGCCCCGCTGGCGTCAGGCCCACCGTCCGGCGGCGGGCCTTGCGAGCGCGGAGGTCCTGGCGCTGATCGGGGTCAGCCTCGCGACGTTCGCGTGGGCGGACGTCCACCTCTCGGCGACGGTCCTGCGCGAACGCTACGCCGTCCTCGCGCTCGACTTCGGAATCGCGGGCGTCGCAGCGTTCGTCCCCTATCTCCTGAGGGTGCGCCTGCCGGCCGTGGTCGGGGCGATGGTGGCGGCCGCGGCGGTCCTCGTCGGCGCCGAGGTGGTCTCCGTGCCGGCGCTCCACGGGATCGGCGCCGACGCCGGCCTCGCGGTCACCAGCGGGCTGACCGGCCTCGGCTTCGGGATGGTAGCCTTCGCGCTCGGCGCGCGGGCGTTCATCCCCAGCGCGGCGGTGGCGATGGGCGTCGGCGGGATCGCCGCCGGCGCGCTGCACGCCCTCTCGATGATCGAGCCGGGCGCCGGCATCGTGCTCGCCGCCGTCGGCGCGGGCGCGCTCTCCCTCCTGTCGCTGGTCGCCTCGATCAGCCGTGCGCTGGGGTGGGCCCGCTGATGCCGCTGCGCACCCGCATCACGCTCCTCCTCTCCATCGCGCTGATCCTGATGATCTGCGGCCTCATCGGCCTCGGGTTCGTGCGCTCGCGCCTCGCCGAGTCGCAGCTTGCCGACATCGCCATCGCCGGGCAGCAGTCGCTGTGGGAGAGCCTCGTCGCGGACCAGGCGGAGGACCTCATGGACCTCGCCAACCGCTTCTCCTTCCGCGTCAGCAACGCCCCCGCGGCGGACGCCCAGTCGCTGGAGACGCTGATCGACAGCTCCGCCGACCTCATCGGCGAGGGCGTGACGGTGCAGCTCCTCGATTTCGATGGCGACATCATCGCCTCCAACATTCCGACCTTCCGCACCCGCCCGATCTTCGGCCCGGAGGCGCTGGCCCGCATCCAGGCCGAAGGCGTGGCCGTCGGCGGACTGCGGCAGGAGACGCCGGAGCGGTATGTGATCGCCGGCAGCGCCGTTGCCCTGCGCCGCGACGGGCCGCCGGTCGTCGTGGTGATGATGATCGACGCGCTGCGCGTCCTCGGCGACCTCAGCAACCGGCTAGGCGAGCCGAGCTACCTCGTCTCCCTGCGCGGGCGCATGGTCGAGGGGACCGACCCGGACCTCTACGCGAGGGCCGCGCCCTCCCTGCCGCACCGCACCGCCGATGCGCAGATCCTCGACGTGGGCGACCGGCTCTACTTCGCGGCCGGCGTTCCCGTGCCGGACCTGATGGGGCCCCCGGCCGGCCAGCTCGTCACCCTGCGCGACGCGACCGACAGCCTGAGCGCGAGCCGCCAGCTGGAGCGCACCGGCGTCATCGCCATCAGCATCGCCAGCCTCATCCTGATCATCGCGCTCTACGTGTTCCTGCGGCGGGCGTTCGTGCCGCTGGAGACGGCCATCGGCACCCTCAGCGCGCTCTCCAAGGGCGACCTCAACGAGCTGCCGACCATCGCCGGGTCCGGCGAGATCCGCCGCATCGGCGAGGCCCTCCTGGTGTTCCGCAGCAACGCGCTGCGCCTCGTCGAGCAGGAGGAGCGGATCGCCCGCCAGCGGCGCCGCCAGGAGCGCGTCATCAAGCGCCAGCTCGAACGCCTCGCCGGGACGCTCGATCCCGAGGGGCAGTCGGCGATCCAGGCGGACCTGCGGGCGATCATCTCCGACCCGGACGGCGCGCCGAGCGCGGACCCGGTGCCGGCCGCCGGTCCCGCCGCGCGCCCGAACGAGGAGCTCGCCATGCTGACGGAGGTGCTGCAGCGCATGTCGCACCGCATCTCCGCCCAGCACCAGCGCCTCACCGAGCTGATCGCCGAGCTGCAGGCCGCGATCATCACCCGCGCCCGTCTCGCCGGTCTCGAGCAGGAGCTCGAGATCGCCCGGGAGCTGCAGCTCTCGTTCCTGCCCAAGCCGTTGCCGCCGCACCCGGAGTTCACCGTCGACGGCTTCATGGAGACGGCCAAGGAGGTCGGCGGCGACTTCTTCGACTACTTCATGATCGACGACCGGCACCTCGGCGTCGTCGTGGCTGACGTGTCCGGCAAGGGTGTCGCGGCCGCGCTCTTCATGGCGATCACCCGGACGCTCATCAAGGCGACGGCGATGATGGCCGTGAGCCCCGCGCAGACCCTCAAGGAGGTCAACGACTTCCTCGCCACCGACAATGACCAGATGATGTTCGTCACGCTCTTCCACGGCGTGATCGACCTCGAGACGCTGGAGATGCGGTACGCCAACGCCGGCCATAACCCGCCGCTCCTCGTCGATCAGGCGTCGGGCGAGGTGGTGGAGCTGCCGAGCGCGCGCGACCCGGCGCTCGCCGTCGTCGAGGGCATCGACTTCACCGAGCTGTCGGCGCGGCTGAAGCCCGGCACGCGGCTCTTCATGTTCACCGACGGCGTCACCGAGGCGTTCAACCCGGGCGAGGAAGCGTTCGGCGACGCGCGCCTTCAGCGGGTGGTGCGGGAGGCCGGGGTTCCGGGGACGGACCTCAACCAGGTCGTGCGCGACGCGGTGCTCGCCTTCGAGAACGGGGCGGAGCGGGCGGACGACCTCACCTGCGTGACCGTCCACATCCACGAAGCGCCGTAGCCGGCACCGCGAGGGGCCGCTCCCGGAGGTGGCCTCAACGGGCCGCCCTGGGGGTCGCGCCGCGCCAGACGCCGTCCCAGTCCTCGCCCGGCGGATCGGTCCGGTAGACCGCGACGCGGTCCAGCATCAGCCGCGACGGGACGTCGTAGTGCTGCTCCTCCAGGCACTGGAGGAGGCCCGCCTCGGCGGTGTCCCAGTCGCGCAGCCGCATCGCGACGATGGCGTCGCGGTAGCGGGCGGCGAACGCGATCGTCTCCTCCGGGACCTCGCCCGCGCGGCCCAGCAGGGCGTGGACGATCACCGGCCGCTCGCTGCCGCGCACGGTGAGGAGGTCGATCTCGCGGGTGATCATCTCCGGTCCGGCGAGGGTGGCGGTCTCGGCCGTCAGCAGGATGGGCTGGCCGTAGACCTTCGCCGCCTCCTGCAGGCGCGCGGCGAGGTTCACCGCGTTGCCGATGACCGTGTAGTTGCGGCTCGCGACGGGGCCGATGTCGCCCGACAGGACGTCGCCGGTGGCCACGCCGACGACGGCGTCGAGCCGGTTCGCGTCGGTGAGCCCCTCCGCCGCGAGCGCCTCGCGCAGGGGGCCGAGCGCGGCGATCTGGCCGAGCGCGGCGCTGCAGGCGTCACGGGCCTGCGTCTCCGGATCGGTGAAGGGGGGGCCCCAGACGGCCATCGCCGAGTCGCCGATATACTTGTCGGTGATCCCGCCCGAGGCGGCGACGGGCTGGGTCACCGCGGCGAGGAAGCGGTTGAGGAGGTCGACGAGCGTCGCCGGCGGCAGCCTCTCCGACCAGCCGGTGTAGTCGCGCATGTCGACGAAGGAGATCGTCATGTCGCCGCGCCGCGATCGCTCGGTCTCCGACTCCGACAGGATCCGCTCGACGATGCGCGGGTCGACGTAGGCGCCGAAGAGCTGCTTGATCTTGCGCCGCTTGCGCTGCTCCGTGATGTCGCTGACGACCACCACCACGCCGAGGCGCTTGCGCTCCCCGTCCGGTTCCGCCCGGGTGAGGAGGCTCGAGGAGACGACGAGGTCCAGCGTCGCGTCGCCCCGCTCGAGGATCACCTCGACGGAGTGTGTCAGCTCCGACTCGTAGACGGCCTTGAAGACGACCTCGTTGAAGGCGTCGTAGGCCTCCTCCAGCAGGAAGACCTCGGCGAAGGACTGCCCCAGCACCTCGGCGGGATCCTTGCCGAGGATGTGCCCGGCGGCGTCGTTGAACGTGATGATCTGGCCTTCGAGGTCAATCGAGATGACCCCGTCGCGCATCGACTGCAGGATGCGCTGGAAGATGAGCGGGTCGTCCTCGCCGCTCGCCATGGATGAGACGTCGTCGGCGGTCATGCGGTGGGGTGCGCCTCGTGTCCGCGGATAGCCGGGCGGTGCGCTGCACTGCTGGTGCCGGTAGCCCGGCGGCGGACGTCTGAAATGGGTGTCATCGTTCGTTCGTATCGCGGCCGGGCGCCGAGGCCCAGCCTCCGCGACCCGCATTCTCGCATGCCGCGCGGGAGGTTCAACGTCCCGTCCGCGGCGTTCGTCGTCCGATCCGGGTCCGCGCCCATGCCGGATCCTGCGGGTGGGTTCAGGCGCGAGTGACGAACGAGTCGATCACCCGCTTGCGTCCCGCCTTGTCGAAGTCGACGGTGAGCTTGTTGCCTTCGACCTGCGCCACGTCGCCGTTGCCGAACTTCTGGTGGAACACGCGGTCACCGACCGCGTATGCGGCCGGACCGTCCGATATGGACTTGGCGACGAGTTCGCCCTCGATGGTCAGCGGCAGGCGGCGTTCGCGGCGGGGCACGTCCTCCCGGCGGCGCTGGGCGCGCTCCCAGCCGGGGGTGTGGTAGGAGGAGGAGAAGGTCTCCACCTGGTCGAACCGGGAGGCGCCATAGCCGCCGATGCCGCCGTAACCGGCCTCTTCGCGCACCATGACGTTCTCGGCCGGCAGCTCGTCGATGAAGCGGGAGGCGGCGCCCGCCTGCCACATCCCGTGGATGCGCCGGTTGAGCGCGAACCATACGAAGCACTGCTTGCGCGCCCGCGTGATGCCGACATAGGCGAGGCGGCGCTCCTCCTCGAGGCCGGCCTGCCCGTTCTCGTCCATGGCGCGCATCGACGGGAAGAGGCCCTCTTCCCAGCCGGGAAGGAAGACGACGTCGAACTCGAGGCCCTTCGCCGCGTGCAGCGTCATGAGCGTGACGGCCTCGCCGCCGGTCTCGCCCTGCGCGTCCGTCACCAGCGAGACGTGCTCCAGGAACGCGGGAAGGCTGTCGAAGTCCTCCATGGAGCGGATCAGCTCCTTGAGGTTCTCGAGGCGGCCCGGCGCGTCTGCCGAGCGGTCGGCCTTCAGCATGTCCGTGTAGCCGGACTCCTCCAGGATGATCTCGGCGAGCTCGGTGTGGGGGAGCGTGTCGAGCTGGGAGCGCCACCGCGCGAACGAGGCGACGAGCTGGGACAGGCCCGTGCGCGCCTTGCCCTTGATCTCGTCGGTAGCGAGGAGGTCGGACGCGGCGAGCAGCATCGGGATCTCGCGGTCGCGCGCCGCCTCGGTGATGAGGCGCACCGACTGCTGGCCGAGCCCGCGCGTCGGCACGTTGACGATCCGCTCGAACGCGAGGTCGAAGGACGGCTGTACCGTCACGCGGAAGTAGGCGAGTGCGTCGCGGATCTCCTTGCGCTCGTAGAAGCGCGGGCCGCCGATGACGCGGTAGGGCGTGCCGGCCGTGACGAAGCGGTCTTCGAAGGCGCGCATCTGGGCGGTGGTCCGCACCAGGATCGCCATCTCGTCGAGCGTCGTGCCCTTCTTGTGGAGGCTCTCGATCTCGCCGTTGATGGCGCGCGCCTCCTCCTCCGAGTCCCAGGACGACGCGACCGTGAGGGGGAGGGCGTCCGGATCGACGAGGTCGGTGAAGAGGGTCTTGCCGAGGCGCCCCTCGTTGTGGGCGATGAGGTGCGAGGCCGCGGCCAGGATGTGGCTGGTGGAGCGGTAGTTGCGCTCCAGCCGCACCACGACGGCGCCGGGGAAGTCGGTCTCGAAGCGCAGGATGTTGTCCACCTCCGCGCCGCGCCAGCCGTAGATCGACTGGTCGTCGTCGCCCACCACGCAGAGGTTCTTGTTGTTCTGCGCCAGCAGCCGGAGCCAGAGGTACTGGGCGACGTTGGTGTCCTGGTACTCGTCGACCAGCATGTAGCGCCAGCGGCTCTGATAGGACGCCAGGATGTCCGGATTGGCGCGGAAGAGGCGGATGGGCTCCAGCAGGAGGTCGCCGAAATCGGCCGCGTTGAGCGACTTCAGGCGGTCGCGGTAGAGCTTGTAGAGCTTCAGGCCCTTGCCGTTGGCGAACCACTGGCCCTCGCCCGAGGGGACCTCCTCGGGGGTCAGGCCGCGGTTCTTCCACCCGTCGATCATGCCGAGCATCTGGCGCGGCGGCCAGCGCTTCTCGTCGATGTTCTCGGCGGCGAGGATCTGCTTGGCGAGGCGGATCTGGTCGTCTGTGTCGAGGATGGTGAAGTCGGGGTTCAGGTCCACAAGCTCGGCGTGGCGACGCAGGATGCGCGTGCCGATGGCGTGGAAGGTGCCGAGCCAGGGCATCCCCTCCGCCTGCGGCCCGACGACGGCCGAGATGCGCTCCTTCATCTCCCGCGCGGCCTTGTTGGTGAAGGTCACGGCGAGGATCTCGGACGGGCGGGCGCGGCCCAGCGCCAGGATGTGGGCGATGCGTGTGGTCAGGACCCGCGTCTTGCCCGTGCCGGCGCCGGCGAGCACCAGAACGGGCCCGTCGATCGCCTCGACGGCGCGGCGCTGCTCGGGGTTGAGGGACTCGAGATAGGACGGGGCCGGGCGGGAGGCCCGCGCCGCGCGCTCGGAGATCGACCCGCGCTCGGAAATCGAGACTGGGGGCACGCTCTGGCGGGCGGTCTGACTCATAACATCAATCCGATTCGCATGCGCGTGACTATAGAACATTCAGAAAACGCAATCACCCCATCGGCAACATTTTGCAGTGCGTGATCCCCGTCGCCCCCAGCCTGTGGAAGGCCGCGAGCCTCGCGGATCGGTCGGGAGCGCTGCATTTTCCTGCCGGAGCCTCGCGGGAGGTCCGGAGGCGGGGAGGGAACGCCCGTCAGGTCCGGGTGGTTGCGGCGAATTGCCGGGAGGCGGCGACGGCGGCGGCGAAGCGGGTCGCTGCGTCCGGGTCCGGTGCCGTGGCGGCAACGACACGGCCGGTCCGGGGCGGCGCGATCGGGCGGCCGATCGCCTCCGCCGCCAGCGCGGCCGTTCCCGCCGCGGTGACGTCGGGCGCGTCGGCGATGCGGACGTCGCAGCCGAGGGCGTTCGCCAGCATCGACACGAAGGCGGGGTTGGCGGACATGCCGCCGTCGACCGGGATGGGGCTGGCGAGCGGGTGCACGGCGGCGATGGCGTGGGCCACCTCGGCGATCCGCAGCGCGATCCCTTCCAGGATGGCCTGGATCATGTCCGCCGCCGTGGTGTCGAGGGAGAGGCCGACGAAGGCGCCGCGCGCGGAGCGGTCCCAGTGCGGGCAGGCGAGCCCCGCCAGTGCCGGGACGAAGGCGAGGCCGCGGCCGATCGCCGGCGGCGCGTCGAACCGGTTGATCTCGGCGAAATCCTGGAAGAGGCCGATGCGGCGGGCCCAGTTCACGGCCGCCGCCGCGGCGTAGACGCCGCCGTCGAGGCCGAATACCGGCGCCTCGCCGGAGCGCTGCCACAGAACGGTCGGGAGCGCACCAGACCAGGCCGCCGGCCGTGACCCCGTCACGGCGAGCAGGAAGGCGCCGGTGCCGCAGGTGATCTTGGCCTCGCCCGGCGCCCGGCAGCCGTGGCCGTAGAGCGCGGCCTGCTGGTCGACGATGCTGGCGGTGAAGGGCACCTCTGCCTCGCCGCAGCGCACGCGGCCAAGGTCGCCCGATGTCGGTCCGATCGGCGGCAGCGCCTCGACGGGGACGCCGAAGATCGTGCAGAGGTCCGT
Organism: Acuticoccus sediminis; assembly: GCF_003258595.1. Lineage (NCBI taxonomy): Bacteria > Pseudomonadati > Pseudomonadota > Alphaproteobacteria > Hyphomicrobiales > Amorphaceae > Acuticoccus > Acuticoccus sediminis. The sequence continues at coordinate 1,256,705 of NZ_QHHQ01000001.1, forward strand.
GTCCCAGGCGCACGTGTCGAGCGCCATCAGCGAGGTGCGCGAGGCGGTGGCGACGTCGGTCTCGAACCGGCCGGTGAGGCGGTCGCGGAAGAAGGCGTCGGTGGTGCCGAGGCGCAGCCTGCCGGCTTCGGCGAGGCGGGCCGCCTCCGGTACGTTCCGCACGATCCAGCCGAGCTTGGCGGCCGAGAAGTAGGGGTCGAGCGGCAGCCCGGCCCGCTCGCCGACGAGGGCCTCGTAACCGTCGGCGCGCAGCCGGTCGGTGGCGGCGCGGGTCCGGTCGTCCTGCCACACGATGACCGGGCAGAGGGGCCGGCCGGTGTCGGCATCCCAGGCGAGGCAGCTCTCGCCCTGATTGTCGAGGCCGACGGCGGCGACGCCGTGCCCCCCGGCGGCGTCGAGGCAGGCGGCGATGTCGGCGAGGAGCTCCTCGCCGTCGTGCTCCACCCAGCCGGGCTGCGGGTAGGACTGGCGGTGCTCGCGCGACAGGAGCGGCGTCGTCGTCCCGTCGGGGCCGACGAGGACGGCGCGGGTGCTGGTGGTGCCCTGGTCGATGGCGAGAACGGTCATGACGGGCCTCGGTCGGACTGGATGCCGATCTCGGCGGTGCCGGTGGCGTCGGCGGGGACGGACGAGATCGGCATCAGGATGCGCCGCTCAGGCGCCGTGTCCAGCGGCACGCTCCGCGCCGGGGTCGGCGTGGCGAGGACGAGGCGGCCGCGCGCGGGGCGGTCGGCGCGGAGCTGGATGACGCCGGCCGCGTGGTCGCCGGGGACGATCCGCTGCGGCACGGCGTAGCGGATGCCGCCGGTGGGCCGCAGGCGCAGCGCCGGCTCGGGCGGAGGCAGCCCGCCGGCGAGGCTGTCGGCGACGGCGGCGGCGATCATGCGTCCTTCACGGTGGCACCAGCCGGCGGTCTCGACCGGGTGCAGCATGTTGCCGGCGGCGAAGATGTCGGGGTCGGACGTGCGCCCGAACTGGTCGATCTCCGGCCCGCCGGTCGCCGGGTCGAGGACGAGGTGGCTCTGGCGCACCAGCGTCGCCTCCGGCCGGAACCCGCCCGTGAGGATCACCCCGTCGGTCGCGACGTGCCGCTCGGTGCCGTCGGGTCCGGCGAGGACCGCTCCGGTGACCCAGTCGGTTCCCTCTATCGCGACGAGGCGGGTGCCGGTCATGAGCGGGATGCCGAGGAGGCGGGGCAGCAGGGCCGACGGCCACCGGGCGGTGGCGCGCGCCCCGGGCTCGATCATCGCGAGAGGGCGGATTCCGGCGTGGCGGCAGGTGAGGATCGCCGAGAAGGACACCAGTTCGGTGCCGACGATCAGCGGCCGTGCGAAGGGGCGCCGGCCCTTGAGGTAGACGAGGCCCTGGAGCGTGCCGGTGTTCATCACGCCGCCGGGCTTGGTTCCGCCGATGAAGCGTGCGGCCCGGGTCGTCTCGCGCACGCCCGTCGCGATCAGGACGCGGCGCGGGGCGATCTCGGCAACGCCCGCGTCCGACGTGAGGGTGAGGCGCGGGCCGGGGGCGATCGCGACGACGGTGGTGCCGGTGCGGATCTCGGCGCCTGCGGCCTCCGCCGCGTCGACGAGGCGGCGCGCGTAGGCGGGCCCGGTCATCGGGCGGCCGAATTCGCGCAGGCCGAAGGGCGGGTGGCCGCAGTGGCGCGGGATGCCGCCAGCCTCCGCCTCGCGGTCGAGGACGACGACGGACAGGCCCCTGGCGCGGGCCTCGAGCGCGGCGCCGAGACCTGCCGGGCCGGCGCCGATGATCGCAAGGTCAGTCATCGCCGCCCTCGCGCGTTGCAGCGTCCGGCAGCATCGGTTGGGCGAGGCGGCCGGCGGTGATCTCGGCCAGCTCCGCGCCGCAGGCGAAGCCCTGGCAGCGGCCCATGGTGACGCGGGTGCGCCGCTTGAGGCCGGCGAAGGTGCGTGCTGGCAGCGGTCCCGTCAGCGCCGCCTCCACCTCGCGCCGGGTGACGCGTTCGCAGTGGCACACGATGCCGCCGTTGCCGGGGCGTTCCCAGTCGCGCGGCGCGGTCTCGGCGAGGTTGGGCATCTCCGGCCAGAGCGGGTCCGCGAGGGGACGCAGCGGCTCGTCCCAGAGGCCGCGCACATGGGTGGCGAGGCCCAGCGCCGCGCTGAGGCCGGTGGAGCGGATGCCCCCGACGGCGATGTAGCCGCGCGAGGCGTCGGCGCGGACGCGGTAGCCCTTCTCCTCCGTGGCGGGGCGGAGGCCGGCGTAGACCGCGGTGACCTCGTGGCCGGCGAGCGCGGGCAGGATCGCCTCGGCCCGCTGGCGCAGCATTTCCAGCGTCGCGCCGTCGAGAGCGGCGGTCGCGCGGTCGTCCTGCTCCTCCGCCGTCGGACCGACGAGGAGGTTGCCCCACGCCGTCCGGCACACGACGATGCCCTTGGTGCGCTCGCCCGGCACCGGCAGCAGGATGTGGTCCGCGAGGGCGGCCGCGGTCTTGTCGTAGACCACGAACTGGCCCTTGCGCGGACGGATTTGGAACGTCGACGCCCCGGTCAGGCGCTCCTCGACGATGTCGCCGTAGAGGCCGGCGGCGTTGACGACGAGGCGCGCGGCGACCGTCCCGGCGGCCGTCGCCAGCGACCAGGACCCTTCGAAGCGGCCCCCCAGGACCTCGGCGCCGTACCGAAGCTCGGCGCCGTTGATGAGTGCCTGGGCGAGGTAGGCATGTGCCGCCGACCACGGGTCGATCAGCGACTCGCCCGGCACGCGGAAGGCGCCGGCGACTCCGGCGCCGAGCCGGGGTTCCAGCGTCCGCGTCTCCGCCGCGGTGAGGGGGGCGACGTCGTCGACGCCGTTGGCCCGCGCGGCGTCCATCAGGGCCGGGAGGCGCGCGGCCTCCTCGGCGGTCCATGCCACGACCAGCGCGCCGCATTCGAGCAGCGGCAGGCCCATCCGCTCCCGGATTTCACGATACTCGGCGTGCCCTGCGCGAATGCAGTCCGCCTCGAGTGTTCCGACGGGCGCGTCGAAGCCGGTGTGCAGGATGGCGCTGTTGGCCTTGGAGGCGCCGTCCAGCACCTCCTCGGCCTTCTCCAGCACCACGACGCGTGCGCCGTCGAGCGTGAACCGCCGGGCGAGCGCGCAGCCGACGACGCCCGCGCCGATGACGGCCACGTCGTAGCACTCCGCGCGTTGGGATCCCTCGGACATAAGTCTTGGCGAGCCTGAAAGGTCCGGTTCCCGTTTTTTGTGCCGACTGGTGACCGATCCGTCAATCATTTTGACCAAATGGGCGGGCGTTGCCGCAATGTTGAGCGCCGACGCGTTGACGTGGGCAGACCACGCCGACTAGCCTGTAACTTATAAGAGGAGCGCGGCGTGACCCCGGAAGAGCGTCGAACGAGCATCGCGGAGCTGGTGTCCCAGCAGGGGCGGCAGTCGGTCGAGCACCTGGCCGAGGCGTTCGGGGTGTCGCCCGAGACGATCCGGCGCGATCTCTCCCGGCTGTCGGCCGAAGGACGCGTGCGAAAGGTGCATGGCGGCGCGCTGAAGCCGCCGCTGCACGCCGAGGGCAGCTTCGACGAGCGGATGGCCGAGGACGCCGCCGCCAAGGCCGCCATCGGCCTGCGCGTGCGCGACGTGGTGCGGCCCGGGGAGACCCTCTTCATCGATACCGGATCGACGACGCTCGCCGCCGCCCGAGCCCTCGCGACGGTGCCCGGGCTCACCGTGGTGACCAATTCTCATGCTGTCGCCGCCGCGTTCGAGGGGCGGGCGCACGTCTTTTGTGTCGGTGGCACTTACCGTTCGGGCAACCGGCAGACGGTCGGGCCGATGGCGATCGAGGAGATCAGCCGGTTCCAGGCCGACCGCGCGATCCTCACCGTCGCGGCGATCTCCCACGACGCGGGCGCGATGGATTCGGACTTCGACGAGGCCCAGGTCGGCCGGGCCATGATCGCCAACGCGCGCTCGACGGTCATCCTCGCCGCCGCCTCCAAGTTCGCGCGACGCGCCGGCTACCAGGTGTGCCGGATCGCCGCGATCGACCTCCTGGTGACCGACCAGCCGCCGCCGGCCGAGTTGGCCATGGTCCTGCATGCGTCCGGCGCATCGGTCCATGTGGCGGGCGAGACGGCGGACGCCGTGCGTTCGCCCGCGGCCCCCTTCCCGCAGTCGGCCTGAGACGAAAGGGTCCTAATGCAGCGTTGGCTCAACGGATACGTGACCGTGATCGACCGCCTTTCCGGCGCGGTCGGCATCGCGGCCATGTATCTGATCTTTGCGATGATCGGCATCCTCCTGCTCGATGCGATCACGCGCAACGTCATCGACATCCCGCTGTCCTGGTGCATCGAGGCGGCGCAGTTCACCCTCGCCGCCTACTACTTCACCGGCGGGCCGATGACCCTGCGCGACGACGACCACGCGCGGATGGACCTCTTCTACGAGCGCCTCTCGGTGCGCGGGAAGGCCTGGCTCGACCTCGTCACCTCGTCCTGCCTCATCTTCTACCTGGCGGTGCTCCTGATCGGCGCGATCTCCTCGACCGAGTACGCCATCTCGACCGGTGAGCGGCGGTTCTCGATGTGGAACCCGTCGATGATCCCGATCAAGGTGCTGATGTGCTGCTGCATCGTGCTGATGCTGCTGCAGTCGCTCGCGCTCGTCATCAAGAACATCAACACCATTCGCGAGCCGGCCGCGGAATGACGAACGAACTCATTGCGATCCTGATGTTCGCCTCGATGCTGCTGCTCGTGGCGACCGGGCAGCGGGTCTTCGCGGCGATCGGCTTCGTGGCCTCGGCGGCGGTCATCCTGCTCTACGGGACCGGCGGGGTGGAGCTGCCGTTCGCGGCGGCCTTCAAGCTGTTCAACTGGTACCCGATGCTGACGCTGCCCCTGTTCATCTACATGGGGTACATCCTGTCCGAATCGGGCATCGCCGAGGACCTCTACCGGATGATGCACGTCTGGTTCGGGCGGATGGCCGGCGGGCTCGCCATCGGCACCATCCTCCTCTGCGTCATCATCTCGGCGATCAACGGCCTCTCGGTCGCGGGCATGGCCATCGGCGCCACCATCGCGCTGCCGGAGATGCTGCGCCGCGGCTACGACAAGGTGCTGATCACCGGCGTCGTGCAGGGCGGCTCGTCGCTCGGCATCCTGGTGCCGCCGTCGGTTGTCATGGTGCTCTACGGCATGATCGCGCGCCAGCCGGTCAGCCAGCTCTGGCTCGCCGGCGTCTTCCCGGGCCTGCTGATGGCGGCGATGTTCGGCCTCTACGTGTGGCTCCGCGCCAAGGCGAACCCGTCGCTCGCCCCGAAGCTCTCCGAGGAAGAGCTGGCGATGCCGATCGGCGAGAAGCTCGCGCTGCTGCGCGCCGGCATCATCCCGTTCCTGATCTTCTTCGCGATGACCGGGCTCTTCGTCATGGGCTACATCAGCCTCGTCGAGAGCTCCGCCGTCGGCGCCACGGCGGCGACGCTGGCCGCCGCCATCAAGGGGCGCCTGACGTTCCGGATGATCCACACCACGGCGCGCAAGACGCTCTCCGTCTCGGCGCTGTTCCTCTGGCTCATCCTCGCCGCGCTCGCCTTCGGCGCGGTGTTCGACGGCCTCGGCGCCGTGCGCGCCATCGAGGGCCTGTTCATCACCCGCTGGGAGCTGACGCCCTGGCAGGTGATCATCATGATGCAGATCTCGTTCATCATCATGGGAATGTTTCTGGACGACACGGCGATGCTGGTCATCGTCGCGCCGCTCTACATTCCGCTGGTGCGAATTCTCGAGTTCGACCTGGTCTGGTTCGGCGTTCTCTACACGATGACCTGCCAGATCGCCTACATCACGCCGCCGTTCGGCTACAACCTCTTCCTGATGCGCGCCCTCGCGCCCAAGGAGATCACGCTGCCGGACATCTACCGGTCGATCTGGCCGTTCGTCATCATGATCAGCCTGGTGATCGCCCTCGTGATGGCGTTCCCGCAGATCGCCCTTTGGCTCCCCCAGACCGTCCGCGGCTACTAGCGACACCACCGGACGCGACAACGACGAAAAATGAGGAGAAGGTGAATGACTGAGAAGCCCCAAAGCCCGTCCGAAAAGATCCTCGCCAGCCGCCGCGCCTTCATGCAGAAGGCCGGCCTCGGCGGCGTCGCCCTCGGCGCGTCGACGCTCGCGGCCCCGGCGATCGTCAAGGCGCAGGCCCCCATCAAGTGGCGCCTCCAGACCTACTCCGGCGCTCCCCTCGGCGCCCACGTGATCAAGCCGCAGATCGAGGCGTTCAACGCCGCCGCCAACGGCGAGATGGAGATCGAGCTCTATTACGCCGACCAGCTCGTCCCGACGGCCGAGCTGTTCCGCGCCATGCAGAACGGCACCATCGACGCCGTCCAGTCCGACGACGCCACCATGGCCTCGCCCGTCGACATCTCCGTCTTCGGCGGCTACTTCCCCTTCGCCACGCGCTACTCGCTCGATGTCGCGTCGATGTTCATGTACTACGGCCTCGACAAGATCTGGGCCGAGGCCTACGGCGAGGTCGACAACGTCACCTGGCTGTCGACCGGCGCCTGGGACCCGCTGCACATCTTCACCGTCAACGAGCCGATCCGCTCCCTCGCCGACATGCGCGGCAAGCGCGTCTTCGGCGTGCCGACCGCCGGCCGCTTCCTCGCCCGCTACGGCCTCATCCCCGTGACCGTGCCGTGGGACGACGTCGAGGTCGCGATGCGGACCGGCGAGCTCGACGGCGTCGCCTGGTGCGGCTTCACCGAGGCCTACGAGGTGGGCTGGGCCGACGTCTGCAACTATGCGCTGACCAACTCCATCACCGGCGCCTGGTTCGGCTCGTACTTCGCCAACACCGAGAGCTGGAACAAGGTGCCGCCGCACCTGCAGCAGCTTTTCAAGTCCACCATCGACCAGTCCCACTACTACCGGAACGTCTGGTACTGGGGCGGCGAGGCCAAGCTCCGCGTCGAGGGCGAGAAGATGGAGCTGACGCAGATCCCCACCGAGGAGTGGAACCAGGTCGTCAAGGACGCGGAAGGCTTCTGGGACGAGATCGCCGGCCAGTCCGAGCGCTGCGCCAAGGTCGTCGAGATCTTCAAGCAGTACGCGGCCGTGCAGGAGGCGGCGGGCTACCCCTACCGCTGACCGCGGCGCCCCGACGGGCGGAGCGGCCGCAGCGAGGGGAGTTCCCCCCTCGCGCACCCTCCGCCTCGCCGGCAGGCAGGGGTCGGATCATCCGTCCGCGGTGCGGACGGCCGAGCCGACACCCCGCCGCCAAGGCTGAGGAGGGCTGCGGCCGCGTCAAGGGTGAAGGCTTCGCCCGCCGCGGTGCGGCGCCCTTGACCCGGCCGCAGCCCTCCGGCGCGCCCGAGGCGTCGTGTCCCGGACGAGGGGCCCCGGGACGGCGACGGTGGTCGGCGGGGATTTCCAAACCGGCCCTTGAGCCGAACGCCCCCTCTCGCGCAACATCGCGACTTCGAAACGCCCGCCCACCACCGGACCGCCACATGCCCGCACACCTCACCCTCGAGACCCTCAAAGCCGACGTTGCCGCGGGCACCATCGACACCGTGCTCACCTGCGTCATCGACATGCAGGGGCGCCTCATGGGCAAGCGCTTCCACGCCGCCCACTTCGTCGACCACGTCGCCGAGGGCGAGACCCACGGCTGCGACTACCTCCTCGCCACCGACCTCGAGATGTACACCGTCCCCGGCTACACCTTCTCGAGCTGGCAGAAGGGCTACGGCGACTACGTCCACAAGCCCGACCTGTCGACGCTCCGCCGCGTGCCGTGGCTGCCCGCCACTGCCATGGTGATCTGCGACATCCTCGACCACCACACCCACGAGCCGGTGCCCCACGCCCCGCGCACGGTCCTGAAGCGCCAGATCGAGCGCGCCCGTGCCGCCGGGTTCGACCCGATGATGGCGACCGAGCTCGAGTTCTTCATGTTCGAGGCCGCCTACGACACCCTTCGCGACGGCCGCTACACCGACCTCAGGACCCGCAACCGCTACAACATCGACTACGCGATCTTCGGCACCACCAAGGAGGAGGACGTGATGCGGGCGATCCGCAACGGCCTCCACGACGCGGGCGTACCGGTCGAATGCACCAAGGGCGAGGCGGAGGTCGGGCAGGAGGAGATCAACGTGCGCTACGCCGACGCGCTGGCGACCGCCGACCACCACGCCATCGTCAAGAACGCCTGCAAGGAGATCGCCCACGCGCACGGCCGCTCGATCACCTTCATGGCCAAGTACGCGACCGACAAGGCCGGCTCCTCCGCCCACGTCCACCAGTCGCTGATGGGGGCCGACGGGCCGGCCTTCCACGATCCGGCGGGCGAGCACGGCATGTCGGCGACGATGCGCTCCTACCTCGCCGGGCTGCTCGCCCATTCGACCGAGATCACCGCGTTCCTGGCGCCCTACGTGAACTCCTACAAGCGCTTCACCGAGGGGCTGTTCGCGCCGACCAAGTCGGTGTGGTCGACGGACAACCGCACTGCCGGCTTCCGCGTCTGCGGGGCGGGCACCAAGGGCGTGCGCGTCGAGTGCCGCATCGGCGGGGCCGACCTCAACCCCTACCTCGCCCTCGCCGCGCAGCTCGCCGCCGGGCTCGCCGGCATCGAGAAGGGGATGGAGCTGGAGCCAGAGAGCCGGGGCGACGTCTACCAGGCCGGCAACGTGACGGAGGTGCCGCGAACCCTGCGCCTCGCCGCCGACGCGCTCGACGGATCGGCCATGCTGCGCGCCGCGATGGGCGAGGCCGTCGTCGACCACTACGTGCGCGCCGCGCGCTGGGAGATCGAGGTGCTCGACCGCACCGTCACAGACTGGGACCTCATGCGCGGCTTCGAGCTCGCCTGATCCGTCCGCGCTTTCTCCAGAGGATCTGAGATGAACCTGACCGGCAACTGGTCGTACCCCACCGCCATCCGCTTCGGCGCGGGGCGGATCGCCGAACTCGCCGAAGCCTGCAAGGCCGCCGGCATGACGCGCCCGCTCCTCGTCACCGACCGCGGGCTCATCGATCTCCCCATCACCGCGAAGGCGCTCGACCTCCTCGAGGCGGGCGGCCTCGGCCGCGCGATCTTCTCCGACGTCGACCCCAACCCGACCGGAGAGAACCTCGAGGCCGGGCTGGCGGTCTACCGCGACGGCGGCCATGACGGCGTCGTCGCGTTCGGCGGCGGCTCGGGCCTCGACCTCGCCAAGATGGTCGCCTTCATGTCCGGCCAGAACCGTCCGGTCTGGGACTTCGAGGATATCGGCGACTGGTGGACCCGCGCCGACCCGAACGGGATCGCGCCGTCGATCGCGGTGCCGACCACCGCCGGCACCGGCTCGGAAGTCGGCCGGGCCAGCGTCCTGACGAACGCCGCGACGATGGAAAAGAAGATCATCTTCCATCCGCTCGTGCTGCCGAAGGCGGTGATCGCCGATCCCGAGCTCACCGTCGGCATGCCGCCGGCCATCACTGCCGGCACCGGGATGGACGCGCTCGCGCACTGCCTGGAGGCCTACTCCTCGCCCTTCTACCACCCGATGAGCCAGGGGATCGCGCTCGAGGGGATGCGTCTCGTCTTCGAGAACCTCTACCGCGCCTACACGGCGCCGGACGACATCGAGGCGCGCTCCAACATGATGAGCGCCGCGGCCATGGGGGCCGTCGCCTTCCAGAAGGGGCTCGGCGCGATCCACGCCCTCTCGCACCCGGTCGGCGCCCGGTACCACACCCACCACGGCACGACGAACGCCGTGGTGATGGCCGCGGTCCTGAAGTTCAACCGCCCGGCCATCGAGGAGCGGATCGCCCGCGCCGCGGCGTACCTGGGGATCCCCGGCGGGTTCGACGGGTTCGCCAAGCAGATCGACGACCTGCGCACCTCGCTCGGGATCCCCGAGCGCCTCTCCGGTCTCGGCGTCGACGCCGCCCAGCTCGATGCCATGGTCGAGGCGGCGCTCGCCGACCCGAGCGCGGGCGGCAACCCCGTGCCGTTGACGGCGGAGAACGTACGGGCGCTGTTCCTCGAGACGATCTGAGGCGAGACGATCTGAGGCGAGACGATCTGAGGCGAGACGATCTGAGGCGAGACGATCCGGGGCGCGATCCGGGCCGCATCGGCCGGCCCCTCTGGTCCGCCGCCCGAGATGCGCCATCTGCCCACCCGCTGACAGGATGGCACCGGATGCCAGGGGAGACGTGATGCCGGCGGTCGAAGTGAATGGACATCCGTTCTGGGTCGAGGTCGCCGGGCCGGAGGGGGGAAGGCCTCTCCTCCTCCTCTGCGGTCTCGGCATGCAGCTCACCTTCTGGACCGATCCGTTCGTGGCGCTCCTCGTCGGGCGCGGCTTCCGCGTGGTGCGGATGGACAATCGTGACGCCGGCCTCTCGTGGGGGCCGGACGAGATCGCGCCGCCGCCAATCGACGCTCTGGAGCGCGAACGCGCGGCGGGGCGCATCCCGGACGTGCCCTACCGGCTGGAGGAGATGGCGGCGGACGCGGTCGGCGTCCTCGACGCTCTCGGCATCGGGAGCGCGCACATCGCCGGGGCGTCCATGGGCGGGATGATCGCCCAGCTCGTCGCCGCGGAGCATCGCGACAGGGCGTTGTCGCTCACCTCGATCATGTCGAACACCGGCCACCCGGAGGTGTTCGGCTCGACGGCGGCCGCCATCGCCGCGCTCAACAAGCCGCGCCCCGATCCGCTCACCGACCGCGAAGGATACCTCGACGGGACGACCGACTTCGTCGAGGCGGTCGGCAGCCCCGGCTATCCGACCGACCGGGCGACCCGCCGCGCCTTCATCGCCGCGGACCTCGACCGCGCCTACCGCCTCGAGGGATTTCTGCGCCAGTACGCGGCGATCCTCGGCAGCGCGCCCCGCGACAGGCGGCTCGCCGGCGTGCGCGTTCCGGCGATGGTCATCCATGGCGGCGACGACCAGCTCATCCCGCCGGCGGGAGGCCGGGCGACGGCAGAGGCGATCCCCGGCGCCGAACTCCTCGTCATCCCCGGCATGGGCCACGAGATCCCCGCGGCGCTGGAGGAGACCATCGCCGACGCCATCGCGCGGACGGCCGCGCGCGCCAGATAGAGCTCGGACGGCCGCGCGCGCCAGATAGAGCGCGGACGGCTGCGCGCGCCAGATAGAGCGCGGACAGCCGCGCGCGCCAGATGGAGCGCGGACCGCCGCGAGACGTAGGGGTGGACGGCCGGGCGGCCCTCTCCGGGGCTCAGGCGCGGGTCTGCTGGGACCAGCGGGTCTGGGTGGTGTTGCGCAGGAGGCGCTTCTGCGCGGCGATCCGGTGCGGTGCGTTCGCCGCGCCGTAGCCCTGGTAGCCTCCCCGCCGCTCCAGGATCTCGAAGAACATGCCGTCGCCGTAGGTGCGGCTGTAGAGCTGGAAGAACTGTCCCCGCTCGTCCGCGTCGAAGAGGATGTTGGCCGCCCGCAGCCGTCCGAGGAGGTCGCCGGGGAGGTCGAAGCGGGAGGCGAGGTCGTCGTAATAGTTGGGTGAGATCGGCAGCACCTCGAAGCCGTTCTTCAGGAGGGCCTCGGCGGTGGCGAATATGTCGTCACAGGCGAATGCGAGGTGCTGGACGGAGGAGCCGAAGCTCTCGGCGATGAAGCGGCCGGCGAGGGTGCGGTGCGACTCCGCGCCGTTGAGGGTCAGGCGCAGCGTCCTGTCCGGGCTCTCGATCGCCTGGCTGCGCACGAGGCCGCCCGGGTCGACGACATCCACCATGGGCGCCTTCGCGACGTCGAAGATCGACGTATAGAAGAGCGTCCAGGTCAGCATCTCCTCGTAGTTCATCGTCTGGGCGATGTGGTCGACGCGGGTGAGGCCGGCATCCGCGCGGGCATCCGGCCCGGCGGGAAGCGGCTGGAACTCGATGTCCCAGACGCGGGCCAGCTCGCTGTTCCCGTCGATGAAATGCATCACGCCGCCGCCGACGCCGCGGATCGCCGGGATGTCGAGCTCGCCCTCGAAGCGGGGCTGGCTGAAGGACATGGCGCCCAGCGCCCGGGCGCGCTCCACCGTGGCGTTGGCGTCCTCGACGCGCAGGCCGATGTCGCACACCGAGGTGCCGTGCGTGAGGTATGCCGAGTGGGCGAACCCCTCGAGCTCGGTGTTGATGACGATGTTGATGCCGCCCTGCCGCCAGAGGGTGACGTCGCGGGCTATGTGCCGGGCCGCCTTCTGGAATCCCATGGTGGATAGGATGCGGCCCAGCGCCGCGGCCTCGTTGTCGTCGGCGGCGAACTCGATGAACTCGACCCCCTCAACCGAAACGCGAGGAGGCATCGGCGGGATCGACTGGGATACCGCCGGCTCGGCGAGGCGCACCTGGTCGGCGAGGTAGAGGAGCGAGCGGTGCCCGTCGACGGCGATGGCGCGGGGGCTGCCGCCGCGGAACTGGTCGTTGAAGATCTCCAGCGAGAGCGGGCCGTCGTAGCCGGTGGCCATGATGGCGCGGGTAAAGTCCACCACCGGGAGGTCGCCTTCGCCCGGCATGACGCGGAAGTGGCGCGACCAGTAGAAGAGGTCCATCTCGATCCGCGGCGCGTCGGCGAGCTGCACGAAGGCGATGCGGTCGCCGGGGATGGAGCGGATCGTGTCGGGGTCGATCTGCCGGGCGAGGGTGTGGAAGCTGTCGAGGATGATGCCGACGCTCGGGTGGTCGGCCCGCCGCACGATCTCCCAGGCGTCGCGGTGGTCGTTGACGTGGCGGCCCCAGGCGAGCGCCTCGTAGCCGATGCGCAGGCCGCGCCGGGCGGCGCGTTCGCCGAGCTCGCGCAGGTCCGCGGCGGCGCGGTCGATCCCGCCGATCGCCTGCGGGTGGACCGACGAGCAGACGAGGATGAGGTCGACGCCCAGCTCGCACATCAGGTCGAACTTGCGCTCGGCGCGGTCGAAGGCGCGGGCACGGAGCGGCTCGGGCAGTCCCTCGAAGTCGCGGAACGGCTGGAACAGGGTGATCTCGAGGCCGTGGTCGCGGACCATCTCGCCGACGTCGCGGGGGCGTCCGTCGAAGGCGATGAAGTCCTGCTCGAAAATCTCGATCCCGTAGAAGCCGGCGCTGGCGATCGCCGACAACTTCTCCGGGAGTTCGCCGGCGATCGAGACGGTCGCGATCGAGGTCTTCATGTCATGGGCCCCCGCTTATCATGGCCGATAGTCATACTGGCGCAGCTTCCGGGGTGGGAACCCTTCTTCCGGGCGAAATGTTGTTCCGGCCGTGCAATGGGAGCAGAGCATGGCTGAGACCGGAACGACGGGCCGCCTGCAGACGATTCTGGACGACATATGCGAGATGGGGCAGCGCGGCGGCAAAGTGTCCGTGGCGCAGATCCTCGACTGCGTCGGCCGCACGTCCTTCGCCGCGGTGCTGCTCGTGCCCAGCCTGATCGTGGTGTCGCCCCTGAGCGCCATTCCCGGCATTCCGACGGTCGCGGGGCTGATCATCGTCCTGATCTGCATGCAGTACGTGTTCGGTGCGCGGTCGCTGTGGCTGCCGAGCCGGATCCTGAGGATTTCTGTCAGGGGCGAGCACCTTTGTGCAGCGATGTCTCGCGTTAGACCGATCGCGCGGTTGGGAGATTTCGTTGCACGGCCTAGGATGACTTTCCTTATTACCCGTACGACGTTCACGATCAGCGCCATCGTGTGTGCCTTTCTCGCGGCGCTGATGCCGCCGATGGAGATCCTGCCGCTGACGAGTTCGATCACGGCGTTCCTGATCGCGATGCTTGCGCTCGCACTGCTCGCGCGCGACGGAACCCTTGCAATCGTTGCGATAACCCTGATCGCGATGTTCCTGACTGTCGGCGGAATCATCATATAAATGGACCCGGCGGGCCACGGTTCGTCCGCCGGTGTGACCCCGTTGCCAGTTCCGCTTCAGCTGATGTTCATTTACGATGTGTCAGTAACGGCGATGCGGCAAGATAACTATCAGGTTTGATAGTCATTCTATCTCATCGCCATTGAATCTTGTTGCGTGGTGAGGGCTGGAGGAATAAGGTCCCACCGAGTGAGAGTGGCGTAGCTAGCGCTCGATCACGCGGCGTGGCGGACAGCGAGTTCCGCCGCCTCACCGATTGGATCTGCGCAAAGGATACATGAAACCGGGGGTCTGCGTGGCTTGGCAGTCCGGAAGGACTGCAGGCGGCGGGATGGCCCCCATATGGCGTTTTTGAGGAGGATCGGCGGCAGATGGCGCACAAACGGATCATGATCGTCGAAGACGAAGCCATGATCAGCTTCGATCTGGCCGACCTCCTGCAGACCGCCGGCTATCATGTCAGCGGCCCCTTCGCGACCGCGACCGAGGCGATGGAAGCGCTTCCGAACGCCGAGCTCAACCTCGCCATCCTCGACGTCGACCTCGGTGACGGGGAGACCAGCGAGGCCGTCGCCCAGCACCTGACCGAGGCCGGTACGCCGTTCCTCTTCGTGTCCGGTTACACCTACGCCGGCAGCAAGCTGCTGCAGCGTTTTCCGCACGCCTACCGTGTCTCCAAGCCCTGGGACCCTCAGGATCTCCTGAAGGTCGTGGCCCGCACGGTCGGCCCGCGCCTCGTCGCGGACGGGCCGGCGGCGGCCTAACCGCGCCGGCGCGGCCCCTCCTTGGGGGCCGCCGCAGCCTTGCCGGTCACATCGGCTCGAGCACGCGTCCCGGATTGAGGATCCCCTTCGGGTCCAGCGCCTTCTTCAGAGTGTGCATCAGCGCGAGTTCCGCCGGCGTGCGGCTGTAGCCGAGGTACGGCCGCTTCAGCCGGCCGATGCCGTGCTCGGCCGAGATCGAGCCGTGGAAGCGGCGCACCACCGCGTACACCCCTTCGTCCACCGTGTGCTTGCCCTCGGGCGTCACGAAGCCGCCGCCGCCGTCCAGCGGTCCGACCACGACGTGGAGGTTGCTGTCGGCGACGTGCCCGAAGATCACCTGCACCGCCGCCGGCCATTCGCGTGCCGCGACCTCGCGCAGCGCGTCGACCGCGGCGCCGATGCTGCCGCGCGGCAGGCTGACGTCGAGGTTGATCTGGTTGCCCTGGAACTGGCCGTACTCGTAGACGCTCTCGCGGTAGGCCCACATCCGGGCCGCGTCGTTGCCGGACTGGGCAAGATGCGCGTCGACGATGAGGCCTTCCTCCATCAGCTCGCCGAGCACCGTGGTGACCCGCTCCGGGTCGCCGGTGCCGAGCTCGACGAGGAGGACCACCTCGTGGCTCTCGGCGAACGGGGCCGGCAGCTTGATCCGCTTCACCGCGACGTCGATGAACTCGCGCCACATCGCCTCGAAGGTGAGGAGCTCGCCGCCGAAGCGGGACTGCAGCCGGGCGAGGATCGCGAGCGCCGCATCGGCCGACGGCGCGGCGAGGAGGGCGGTCTCCACCGCGACCGGCTTGGGATGCAGGCCGAGCACGACCCGCGTCACCACGCCCAGCGTTCCCTCGCTGCCGATGAAGAGCTGGGTCCAGTCGTACCCGGTGTTGTTCTTCATCATCTTGTTGAGGGAGGTGAGGACCGTGCCGTCCGCCTGCACCGCCTCGAGCCCGAGGACGTTGCGGCGGGTCATGCCGTAGCGCACGACCTGGTTGCCGCCCGCGTTCGTCGCGACGTTGCCGCCGATGGTCGCCGTGCCCCGCGCGCCAAGGTCGATGCCGCAGAGGAAGCCCGCCTCCTCGGCCGCCGCCTGCACCTCGGCGAGCGGCGTGCCGGCGAGCGCGGTGAGCGTTCCGGCGACCGGGTCGATCTCCTCGATCCCGCGCATCCGCTGCAGCGACAAGGCGACCTCGCCCTCGCCGGGGTGGGCGCCCGCGGCAAGGCCGGTCAGGCCGCCTTGCGTGACCACCGGCTGCCCGGCCTCGTTGCAGATCGCCAGCGCGGCCGACACCTCTTCGGTGTTGCGCGGCAGCAGGAGCGCCCGCGGCGTCACCGGCGTCAGATGGGACGCATCCTCGCAGTTCGCGGCGGGGATGTCCGCGCCGACCCGAACCGAACCTTCACCCAGCCGCGCGATCAGCCGGCCGATCAACTCGTCGCCCACGTGTCCTCCAGGGTTCTGTCCGGCCGACTATATGGCCTGGTGCGGAGCGCGTCTGCCGGTCCGTGCGCGCTCCGCCCGCGTTTTGTCGCCATCCCTCGGGCGGCGTTTCGGGCGGCCGGCGTCCATGGAGCCGGACACTGCCGTCAGGCGCACTCGGCCTTCATCGTCGCGCGCCCGTTGTCCGCCGCGGTCCAGGCGTCGACGCCGCCGTCGGTGCGCCTGGCGTTCACCGTGAACCGGCCGCCGTCGAAGAGGGGGCCGACGCCGCGATAGTCGACTTTCCTCACTGACCCCAGCATCCGCTCGGCGAGGTGGATGAGGAGCGTCGCCTGCAGCGGTCCGTGGACGACGAGCCCCGGGTAGAGCTCCTCGTTTACGACGTAGTCGCGGTCATAGTGGATCCGGTGGCCGTTGAAGGTCAGCGCCGAATAGCGGAACAGGAGGAGGGGCGTCGCCGCGACGGAGACGCTCTCGTCCGGCGCCGGACCGGGCTCGGCGGGGGCCGGCAGCGGCGGCGTAGGCGTGATCTCGCGGTAGACGATGTCGTGCCGTTCCTCGATCGCCGTGCCGCGCGCGGTCGCGATCTCGTGGTTGACGGTGACGAAGCAGAGCGGACCCGAGCGGCCGGTCTTCAGCGTGACGTCGGCGATGGTGGAGCGGCGCGTGACCGTGTCGCCGATCCGCAGGGGCGCGTGGAAGGCCAGGGCCCCGCCGGCCCACATGCGGCGCGGCAGCGGCACCGGCGGCAGGAAGCCGCCGCGGGCGGGGTGGCCGTCCGGCCCGGTCATCCGCTCCGGCACGGTTGGCGGGGCGAGGCACCAGTGGAGGCACAGCGGCGCCTCGTCGCCGACCTTGAAGGTGCGGTCCTGGTCGAGCGTCGCGGCGAAACCGTCGGCCAGCCGGGCCGAGAGGATGTCGCTCACCTCCTCCGTGCGGCCGATCCAGGATTTGAGATGATCGATATCGACGTCCATTTGACCCTCGAGACGCGCAGTGTCCGGCACCCTGCCATGCGGCCGCGATATAGGAGACGGTGAGGTTCGTCGAGACTTGGGGGCGCCGGCGATGATCTCGGAACGGTCTCTCAGAGTGCTCGCGGCGCAAGATTGGCCAAAGTTCCGCGGGTTACAGGTCCCGCCTCGTGCTTCGCCCGAGTCATGGGAAAGTGAACATTGGTTTAAGCGGACGTGAACATATGGTCACTTGCCATTCTGTTCCCTGTGCGAGACTCTTGTAATCGATCCGAGACATCCCAAATCAAGCGGTCCCGCGGTGCTTCGGATCGCGGAGGCCATGCCGCATGCGCGGGTGGCTCTTTGAAAGGGGGACATGATGGCCCAATCGCTACCTGCGATCGCATCCGGCGAAGCCGGACTATCGCGCTATCTGGACGAAATCCGCAAGTTCCCGATGCTGGAACCGCAGCAGGAGTACATGCTCGCCAAGGCGTACCTCGAGCATGACGACTCCGACGCGGCCCACAAGCTCGTGACCAGCCATCTCCGTCTCGTCGCGAAGATCGCGATGGGCTACCGCGGCTACGGCCTGCCGATCTCCGAGGTGATCTCGGAAGGCAACGTCGGCCTGATGCAGGCGGTCAAGCGCTTCGATCCAGAGAAGGGCTTTCGTCTCGCCACATACGCCATGTGGTGGATCAAGGCTGCAATCCAAGAGTACATTCTGCGCTCCTGGAGCCTCGTGAAGCTCGGAACGACCGCGAACCAGAAGCGGCTCTTCTTCAACCTGCGCAAGGTGAAGAGCTCCATCCAGGCGCTGGACGACGGTGACCTGCGACCCGACCAGGTGACGCAGATCGCCACCAAGCTGAATGTGCCCGAGGCGGACGTCATCTCGATGAACCGCCGCCTGTCGGGCGACTCCTCGCTCAACGCGCCGATCCGCCAGGAGGCGGACTCGGGCGAATGGCAGGACTGGCTCGTCGACGAATCGACCACCGCCGAGGAGGTGCTGGCCGAGAACGAGGAACTCGACACCCGCCGCGCCCTCCTGAAGGACGCGCTGGGCGTGCTCAACGAGCGTGAGAAGCGCATCTTCGAGCAGCGGCGCCTCGCCGAGGAGCCGATGACCCTCGAGGCGCTCTCGGAAGAGTTCGGCGTGTCGCGCGAGCGTGTGCGCCAGATCGAGGTGCGCGCCTTCGAGAAGGTGCAGAAGGCGGTCGTCCGTGCCGCCCGCGAGATGGAGCGCCCGACGGCGGAAATCGCCGCCTCGTAAACCGGGCGCTTGAACGGGATGTCGGAAGCCGGGCCTCGTGCCCGGCTTTTTTGTTGGTCCGCTGACTTAGAGCGCGACGGAAGCCCCTGAACTTTGCTTTGCTCCAATGGCATGATGAGTCCGAAATTTGCCTGGGAGCGCCTCCGTTGATCCTGACCCGTGACACCGTCTGGTCCGGCATCGTCGAATTGGACGAGCTGGTTCAGGTCGCCGCCGGCGCGACGCTCACCATCAAGTCCGGGACGCAGGTCATCGGCGCCGGCGGGGCACTCGAGATCCAGGGATCGCTGGTCGTCGACGGCGGGCCGCACCGGCCGGTCCTCTTCGAGGGCGTCGCGGTCTCCGGGGTCGGCGGCGTCTTCAACAACGCCACGATGTCGCTGGATTATGTGGAGTTTTCGGGTGGCGCGCTGCTCCAGAAGCTCGGGCCGGATTTCGTGACGCTCGACGCGTCGCACGCCGTGTTCAACAACCTCGAGGCATTCATCAGGCTCGACGGGCCGTCGACGGTCACCGAGTCGGTGTTCCTGAGCAGTACCGGGATCGTCGCCTCCAACGCCCTCGACTTCACGAACAACATCGTCTTCAACCAGCAGGCCGGCGCCTACGAGGACGCGGCCGCGCTGATCGCCGACAACGCGTCCGTGGCGATCACGACGTCCGGCAATGCCTTCCTCAGCCCGTCCGTCGTCGCCCTCTTTGCCCGGAACGGCGACATCGCCTCGGACCACGACTTCTTCGCCGGCAGCCTCAACGCCGCCATCCGGGACGACCGGGACGACCTTGCCCTCGGCCACGTGGCGGTGGACGACGCCGTCCGGACCCCCGGCAACGCGCTCGACCGGCCGCTCATCGTCTGGTCCTCGCTGGAGCTTCCGTCGTCGGTGACGGACACGGCGACGCTGATCGGCAGCCGCAACGCCTCGCTGACCGGCAACGGGCTCGACAACATGCTGCGCGGCAACCGCGGCTCCAACCTCCTCGAAGGGCTCGACGGCGACGACACCCTGCGCGGCAACCGCGGCGGCGACTCGCTGCACGGCGGCGCGGGCAGGGACGAGATGGACGGTGGCGGCGGCCACGACCTGCTCGAGGGAGGGGACGGGGCGGACACCCTCATCGGCGGCCGCGGCTCGGACACGCTTCACGGCGACAACGGCAACGACTTCCTGTCCGGCGGGGCGCTGGGCGATTCGCTGTTCGGCGGGAGCGGGTCGGACACGCTCGACGGCGGCGACGGGCGCGATACCCTCTCCGGCGGGACGGGCGCCGACTTCTTCCTCTTCGACGCGGGCTCCGGCAAGGACCTGATCGTCGATTTCGACGCCCTCGACACGCTCGACTTCAGCGCCGCCGGCGTGGTGCAGAACGACCTCGTCATGACACGGAGCGGCGACAGCATCGTCGTCACCTTCACCGGCGCCAGCCTGGAGGTGACGGTGCAGGACGCGGTCGGCCTTTTGACGACCGCCGACATGATCTTTGCCTGAGGGCAAGGCCGGACGGCACCGCCGCGCGCGATGAGAGCGCTTGCCTTGGCGGGCGCCATGGGCGAGATCCGAGGCGAGGAGCCCCGCCCATGATGTCCCGCGCGCGCCGCCGCACGATTTCCTTCGGCCTGCAGACCGTCCTCGGCATCCGCCAGAAGGGATATTTCATCCCGATGCGCCATGCCGTTGACGCGGTCCCGTCGGCGCGGCGCCCGTTCGAGGCGCTGCGGTCCGCCTTCACCGCTGCCGAGCCCGCCATCGCCGCCCACCTCGACGCGATCGAGGCGCACCGGACGGGCCTGGAACCGCTCGCCGGCCCGCCGCCGGAGCCGCGCTTCGACCAGATCTGGTGTCCCCGTCTCGACGCGGCGGCGCTCTACGCGCTGGTGCGTACGGCCCGGCCGGAGCGTATCGTCGAGGTCGGCTCCGGGCACTCCACCCGGTTCCTCTGGCGTGCGGTCCGCGACGAGGGGCTCGGAACGCGGCTCACCGCCATCGACCCGCAGCCGCGCGCCGACCTGGCGGGCCTGCCGATCGAGCTGATCCGCAAGGTGGTGCAGGCGGTGGATCCGGCGCCGTTCCACGCGCTCCGGGCGGGCGACGTCCTCTTCGTCGACTCCAGCCACGTGTTGATGCCGGGGACGGACGTCGACCTCGTCCTCAACCATATCCTGCCGACGCTGCCGGCGGGCGTCCTCGTCGCGTTCCACGACATCTTCCTGCCGGCGCCCTATCCGGACGCCTGGCCGTTCACGTCCTACAACGAACAGAACGCCATCGCGCCGCTGCTCCAGGGGCGCGCGGAGATCGTCTGGGCGTCGGCCTACGCGGTGGCGGAGATGGGCGAAAGGCTCGCCCGGACATGGATCGGGCGCCAGCCCCTGAAGGACGGCGCCCGGGAAAGTCTCATCGTTCTGCGGCTGCGCTGAGCCTTCAGCGGGGCTGCGGCACGATCCTGAGGTACGGGCGGACTTCCTTCCAGCCGTCAGGATACTGCACCTTGGCCTCCTCGTTGGTGACGGCCGGGACGATGATGACGTCCTCGCCGTGCTTCCAGTTCACCGGCGTCGCCACCTTGTGGTTGGCGGTGAGCTGCAGCGAGTCGATGACGCGAAGGATCTCGTCGAAGTTGCGGCCGGTGGAGGCCGGGTAGTTCATCGTCAGCTTGATCTTCTTGTCCGGGCCGATGACGAACACCGAGCGGACGGTCATGGAATCCGACGCGTTCGGGTGGATCATCTCGTAGAGCGTCGCCACCTTTCGGTCGCTGTCGGCGATGAGGGGGAAGTTGAGGGCGCTGCCCTGCGTCTCCTCGATGTCCTTCAGCCAGCCGTCGTGGTTGTCGAGCGCGTCGACGGACAGGCCCATGACCTTCACGCCGCGCTTGGCGAACTCGTCGCCGAGCTTGGCGGTGTAGCCGAGCTCGGTCGTGCAGACGGGGGTGTAGTTCTTCGGGTGGGAGAACAGGACGGCCCAGCTCCCGTCGATGTAGTCGTAGAAGCGGATGCGGCCTTCGGTCGTGTCGGCTTCGAAATCGGGTGCGGTGTCGCCAATCTGCAGTGCCATTTCGACCCTCCTCTGAGTGCTTGTCGCCAGTGCTTTACGACTAGATCGCAGCGGCGCCGAGTCCGTTCAAGCCCCACGGGCAGCCTAGGTCCGCGTTGCGGGCCGCAGGGCGGCGATGTGGTTGTCCCACCGGCCCGGCGCGGACGTCCATTTCTCGAGGCCGTCCCAGATGTCTCCGGCCCCGTCCGAGGCGAGAAAGTCGTGCTCCGACGGCGCGAGGCCGCACACGTCCGGCGCGGCGAGGGTGTAGACGAGGTCGCGCGTCGACGCGTCGAACACCATGACGTGACCGCCGCGCGGGCTGGAGGCGGCGATGCGCCTGCCGTCGGTGCTGGTCTCCATCGCGCCGATGTAGTGACCCATCGAGGCGTAGTCGTCCGGCACGTCCACCATCTCGATCGCCTCGCCCGGGCGGTGGCGGCCGACGAGCGGCACCTGATCGGTGAGGGAGCCCTCGTACTGCCCGCCGATCCAGACCGAGCCGTCGCCGGCCTCCGTCACGTGGCGGATCGACAGCTTCTGGAACTCGGGCAGCTCGGTGCTGGCGAGAAGGTCTCCGGTCTCCCGGTCGACGTAGCTCACCGATGGCTTCATGAAGGGGAGGTTGAGCTTCTGGCGCGGATAGTCCGGGTGGGTGGCGACGCCGCCGTTGGCGACGGCGATGGTGCGCCCGTCGGACAGCAGGACCGCCTCGTGCGGGCCGATGGCGCCGGTGTCGATCTCGCCGATCCGCCGCCAGCTGGTCGTTTCGTAGACGCCGAGGACGCCCCGCTCCTCCTCGAAGTCGTTCTCGGTCGCGTAGAGGAGGCGTCCGTCGGGGCCGAAGAAGCCGTGGCCGTAGAAGTGGCGGTCGTCGGGAGAGGCGAAGGCGGCGACGCGCCGGCCGGCGCGCACGTCGATCACCACGGCGAAGCGGCCCGGGCGGCGGGCGAACATCACCGCGATGCGCCCGTCCGGCGAGACCGCCGTGTCGTGGCCGCGCGCGTCGAGCTCGTCGGTGAAGAGGTCGTGGCCGTCGCCGTCGAGGACGACCGCGCTGAACGTCCCGTCCGGGTTCTGCCGGGCGGCGATGTAGGCGGGGTCCGTGCCGGCGCGCGCGAGGGTGGCGACGGGCGTCAGGCCGGCCGCGCCGATCATGGCGAGGAGTTCGCGGCGGTTCATCATTCTCAGTCTCCGTCGAGGGAGTTGAAACCGAGCGTGAGGCCGAGCGCACCGGGCATGCGTTGGTCGAGCACGCGGAAGGCGCCGCCGATCGGGCTGCGGGCGTATTCGAGGCGCCGGTAGGCGTCCGGATCGGCGACGAGGTCTTCGAAGGGGCGGGGGTCGTCGGCGAGCGGGGCGATCACCGCGCGCGCCCGCCCGAGTTCGAAGCCGAGGGCACCGCCCATCTCCGCCTCCGCCTCCGGCAGCGCGCCGGCGAGGACGCCGCCGAGCGCGGTGACGCCGTCGATGTTGGCGACGATCGAGGAGAGGGCGAGACCGGAGCGCCAGAACGGGGCGAGGCGCGGCCGGGCATCCTTCGCCGAATCGCCGAGGACGTTGCCGAGCTTGAAGTCGCCGACGATCTGGAGCTCCTCGGCGGCCGCCTTGATGAGGTCCTGCGCCACCTCGCCGTGCGTCCGGTAGATGTTGCCGTCGGCCGCCCGCATCAGCGTGGCGTAGCCGTCCGGCCCCTGCCAGTCGTCCAGCATCTCCTCGGCGTTGCGCTGGATCACCTGGGCGATGGAGGCGCCGTAGCGGCAGCGGAAGCTGCCCGGCTCGGTGATGCTCTCGCTGCCGTCGCCGGCGAGCACGAAGTCGAGCGCGAGCAGGCCCTGCACGGCGACGCTCTTGTCGTACAGCGTCGCCGGATCCGTCGCGGTCTCGTCCTCGTCGGCGACGATGCCCTGCACCTGGTGCAGGCCCCGGCTGCGGCGGTCGGGCCAGAAGAACAGCCGCTCGAAGCGGTTGTCCTCGCGGGCCGGGCCGATGCGGTAGAGCTCGACGCGGCCGAAGGCGGTGACGAGGTCCGCGAACCCGGCGCGCGCCGCGTCGAGCGTCTCAGCGGACGGCTCGGTGCAGAGCGTCGTCATGGCGCCCGTCTCGGCGGACGCGGCCTCGGCGAGGCTTGCGTACGACGGGAGGATCACATCGTCGAGCGCCTGCTCGACGACAGGGCGGAACGCGATCTGCGCAGCGGCCGGTTGCACGGCTGCGGCGGCGATGAGGGTCAGGATCAGGCGTTTCATAGCGACTCGAGGAACCGGAGGAGGGCGGCGCGCTCGTCGGGGGACATGGCGACCACGGCATCGCGCGACGCCTGGGCCTCGCCACCATGCCACAGGACAGCCTCGAGGAGAGTCCACGCGCGGCCGTCGTGGAGGTAGAAGGTGTTGCCGTTGGCGACCTCGGTGAGGCCGATGCCCCAGAGCGGGGCGGTGCGCCACTCCGTGCCCGAGGCGTCTCCCACCGGGCGGCCGTCGGCGAGCCCCTCGCCCATGTCGTGGAGGAGCATGTCGGTGTACGGCCAGATCAGCTGGAAGCGCTGCTCGGGATGCTCCGCGTCGCGGCTGGTGACGAACTTCGGCACGTGGCAGGCCGGGCAGCCCGCGGCGTGGAACATCGCCTTGCCCTTCAGCACCTCGGGATCGTCGACGTCGCGACGGGCGGGAACGGCGAGGTTCTGGGCGTAGAAGGTGACGAGCGGGAGCACCGGGTCCGGCGCCTCCACCTCGCCGAGGTCCGGCTGCACGCCGCTCGGCATGTCGAGGCAGTGCTGCTGGGCGATCGAGCACTCGCCGAACGCGTCGGTGACGACGGGGGTGGAGATGCCGATGTCGCCGCTGAAGGCCTCCGCGCTCTGGACGCGGATCGAGGGGGTCGAGGCCTTCCAGCCGAACCGGCCGAGGACCATCTCGCCCGTCTCCGGATCGCGCACCATGCTGGGGCGGCCGGAGATGCCGTCGCCGTCCGCGTCGTCCGGGTCGGCGTGGGCGAGGATGTCGGCGGGATGGATCGCCTCCAGGAGGCCGAGCCCGATCATCGGGTTGGCGAGGCGCGGGGAGATGAGCGCGTCCGGCGCCATCTCCCCGTAGCCGAGGTCGGAAACGCCGTAGATCGGCCGGGTCAGGGTGACGGTCTCGCCGCCGGCCAGGGTCACGTCGTGGCTCTCGTGGTCCACCGTGATCTGCCCCTCGCTCCTGAGGCCGGGGACGGCGAAGGTCTGAAGCTGGCCGCCGTAGGTCGGCTCGGGGATGCGCAGCGTCTTCTTGGAGGCGAGGTCGGCGCGCTCCTCGTCGGTCGAGGGCGGCACGGAGAGGCGCAGGAGCAGGCCGCCGGGAAGGTCGCCGGTATGGAGCGGCGGGCGCCCGCGCCCGTCCTTCAGGTGGCACCGCTGGCAGGAGCGCTGGTTGTAGAGCGGACCGAGCCCGTCCGATGCCTGCGTCGACGACGGCGCCGACACCCACACCTTCTTGAAGATGCCGTTGCCGAGCTTGAACTGCTCCTCCCCCTCGAACGAGAGGTTCGCCGAGGAGTGGGAGAAGATGTTGGTGTCGATGGTGCGGGTGGTGGTGGTCGCCCCGCCCGACATGCGCTCGAACGGCTCGGCCTTGTCGAAGGTGGTCGCCGGCGCCGTGACCTTGGCGACGCGCTCCTGGTCCTTCGGGGTGAGGTCCGTGCGGGCGGACCCGGCGAAGACGGCCGCCCCGCCGCAGAGGCCGAGGCCGGCGGCGAATGCCAGGGGGAGGGCGAGGCGGGAAATCACTGATGTCATGGGTGGAACGCTCCGGCGTGCGCCGGAGCGTCGACGCACGTCAGCTTACTGGAACACCGCGTTCGGCGAGTCGAGGCTGTCGGAGCCTTCGATCTCGATCTCGCCGAGGCCCAGCGCCGCGACCACGCGCTCGATGGAGCGGGTCTGGTCGATGAGGCCGTCGATGGCGGCCTGCACGACGGCGTTGCCGACGTCGTTGCCCTCGCCGATCATCTGGTCGTACGCCTCGATCGTCTCGCCGCGCGACTTCATGATCGCCATCGCGGTGACGGTCGCGTCCAGCTTGCCGGTGAGCTCCTCGGCGAGCGCGGGGTCCTTCGCGGCCAGCAGCTCGGCGATGGAGGGACCCTCGACGACGCTGCCGTCGATCCGGCGGTAGTGGCCGGAGAAGACGTTCCGGATGCCGATCTGGTCGTAGTAGTGCGAGTTGACGGTGTTGTCGGAGAAGCAGTCGTGCTCCTCCTCCGGATCGTGCAGCAGCAGGCCGAGCTTCATGCGCTCGCCGGCGAGCTCGCCATAGGAGAGCGAGCCCATCCCGGTGAGGATGATGGAGATGCCTTCCTCGCCGGAGAGACCGGCGCGCGCCTCGCCGCCCTCGGCCCAGTTGCCGACCATCTCCTCGAGATCGGAGACGAGCAGCCCGGACGCCGCCTTCAGGTACTCGGCGCGGCGGTCGCAGTGGCCGCCGGTGCAGTTCGCGGTGTCGAAGTCGCTCGCGGGCCGGGTGCCGGCGCCGGCGTCCGTGCCGTTGAGGTCCTGACCCCAGAGCAGGAACTCGATCGCGTGGTAGCCGGTGGCGACGTTCGCCTCGACGCCTTCGGCCTCCTGCAGCGTGTCCTGCAGCAGCGCGGCGTCGATGACGGTGGCGTCGATCGCCTCGCCGTTGATGGTGATGTCGGGGTTGGCGATCACGTTGGTGGTGTAGAGGCGGTTCTCGTCGGACGCGGTGCCGTAGCTTCCGTCGACGTAGTCGATGAGGCCCTCGTCGAGCGGCCAGGCGTTCACGCGGCCTTCCCAGTCGTCGACGATGGCGTTGCCGAAGCGGTAGACCTCGGTCTGCTGGTAGGGCACGCGCGCGGCGATCCAGGCGGCGCGGGCCGCGAGCAGCGTGGATTCGCTCGGGTTGGCGATCAGCGCGTCGATGGCCGCGTCGAGGGCCTTCGCGGTCTTCAGCGAATCCTCGTAGCCGGCGTGCGCGATGTCGGCGTAGGTCGCGATGACGGCGTCCGCGGAGGGGGTGCTGTCCTGGGCAAACGCGCCCGTCGTGAAGCTGGTCGAGGCGAGCAATGCGCCTGCGACGGCGAGCCATCTCGTCATCGGTTGTCCTTTCGCCGGTGGACCGGGACTTACGTGCTCCCCGCCCCACCATTCGCTTTTATTGAGCAGATCTGCGGCGAAGCAGTACAGCCTTGCGGTGGGGAGTGTCAAACTGCCGCGAATACTAATATAGAACAAATCTAAATTGGAATTCGTCTAGTCCAATTCTGCACGTGCAAAACCTCACGCGCTTGTGTTGGCAATCGGTGCAATGGCACGTTGTTTGCGGCACCGGGGCCATGCAGGGTCGCGACCGAAGGCACGCAAACCCCGAGGGAGCCGTCTCATGTCCGATCTCAAAGCGCTGATGCCGCGCGATATCGTCCCGGCGATCACCGCCGACCTCGTCGGTGGCGGGACCTGGTCCTCCGCGGCGCCCGGCGGCGATCCGTTCACGCTGGTCGTGTTCTACCGCGGCCTGCACTGCCCGATCTGCAAGACCTACCTCGGCACGCTCGAGAAGCTGCTGCCGGAATTCGCGAAGCGCGGGGTGAAGGTCGTGGCATTGTCGTCCGACAGCGCGGAGCGCGCCGCCACGGCCAAGGAGGACTGGCGCCTTCCGGAGATGACGATCGGCACCGTCTCGCTCGAGGCGGCGCGGAGCTGGGGGCTCTATGTCTCAACCAGCCGCGGAGTCACCTCGATCGGGATCGAGGAGCCGGCGCTGTTCTCAGAGCCCGGGATCTTCATCCTGCGGCCGGACAGCTCGCTCTATTTCGTGTCGACCCAGTCGATGCCCTTCGCCCGCCCGCGCTTCGAGGAGATGCTCCAGGCGATCGACTTCGTGGTCGCGAAGGACTACCCGGCGCGCGGCCAGGTCGCCTCGCTGGCGGAGGCGGCGGTCGCCTGAGCCGGCGACCGCGACACCCCGGCGCCTACTCGATCTCGGTGGCGTAGCTCGCGAGCGGGGGCAGGTTTTTCACGAGGCCCGCGTCGGTCATGAACCGGGCGAAGGCCTCGTAGCCCTCACGGTCGAGCACCTTCGGGCTGGTCACGAACTTGTCCAGCGTGGCGTCGAAGGCGGCCTCGTTGAGGCGGTCGTCAATGTCTGGCTGCGCGGCGAAGAACAACTTCTTCGCCTCGGCGGGGTTCGCCTTCGCCCATTCGGCGGCGGCGCCGACCGCGTCGAGGAAGCGGGAGAAGGCGGGGCTGTCGGCCTTGTCCTTGTGGGCGATGAAGATCAGCTCCTCGTAGGAGGGGACGCCGTGCTCCTCCGGCAGGAAGGCCTTGCCCTTCTTGCCCTCGATCTCGATCTGCGTCAGCTCGAAGTTGCGGAACGCGCCGATGACGGCGGCGACGCGGCCGGAGAGCAGCGCCTGCGTCAGCGCGAAGTTGACGTTCACGAGGGTGACGTCGTCGAGCTTGAGGTCCGCCTCCCGCAGCATCCGGCCGAGCAGCGCGTCCTCGAAGCCGCCGACCGAGTAGCCGACCGTCTTGCCCTTGAGGTCCGCGAGCGTCTTCACGGGGCCGTCGTCGAGCACCACCAGCGAGTTGAGCGGGGAGCCGACCAGCGTGCCGATGCGCATCACCGGCAGCCCCTCGTCGGCCTGCTGGTAGAGGCTCGGCTGGTAGGTGATGGCGATGTCGCCCTCGCCGGCGGCGACGAGGCGGGGAGGGGCGGAGGGGTCCGCCGGCGCCACCAGCTCCACCTCGAGGTCGCGCTTGCCGAACTCGCCGCGCGCCTCGGCCAGGATGATCGGCGCATGGTCGGGGTTGATGAACCAGTCGGCGAGGACGCGCAGATGGTCCTGGGCCGAGGCCGGGCCGGCCGCGGCGAAGATCGCGGCGGCGAGGATGAAACGGAACATGGGGTCTCCCTAAACTCTGCGCTCGTTCGGCCGGTGCGCGGGGTGGAGCCGCGGGGTGCGGCGAGGCGTCAGGCGCGTCAGGCGCATCAGGCGTCCGGGCGCCATAAAAGCCGGTCGATCAGGGCATCCGCAAGGGCGCGCGTTGCGAGGGCGAGGAGGGCAAGGAGCCCGAGCGCGGCGAACACCGTGCCGGTCTGCGAGCGCGCGTTGGCGTTCACCATGACGAAGCCGAGCCCGGCCGAGGCGCCGACCCACTCGCCGACGACGGCGCCGATGGGCGCGACCGTCGCCGCGACCTTGGCGCCGGCCGCGAGGCCGGGCAGGCCCCCCGGCGCGCGGATCCGCCACAGGAGCTGCCAGCGGCTGGCCCCGGCGATGCGCGCGAGGTCGATGAGGCGGGGGTCCACGCGGGCCATCGCCTCGGCGTAGGCGGTGGCGACGGGGAAGTAGATGATGAGCCCGGCCATCGCGATCTTCGAGGCCATCCCGTACCCGAGCCAGACCACCAGCAGCGGCGCGATGGCGAAGACGGGAAGCGCCTGCGTCGCGACGACGACCGGCAGCACGAGGCGCCGGGCGAGCGGCGTCGCGGCGACCGTGAGCGCCGTGGCGGCACCCGCGGCGAGCCCGACCGCGAGGCCGATGGCGATCTCCGCCGCGGTGATCGCGGTATTGCGCAGAAGCATCGGCCACTGCCGCACGTAGGAGTCCCAGACGTCGGCGGGGCCGGGGAAGACGTAGCGCGGTGGCTCGAGGAGCGCGACGAGGCCCCACCAGAGCGCCAGCAGAAGCGCGAGGGTCGTCGCCACCCTCAGTGCGACGGTTCCGGCGGTCCGGCGGCGCCGCGTCACGCCGGGCACCGGATCGTCCGGTCGCCGGTGCGCGCCACCGTCCGAGTGTGGGGCGGAGTCAGTGCCGGGAGCACCGGCCCGCTCGGGGGCCGGGGCGATGGCCCGGGCGGGCGTCAGCCGTCGGACCATTCCTTCATCGCCGAGCTGACGGCGGTCTGGCCCTTCTGGCCCTTGCGCAGGGTCAGGATCGCGCGACGGCCCGATTCGTAGAGGATCGGGATGTCGAGCCAGTCGCGGCTGGCGAGGAGTTCAAGATTGTAGGTCCGGTCCGCCTCGTCCTCGTTCAGCGCCACCCAGAAGAGGCCGGACGACACACGCGCCGCCTGACCGCGGAGGGCATCGCCGCGCGCCTGCTCCTCCTGCTTCATGATGATGCCCGGCACGTTCTTCACGCCGCCGCCCTCGAAGGAATCGGGCACCTCGAACTTGATCTCGATGAGATGGCTCGCCGGGAGCTGCGCATCGCGGTTCTCGCGGATCGTCATCGTCATGTTGAGGCCGCGCTCGCCGATGGCGGCGGTGGCCCGGATCACCGGCTCCTCGTCGCCGCCGCCGAAGGACTGGCGCACCATCTCCCAGTTCACGGTCCCGGCGATGGCCGAGCCGGTCTGCCCGCCGCTGGCGGCCTCCTCGTAGAGGACCGCCTGCTGCGTGCCGGGGCCCGACGACGGGGCGGGGGTCGCCGCCGCGTCGCTGCCGTTGCGCGTCGTGAGGGCGCTGACCTGCTGCTCGGGCGCCTGCTCGACGCCGGCGGCCTGGTCGGCGGCCGCGTTCGGCGTCTGGTCCGGGGCGAACTGCGGGGCACCGTCCGGCGTGCGGGTGGGGGCCGCCGCGGCATCGCTCTCGGGGGCGCCCTCGGCGTCCATGTCGGTGTCGGCACCGGCGTCGGTGTCCGAATCGGCGCCGGAGTCGGGCTGGTCGAGGTTGATCGTCTCGGTCGAGACGGTGCGCGGCTCGTCGTCCGTCGGCAGCCGCTCCTGGCTCTTGTTGACGACCGGGTCGGTCGTCGCCTGCACCGGCGCGCGCTCGCTTCTCGCGCTGGCGCCGGAGCCCGCCCCCGATCCGGAGCTCTCCGGATTGAGCTGCTGGATCACGGCGAGGAGACGTTCGTGCTGCGTGACGACCGCGTAGGAGGCGCCGATCAGCAGGCAGAAGACCACCAGCGGCAACACGATGCGCGCGACGATGGAGCGGCGCGGTGCGCTCGCGCCATCGTCGGGCGCCTTGGCGGCCGCGGCGGCCCGGCGGGATGTCTTCTCCGCCTTCTGCCTGTCCTTGCGCTTCTTGCCGCGCCCTGAGCGCTCCGCCCGGCGTTCGGCGCGGAGCTGGCGCTCCTCCTCCCGGCGGCGGCGCTTCTCTTCCTTGGGGTCGACCTCTTCGTCGTCCCCGTATTCCTCGTCGTAGTCGTATTCGTCGGCCGCTTCTGACTCCTCGACGGCCTCGAACTCGGCCTCGGCGATCCGGGGGTCGTGCGACGGATCCGCCCGGTGGCCGCGGCGGCGCGCCGGCACGATCGGCACCGGCTCCTCGTATTCCTCCTCGAGGAAGTCGCTGCCGACGACCTCGGCTTCCGCGGGCTCGATCGCCTCGTGCGTGAGGTCGACCGGGGCGGGAAGCTGGGCCTGCTGCGTGCGCTCGGGCGGGAAGGCCGGCTCGGCGGGCGACGGGCCCGGCTCGGGGTCCGGCGCCAGCATCGCCTCGGAGACGGCGCTGCGCAGCATCTGCTCGCGCTCGGCCCGGCTGCGCTCTGCCTCGGCGCGGCGGCGCGCCTCGCGTTCCGCCTCCGATTCGCGCGATGCGCCCTCGGCGCGCCCGCCGGCCGGCAGGGCGCCCTGAACCGCACGTCGCGTGCGGTTCTGTCGCGCAATCTCGTTCTCGATCTTGCGGATCGCGTCCTCAAGCGCCAAGCGCTGCGCGGTCACGTCCGCCGACGACAGCGGCGGATCGAAGCTCTGCAGCTGCTTGATGAGCGCTTTTCGCGCCTTCTCATACACCTGACGCCGCTGCGGGCCGCTCCCGTCCGGGAGCGACTGAACCGCTCGCTGCAGCACAGAGTAGAAGTCGGTCATCGCGACCACACGCCCTTCCTGCCCATGGGCCTGGAATTAAATATGAAAGGGATCTTCAACAAGTATTGTATCGTCTCGTTCTGGGCTCGTCGACAACATCGCCACGGGCGCTCCGACCAACTCTTCCACATGCCGTACGTACTTGACCGCTTCGGCGGGCAACTCTCCCCAAGAGCGTGCACCCCGCGTCGATGCCGACCAGCCCTTGATGGTTTCGTAGACTGGCTGAACGCGAGATTGACGCGCCGTTTCCACAGGTAGCCGGTCCATGCGTTCCCCGTCCACGTCGTACGCGACGCAGATCTTGAGCTCATCCAGCCCGTCCAGAACGTCGAGCTTGGTGAGGGCCAGACGGTCGATGCCACCGGTCTGCACCGCCTGACGGACCATCACTGCGTCGAACCAGCCGCAGCGGCGCTTTCGGCCGGTGACGGTGCCGAACTCGGCACCCCGCTCGCCAAGGAGCTGGCCGATCTCGTTCTTCTGTTCCGTCGGGAACGGACCGTTGCCCACGCGAGTGGTGTAAGCTTTTGTAATCCCGAGTGTCCTGTCGAGGGAAGAGGGGCCGACGCCGGATCCGGCCGCGGCCGACCCCGCCACCGTGTTCGACGAGGTGACGAACGGGAAGGTGCCGTGATCGATATCCAGCATTGCGCCCTGAGCACCCTCGAAGAGGATGTTGCGGCCGGCGTTGCGCGCCTCGCGCAGGGTCCGCCAGGTCGGGTCGGCGTACTCCAGCACCGGACGCGCGGCCTCGAGCTCCTCGCGGATGGTCTCGGCCGACACCGGCTCGGCGCCGAAGCCGACGCGCAGCGCGTTGTGGTGCGCGAGGAGGCGGTCGATGCGACCGTCGATCGTCTCGCGGTCGTTGAGGTCGGCGAGGCGCACGGCCCGGCGGCCGACCTTGTCCTCGTACGTCGGGCCGATGCCGCGGCCGGTGGTGCCGATCGCGGCGGCCCCGGACGCGGCCTCGCGCAGCTGGTCGAGCTCGCGGTGGACCGAGAGGATGAGGGGGACGTTCTCGGCGATCTTCAGCGTCGCCGGCGAAATCTCCACGCCCTTGGCCCGCATCGCGTCGACTTCGGTCAGGAAGGCCCTGGGGTCGAGCACGACACCGTTGCCGATGATCGAGAGCTTGCCGGGCCGCACCACACCCGAAGGCAGCAGCGAGAGCTTGTAGGTGACCCCGTCGATCACCAGCGTGTGACCGGCGTTATGGCCGCCTTGATACCTGACGATCACCTCGGCTCGCTCGGAGAGCCAGTCGACGATCTTTCCCTTGCCTTCGTCGCCCCATTGGGAGCCGACAACCACGACGCTACCCATCGATCTCTCTCATCCTTTCGCCTGTGGCTTGGAGGTGCCGCACTGGCGGTGCGCGATCTGCCATGCCACAGACACGTTGCGACGCGCGGCCTAGGGCTTGTGGCCCAGAAGGGCGCGTGTGGGCAAGCCGCTCTACGCGACTTCTCATAGCCGCATTGCACAACATGATACGGTACGGGAACACCATCAACGTGAAACAGGACGTCAACAAGGGCTGGTCGCCCCTCATCGCCAATCAGCCTTATGTCCTGCTGCCGCTCACGATGTTCCTATGGTCGGGCAACTGGGTTGCCGGCCGATATGTCGCGGGGGACATCCCGCCGGTCACGCTCACGGCCATCCGCTGGGTCCTCGCATTCCTGATCCTGCTCGCAATCGGCCGGCGCCACATCCGGCAGGACCTGCCGGCCCTGAAGGCGAGCTGGAAGATCATGGTGGTGCTCGGCGTCCTTTCCATCGGCGCCTATAACATCTGTGTCTACATCGGCCTGTCGATGACGACCGTCATCAACGGCACTCTGCTGTCCTCCACATTCCCTATCACGATCGCGATCACCGCGTACGTCGTCTATCGCGACCGGCTCACCATGCCCCAGGCGATCGGCATCCTCGTCGCGACGTGCGGCGCGCTCGTCGTGATGACCCGCGGGGACCTCGCGGTTCTGGCCACGTTCCGCTTCAACGCCGGCGACGTGTGGATCATGATCTCCCAGGTGATCTGGTCGCTCTACACGATCTACCTGCGCGAGCGCCCGGCGGTGCACCCGATGTCGTTCCAGATCTCCGCCATCGCGGTCGGCCTCGTGCCGCTGGTGCCGGCGGCGGCCCTGGAGCTGGCGTTCGGCTCGGGCATCCGCTTCACGCCCGGCGGGATCGCGGCGTCGCTCTATATCGCCGTGTTCGCGGCGGTGATCGCATATCTGTGTTTCAACAGGGCGGTGGCGCTGATCGGCGCGAACCGGGCGGGGCCGTTCTTCCACCTCGTCCCGGTCTTCGCCTCGCTCCTGGCGGTGGTGGTGCTGGGCGAGCGGATCGAGCTCTACCACCTCGTCGGCTGGACGATCATCATCGCGGGGATCGTCGTCGCGCAGGTCGGCCGCCGCCCGGCACGCAAATCCGCCCCTACAGGGACGCCGGGGGCCCCGCCGGGGCAGTGAACGCGTCGCGCCAGGACAGGCCGGCCTCCACCGTGGTCGCCGGCGTGTACTCGCAGCCGATCGGGCCCGTGTAGCCGGCCTCGACGAAGGCGGGCAGCAGGAAGGCGTAGTTCAATTCGCCGCGGTCCGGTTCCTGCCGCGTGAGGCCGCCGGCGATCTGGACGTGGCCGATATCGTCGAAATGCTCGCGGAAGCGGGCGAGGACGTCGCCGCTCTGGCGCTGCACGTGGTAGCAGTCGAACATGATCTTCACGTTCGGCACGCCCGCGAGGCGGATGACCTCGGCCGCCTCCTCCACCGAGGCGACGGCGTAGCCGGGGCGCGCCTGCCGGCAGAGCGGCTCGACCAGGAATGTCAGCTCCGGGGCTTCGGCCGACGCCTCCGCCAGCCGCTCGGCAAGGCGGGAATGGCGGTCCGGATCGTCGGCGAGGCCGGAGACGACGTGGATGGCGCCGGCCCCGACCGTCCGCGCGGCGGCGATCGCCTCGGCGATGTCGGCCCGCGCCTCCGCCTCTCGGCCCGGCATGGCGGCGACGCCGGACGTCTCGCCCATGCGCGCGTTGAGGCCGACCACCTTCAGGTCGCCGAGGGCGTCGCGCACCGCTTCGGGCCCGACCTGCTGCGCCTGGTCGTGGAACTCGACCATCGTGAACCCGGCGGACCGTGCTGCGACGAGCCGCTCCAGAAATGGTCGATCCGTCCAAAGAAACCCAAGGTTGGCAGAAAAGATCATCAGGCGTCCCTCGTTAAGGCTGGCTGGGCAAGTTAATGCGTCAAACCGCGTCGGCAGGCCCATAAGAGGGCTGACACGGCCATGTGATTCGCTAGGTTGCGAGGACATGGCCGACGGCACGGAACGGAGAACTTCATGAACGCCTTGCGCCAACCGCTGTTCATTGTCGTTTCGGTGATAGCGATCATATCGATCGCCGCCGCGGCCACGTTTTATCTGCAAAAGAATAGACGGCAAGCCGAGCTGAGGGCTCAGCTCGACGATGCTGCCGGGGCTCAGGCCGCCTTGCGCGACCAGTTCAATGCCCTGTCGACCGCCTCCGGCGCCCTCGAGGACGTCCAGACCGCGCTCGAGGAGACCAGGGCCGAGCAGCAGGCCGCCGAACAGGCCGCCGCCGAGGCCGCCACCGAAGAGGACGCGATCCGCGACCGCATCTCCGACCTCGGAGAGGAGGAGCAGACGATCACCCAGCGGATCGAGGGGCTCAACACCGAGCTCGCCGCGGCGCAGCAGGCCGCCGGCACCGCCCAGCAGCGCGCCGCCGAGGCGAGGCAGAACCTCGAGAACCTCGAGAAGAGCCGCACCGAGCTGGAAGGTTCGGTCGGCGAGCTGCGCAGCCGCAACGACGAGCTGACGCAGAGCCTCTCCGACGCGGAGCAGAAGCTGTCGAGCCGCCAGGTCGAGGCGGAGGACGTGCGGGCGAGCCTCGAGGCCATCCGCACCGACGTCGAGAACCTGACCAGCGCCCGCAGCGAGCTCGAAAGCTCGGTCGCGACCCTCACCGGCCAGAACGAGGCGCTGACCGCCGACGTCGACGCGACGCAACAGGCGTTGAACGCGGCCCAGGCCGAGGTGCAGGCCGCCGAGGGGCGCCAGACCCGGCTGCAGCAGGAGGTCGGCGCCCTCGCCGAGACCCGCGACAGCCTCTCCGCCGAGGTGGAGGACCTGCGCGCGCAGAACCAGTCGCTGCATGAGGAGATGCAGGCCGCGCAGGACGAGCAGAACAAGCTTCAGGCCGAGGTCGTCACGCTTCGGGGCTCCACCGAAGAACTGACCCAGCGCCGCGACGCGCTCGCCACCGAGGTCGAGCGGCTGACGGAGAAGAACAAGGAGCTGCAGGCCGCCGCCGACAGCGCCGCCAGCCGTCAGGCCGAGCTGCAGGCCCAGGTCACCGAACTCGAGGAGAAGCTCGCCGCCGCCGAGGCCGCGGCCGCCGAATCCGCCGCCGCCGCGGACGCCCCGGACGGCGTGACGCCCGCGCCCGCGGATGCCGCCCCGACCGACCCCGCCCCCGCCCTGGAAGGCGGGAGCGACGACACGGCCGCTGCCGCGCCCGACCTCGCCAACGAGGTCGCCGCCGCCGAAACCGAGGCCGCCGACGAAGGGATGGCCGAGACCGCCGGCGGGACCGAGGCTGCCGCCGAGGCGCCCGAGGTAACCGGGTCCAGGGTCGCCGAGGCCAAGCTCGCCGGCGCTTTCTCCAACGAGCAGCTCTCGGCGAGCTTCGCGGGCGAGAAGTTCGAGCTCGCCATCACGAACGGCCTGACCGTCTCCGGCGACTACAAGTTCGACGGCACGCGCCTGCGCCTGTCGGGCGTCACCGGCGAGGCCGCGTCGATCTTCCCGATGACCTGCAAGGTCGACCTTGGGGACGCGTCGCTGAAGTTTTCCGCCTATCAGGGCTCGTGCGCGGTCCTGAACGGCCAGGAACTCGGCCGCCAGTAGGCGGCCCGAACGGGGAGGGGCCCGCCGAACGGCTCCGGGTGCCCTCCTCGCAGGCGGTGCCGCTCCCCGGCGGCGCTCAGCCGATCGTGCCGCGCGCGGCCCACGCCCTCGCCGGCAGCTCGATCGCGCCGTCCGTCCCCACCTCTTCCGCCAGCTTGTGCTTCAGCGCCTCGCGCTGCGGCTCCTCGAGGTTGCGGCAGTAGCCCGGGGCGGGGCCGGCGCCGAGCGTGAACGGGCGCCAGAACGCGTTGAAGTCGTCGAACCGCGTGGTGACCTCGAGCGGGGTCACCGCGATGTCCGCGAGGCCGGCCTCCTCGCACAGCCCCTTCAGCCCCTCCGCGGTGCAGAACGGGAAGCGCTTGCCCTCGTCGAGGGACGCTGCGGCCGGGTCGCAGGCCGCCGCCGCGCGCCAGAACGCGTCGATGAAGCCCATCCCGCCGCCCGGATAGTCCCAGACGTAGAACGCGACGAGGCCGCCGGGCCTCAGGACACGCCGCATCTCCTGCAACGCGGCCGGCTTGTCGGGAATGAAGTTGAGGACGAGGCCCGAGGTGACGATGTCGACGCTGGCGTCGCCGACCGGCAGCGCCCGGGCCTCCGCCGTCTCGAAGCGCACACGCTCGTCATGCATCGTGTCGGCGGCGTGGCGGACGAAGTCGTCGGACTGGTCGGTGGCGAGGATCGAGGCGGGATCGCACTTGGCGAGGATGGTCGCGGTCAGCGCGCCGGTCCCGCAGCCGATCTCCAGCCAGTCGCGCCGCTCGGGCGGGTCGAGCCATTCCAGGAACCGCCACGCGATGACGCGGCTCCACCGCCCCATGTAGTGCTCGTAGCTGTGACCTGCGGTCCACGCGTCGTGCTGGCTGCTCATCGCCTCCCCCCGGGACGAGCCATCGGTCGGCCGAGCGTGCGCCCACCTCGCCGGATCCGCAAGCGATTACCGCATCGCCGTGCCCTGTCCCGGGCCGGACAAACGAAAAACGGCGCGGGGGACCCGCGCCGTTGCCGCTCGTCAGCCTGACCGCCGGCCGGGGGCCGGCGCCGGGGTCAGCCGGTGAAGTTGAGCGCCTTGGCCTGGTTGACCAGCGGCAGGGTCTCGATGGTCTTCAGCACGTCCGCCGACGGCTCGCCGTCCACCTCGATGATGCAGATCGCCTCGCCGCCGGCTTCCTTCCGGCCCAGCGTGAAGTTGGCGATGTTCACGCCCGCCTTGCCCAGCGCCATGCCGATGGAGCCGATGAAGCCCGGCTTGTCCTGGTTGGTCACGTAGATCATGTGCGGCGCGAAGTCGGCGTCGAGGTTGATGCCCTTCACCTGGATGATGCGCGGCTTGCCGTCCGAGAACACCGTGCCGGCCACCGAACGCTCCTGGCGCTCGGAGATGACGGTGAGGCGGATGTAGTTCTCGTAGGCGCCCTGCTGCTCGCGGCGCACTTCCTCGACCAGGATGCCGCGGTCCCGCGCGATGGTCGGCGCGGAGACCATGTTCACGTCCTGCAGGAGCGGGCGCATCAGGCCGGTGACGGCGGCTGCGGTCAGCGCCTTGAGGTTCAGCTCGGCGACGTCGCCCTCGTACTCGATCCGCACGCCCTTGATGCCGGTCTCGGTGAGCTGGCCGGCGAACGAGCCAAGGCGCTCGGCGAGCGTCACGAACGGGGTGAGGATCGGCGCCTCTTCCGCGGTGATCGAGGGCATGTTCAGCGCGTTGGAGACGGCGCCGCGCAGCAGGTAGTCCGACATCTGCTCGGCCACCTGGAGGGCGACGTTCTCCTGCGCCTCGGAGGTGGCGGCGCCCAGGTGCGGCGTGCAGACGAGGTTCGGCGCGCCGAACAGGACGTTCTCCTTGGCGGGCTCCTCGGAGAAGACGTCGACGCCGGCGCCGGCGAGGTGACCCTGGTCGAGCGCCTCGCGCAGCGCGGCCTCGTCGACGAGGCCGCCGCGGGCGCAGTTGATGACGATGGCGCCCTTCTTCATGGCGAAGATGCGCTCGCGGGAGACGACGTTCCTGGTCTTCTCGGTGAGCGGGGTGTGGAGCGTCAGGACGTCGGCGCGGGCGAAGAGCTCGTCCAGTTCGACCTTCTCGACGCCGATCTCGGCGGCGCGCTCGGCCGTCAGGAAGGGATCGTAGGCGATGACGCGCATCTTGAGGCCGATGCCGCGGGCTGCCACGATCGAGCCGATGTTGCCGCAGCCGATGATGCCGAGCGTCTTGCCCGTCAGCTCGGTGCCCATGAAACGGTTCTTCTCCCACTTGCCGGCCTGGGTGGAGGCGTCGGCGGCGGGAATCTGGCGGGCGACGGCGAACATCATCGCGATGGCGTGCTCGGCGGTCGTGATGGAGTTGCCGAACGGCGTGTTCATCACGATGACGCCGGCGCGCGAGGCGGCGGGGATGTCGACGTTGTCGACGCCGATGCCGGCGCGGCCGATCACCTTCAGGTTCTTCGCCGCCTCGAGGACCTTGTCGGTCACCTTGGTGGCGGAGCGGATGGCGAGGCCGTCGACCGTGGCGATGCGCTCGAGCAGCGCCTCTTTGTCCTTGCCGAGGTCCGGCTCGAAGATCACGTCGACGCCGCGGTCCTTGAAGATCTGCACGGCGGCGTCCGACAGCTTGTCGGAGATGAGGACGACCGGGCGCGTCTTGGC
Source organism: Acuticoccus sediminis (assembly GCF_003258595.1). Taxonomy (NCBI): domain Bacteria; kingdom Pseudomonadati; phylum Pseudomonadota; class Alphaproteobacteria; order Hyphomicrobiales; family Amorphaceae; genus Acuticoccus; species Acuticoccus sediminis. The sequence goes on from NZ_QHHQ01000001.1 coordinate 1,295,430, forward strand.
TGCGGTCGCGGTGGCGGTGTTGGCAACGGTCTGCTGCATCGGGGAATCCTTCGCGCAGCGGCGGCGGCCGCGCTGCGTCGGTTCAATCATGAATGGTCGGGAGGGCCGCGATGGCACGCGGCCCGTTGCACATCGTCGCCGCGTCGCGCGCGGCGGGGTCACATCGCGGCCGCGCTCGGCGCGGCCGGTGTCGGTCCCGTTACTCGGCGGCCTGGGCGACCGGCTTGTCGGTCGTGGCGAAGGCCCAGTCGAGCCACTCGGTCAGCGCCTCGAGGTCGGCCGTCTCGACGGTGCCGCCGGCCCAGATGCGAAGGCCCGGAGGCGCATCGCGGTAGGAGCCGATGTCGAGGGCGACGCCCTCCTTCTCCAGCTTGGCGGCGAGCGCCTTGGCGAAGGCGGCCTGCTCGGCCTCCGGCGCGTTGGCGACGGCGGGGTCGACGATCCGGAAGCACACAGAGGTGTTCGAGCGGACCGCCGGGTCCTTCGCGAGGAAGTCGACCCAGGGGGTCCTGTCGGCCCAGGCGGTCAGCGCGGCGAGGTTGCGGTCAGAGCGGTCGGCAAGCGTCTCGGGCAGGCTTTCGGCCCACTTCAGCGCGTCGAGGCAGTCTTCCACCGCGAGCATCGAGGGGGTGTTGATGGTCTCGCCCTTGAAGATGCCCTCGTTCAGCTTGCCGCCCTTCGTCATGCGGAACAGCTTCGGCAGCGGCCAGGCGGGGGTGTAGGTCTCGAGCCGCTCCACCGCGCGGGGCGACAGGATGAGGACGCCGTGCGCCGCCTCGCCGCCGAGCGCCTTCTGCCAGGAGAAGGTGACGACGTCGAGCTTGTCCCACGGCAGGGCCTGGGCGAATGCCGCGGAGGTGGCGTCACAGATGGTGAGACCCTCGCGGTTCGCGGGGATCACGTCGCCGTTCGGCACGCGCACGCCGGAGGTCGTGCCGTTCCAGGTGAAGACGACGTCGGTGTCCCAGTCGACGGTGGTGAGGTCGGGGAGCTCGCCGTACGGAGCCTTCACGATCCTGGCGTCGAGCTTGAGCTGCTTGATGACGTCCGTCACCCAGCCTTCGCCGAAGGATTCCCAGGCGAGCATGCTGGCGGGACGGGCGCCGAGGAGCGACCACATGGCCATCTCGACCGCGCCGGTGTCGGACGCGGGGACGATGCCGATGCGGTAGTCGGCCGGCACGCCGAGGAGCGTGCGGGTCCGGTCGAGGACCTCGCCGAGCTTGGCCTTGCCGAGTTTGGAACGGTGCGAACGGCCGAGCGCGGCGTCGGCCAGGGCGTCGACGGTCCAACCAGGGCGCTTGGCGCAGGGACCGGACGAGAAGCATGGATTACCCGGCTTGCGACCAGGCATTGCAGCGGTGTTCATATTGTAACTATCCTCTCAGATAGGCGCCCCTCGTTGGGGAGGGGTGTCCCGCCGCCGCAAATACGCCTCTGCCCGGCCGTCCGCAAGCCCCCGGGACCTTCGTCGGACGCTCCCGGGACCATCGCGCCTCCGCCGGGCGGCGGCGACCGGCCCCAGCGGCGCAGAACGCCCCACAATCTCTGGCAGTCGCCCGCCGAAAAAAAATTTTACAAGATTTCGCTCATGGCCGACCCTTAAGTCGCGCTAGGAGTGTCGAAAGTTGGGCGGCGCGTTTATCTAAACGTGACGTGAACGCGAGTAACCTGGAGGGCCGGGTGAGCGACAACAAGTTGAATGACGAGGCAGGGCGTCTTGCATGCCTCTCGCGGCTGGCGATCCTCGAAGCGAAGGACGGCGCCGGTTTCGCTCACATCACCCAGGTGGTCCGCACCGCGCTGGATCTGCCGATCGCCGCAGTCACCCTGATCGGCGCTGAGGACCAGTACATCAAGGCCTCGATCGGGCTCGGCCTCGAGAGGACGAGCCGATCGTCCTCGTTCTGCACGATCACGATCCAGGAACGCGGCGCCCTCATCGTCGAGGACGCGCTGCAGCATCCGCCGTTCGACGCCAACGAGTACGTGCTCGGCGATCCCTTCATCCGCAGCTATGTCGGCGTCCCGCTGGTGACGATGGAGGGGTATCAGGTCGGCTCGCTATGCGGCATGGATCACCGGCCGCGCACCTTCTCGCCGGCGCAGATCTCGCTGATGGACCAGCTCGCGCGGTGCGTCGAGAACGAGATGGAGCTGAAGATGAGCGCCGCCCTCGACGGGCTGACGCGCCTCCTCAGCCGCACCGCGTTCTTCGACGTCGTCGAGTCGGCCCGCGCCCGCGCCGGCGGGGCCGGGCCCTGCGGCAGCGTCGCGATCGTCGACCTCGACCACTTCAAGTCGATCAACGACACCTACGGCCACCAGACCGGCGACGACGTGCTGCGGGCGGCCTCGCGCCTCTTCGCCGAGACCTTCGGGACCGCCGTCCACGTCGGGCGTCTGGGCGGCGAGGAGTTCGGCATCCTGCTGCCGGGGCGCACGGCCGACGAGGCGGCGGCGATGCTCGAACGCTATCGCGCCGCCCTCGAAGTCCAGCGGATCGGCGCCGGGAAGGGTATCCGCGTCACCGCCAGCCTCGGGATCGCCGAGCTCATGCCGACCGGCCTCGAAGCCGACGCCACCGCCGCCTTCAAGCGCGCGGACGTGGCGCTCTACCGGTCCAAGTCCGGCGGGCGCAACCGCATCACCATCTGGGAGGACAGGGGCGAGGCGGTGCCGGAACAGGCGCTCGCGCTGCCGAGCCTGCGGCGGGTGAGGGCCCGCGACGGCGAGATCGACGCCAGGAGCGCGCCCGAACAGATCCTCAAGACGCTCTCCCGCCGCCCGACCAAGCCGGTCAAGGTGAGGCGCCAGCGCTCCGGACCGCGCCAGCTCGCCTGACGGAGCGTCCCCCGGCGCCATCGGCGGAAAGGTGACAATTCGCCAAGACGTGCCCTGGTCGTCATGATCCCTTGCGCGCGGTAAGATTCGCTCCCGTCCGCGTCGCGGGCATGCGCCGAGGAGACAATGCGATGAGCTTCAGCCCCTGCCCGGATCCTGTCCTCGGTGACGCGGACTCCGTCGCCGCCGTCGAGACCGTGATCGTCCCGCGCGCGGTCGACCTCGGCGAGATGACCGTGCGGCGCGCGCTGCCGAGCGTCCAGCGACAGATGGTCGGCCCGTTCATCTTCTTCGACCAGATGGGCCCGGCCGAGTTCCTCACCGACACCGGGATCGACGTGCGTCCCCACCCGCACATCAACCTCGCCACGGTGACCTACCTGCTGGAAGGCGAGATCCTCCACCGCGACAGCCTCGGCACCGAGATGACGATCCGCCCCGGTGACGTGAACTGGATGCGTGCCGGCAAGGGCATCGTCCACTCCGAGCGGACGGGCGAGGAGCGCAAGCACAACGGTCAGCGCCTCTTCGGCCTGCAGACCTGGGTCGCCCTGCCAGCCGCGATGGAGGAGAGCGACCCCGCCTTCATCCACCACGGCCGCGAGGAACTCCCCTTCGCCGACGACACGGGGCTCACGATGCGTCTCGTCGCCGGCGCGACCCACGGCCTGAAGTCTCCGCTGCAGACCGCGTCCGAGACGCTCTACGCCGACGTCGCGCTGACGTCCGGCACCCGGTTCGAGGTCGAGGCCTCGCACGAGGAACGCGCGCTCTATGTGCTGTCCGGTGGTCTCCTCATCGACGGCGGCACCTACGAGAGCGGCACCCTCCTCGTCCTGCGCCGCGGAGACTCGGTCACCGTCACGGCCAGCGGCGACACGCGCTTCATGCTCTTCGGCGGCGAGCCGATGGAGGGACCGCGCTACATCTGGTGGAACTTCGTCTCCTCCCGCCCCGAGCGCATCGAGGCGGCGAAGCAGGAATGGGCGAAAGGACGCTTCGACACCGTCCCCGGCGACGAGGTCGAGTTCATCCCTCTGCCGGAGAACATCGGCAAGCCCCGCCGCGCCGTCGGCGGCCGCTCCTTCGGCGACGCCGGCAGTTGAACCCGGCGCAACCGCCGCGCTGGTGAAGGACGAGGCGCCGAGGGCTCGGGTCCCACCATGGAACAGGGCGGGCGCCTGCTCCCCGGAGCCGACCATCGCTGAACGAAGCCCTGCACCGGAGGGGGATGCCGCACAAGGCACGCTCCGCTCTCCGGCCTTGTGCGGCATCCCCCTCCGGCGCTGACCGGGCTTCAGCGACGGTCGGCTCCGGGGAACAGGCACCATTCCGAACCCGTGGCCGCCGCCGCAGGGCGCCGTGCCGGGAGGGTTCGAGGGCGGAGCGACGGGGGCGGGGCCGGTGGCGTCGCGGGGAGGCGGGGCGCTTGTCGCATAGCGGAATCCCGCTGCGTCATATTGCCGATCACCATAGGTGGAGATAGCGAAGGGAACCCTGGACCCGCCGGCGGGCCCGGTGCGCCGTCGGCCGCCGATCTGCCGAATTTCCACCGCGCGCTGCCGTCGGGACGCCTCTCTCGCGTCGGTGCGCCGCGCACCGCAGCGAGAGACGATGCCCTCCATCGACACCTATCGCGCCGAATGGTTCGGCAACATCCGCCGCGATCTGCTCTCCGGCCTCGTGGTGGCCCTCGCCCTCATCCCCGAGGCGATCGCCTTCTCCATCATCGCCGGCGTCGACCCCAAGGTCGGCCTCTACGCCTCGTTCTCGATCGCCGTCATCACCGCGATCACCGGCGGCCGCCCGGGCATGATCTCCGCCGCCACGGCCGCGACGGCGGTGCTGATGGTGACCCTGGTGCGCGACCACGGGCTGCAATACCTCTTCGCCGCGACGATCCTCGCCGGCGTCATCCAGGTCGTCGCCGGGCTCCTGAAGCTCGGCAAGGTGATGCGCTTCGTCTCCCGCTCGGTGCTGACAGGCTTCGTCAACGCGCTCGCCATCCTGATCTTCATGGCGCAGCTCCCCGAGCTGATCGGCGTGCCCTGGCTGACTTACCCGATGGTCGCCGCCGCGCTCGCCATCATCTACCTCTTCCCGCGCCTCACCACCGTGGTGCCGTCCCCGCTGGTCGCGATCGTCGTCCTGACGGCGATCTCCATGACGCTCGGGCTCGACGTGCGCACCGTCGGCGACATGGGCGACCTGCCGGATTCCTTCCCGGTCTTCCTCCTGCCGCAGATCCCGCTCAACCTCGATACGCTGATGATCATCCTGCCCTACTCGGTGGCGATCGCCGCCGTCGGTCTCCTCGAGAGCCTGATGACGGCGACGATCGTCGACGAGCTCACTGACACCGGCTCCAACAAGAGCCAGGAGTGCATCGGCCAGGGCCTCGCCAACTTCTTCACCGGCTTCATCGGCGGCATGGCCGGCTGCGCGATGATCGGCCAGTCGATGATCAACGTGAAGTCCGGCGGGCGGGGACGCCTGTCGACCTTCTGCGCCGGCATCTTCCTGCTGTTCCTCATCGTGATCCTGGGCGACCTCGTCAGCCAGATCCCGATGGCCGCCCTCGTCGCGGTGATGATCATGGTGTCGATCGGCACCTTCTCGTGGTCGTCGATCAAGACGCTGCGCACGCACCCGCGCTCGTCGTCCATCGTCATGCTGTCGACGGTCTTCGTCGTGGTGCTGACCCACAACCTCGCGATCGGCGTCCTCGTCGGCGTGCTCCTGTCGGCGCTGTTCTTCGCGTGGAAGATCGCGCAGATCTTCCGCATCACCTCCACGCTGTCGGAGGACGGGGCGACGCGCACCTACCGGGTGGAGGGGCAGCTCTTCTTCGCCTCGGCCGAGGAGTTCTCGAGGGCGTTCGACTTCCGCGAGGCGCCGGGCCGGGTCGTCATCGACGTCAGCCGCGCGCACATCTGGGACATCTCCAGCGTGCAGGCGCTCGACATGGTGGTGCTGAAGTTCCGCCGCGAGGGGACGACCGTCGACATCGTCGGCCTCAACGAGGCGTCGGAGACGATCGTCGACCGCCTCGGCGTCCACGACAAGCCGGGCGCGCTCGACCAGATGCTCGGCCACTGAGCCGGCGGGGTCGCCGCGTCCGGGAGCCCACCGTCTCCACCTCATCCGAAGCCAGTGCTTGCAGCCGAGCGCCGAAGGGTCGAACGCTTATGACCGACGAACAAGAACACGCCTCGGGAGGAATCATGCGCATCATGGCGCTGATCGACGGCTCGATCTACACGGCGAGCGTCTGCGACCATGCGGCCTGGGCCGCCAGGCGGACCGGCGCGTCGCTGGAGCTGATGCACGTCATCGGCCGGCGCGAGACGTCGAGCGCGCCGTCGAACCTGTCCGGCAGCCTGTCGCTCGGCGCGCGGTCCACGCTGCTCGAGGAGCTGGCGACGCTCGACGAACAGCGCGGCCGTCTCGCGCAGGAGCGCGGCCGCGCGATCCTGGAGGCGGCGACCGAGCACCTCGCGAACGCCGGTGTCACCGCCGGCCACCGCATGCGCATCGGCGACCTGCTGAGCGAGCTCGGCCAGGTGCAGGACGACTTCGATGTCCTCGTCATCGGCAAGCGCGGCGAGGCGGCGGACTTCGCCACGATGCACCTCGGCTCCAACCTGGAGCGCGTCATGCGCTCGACCGGGAAGCCCGTGCTCGTCGCCTCCCGCGCCTTCAAGCCGATCGCCAGGGTGGTGGTGGCCTTCGACGGCGGGGCGAGCAGCACGCGTGCGGTCGAGGCGGTCGCGCGGGACAGCCTCTTCAACGGCCTGTCGGTTCGCATCGTCACCGTCGGCGAGGACAGACCCGCGACCCGCGAGAAGCTCGGCTGGGCGCGCGAGACCCTGGAAGCCGCCGGTCTCGTGGTGAGCGCGGACATCGTCCCGGGCGAGCCGGAGGGGGCGATCTCCGCCGCGGTGGAGAACGGTGCGGCCGATCTCCTCGTGATGGGAAGCCACGGCCATTCGCGGGTGCGCCACCTGCTGATCGGCTCGTCCACGACGGCGCTGCTGCGCTCGTGCCTCGTCCCGATCATGGTCTACCGCTGACGATCGCCATCGTCGGAGCGCCAGGGATGCGGCCGGGTCAAGGGCACGCGCAGCGCGGGCGGAGCCTTCACCCTTGACGCGGCCGCATCCCGCTTCACCCTGGACGAGGGGTTGGAGGTGGAGGCCCGCGTCAGCGGGCGTCCGGCACCAACCCCTGCCGGGTGGCGAAGCGGGGGAGCGCGAGGGGGAACGCCCTCGCCAGGCGCAGCTAAGCTGCGCCTGAGGACGAGAGACGGCGCGGAGCGCCGCCCGACCCCTCTCAGAAGGCGCTGATGGCGGCGATCAGCCCGGTGCGGTCGCTCCCGGGGCCGAGGACGATGACGCGCGTCCCGACCTTCGCGCGGCCGTAGAGGTCGATGATGTCCTCGTTCAGCATTCGGATGCACCCGGACGAGACGGCGTAGCCGATGCTCTCGTCCTCGTTGGTCCCGTGGATGCGGTAGAGCGTCGAGCCGAGGTAGAGGGCCCGGGCGCCGAGCGGATTCTGCGGTCCGCCCGGCATCCACTCCGGGATCCCCGGCTGGCGCTCCAGCATTTCCGCTGGCGGCCGCCAGTCCGGCCATTCCCGCTTCCGGGTGATCCGCTCGACCCCGGACCAGGTGAACCCCTCGCGGCCGACGCCGATGCCGTAGCGGATCGCCGTGCCGTTGCCCTGGACGAGGTAGAGGTAGCGCTGCTCGGTGTCGACCACGATCGTCCCGCCCGGCTCGCCGGAGACGAACCGCACCGTGGCGCGCGCGTACTTCATGCGGTGTCGCTCGCGCATTTCCTCGCGCGAGGCCTGGTAGGTCACCCATTTCTGGGTGCCGGGATCGAAGAACTTGTGCTTCGGGCGTTCCGGCTGCACCTGTCTGGAGAACGATGGGCGGTAGTGGAACGTCTTGCCGGTGTTGGGGTCGACCAGCTCGACCATGTTGGCCCGGGCCGGGGCGCCAGCCGCCGTCATCGCCGCGGCCACGACGAGCGCCAGGCCGGCGCGTCGGGGATCGATCATCATGGTGCGCCTCCTGCTGGTTGACGAACCGTGGCGAAAAATAGTTAGCGGCGCGTTAACCATCCGGAGCTGAGCCATGCCGAACCCCAACCCCTTGCCCCACCGCCGCTACGGCAAGGGCGACACTCCGATCGTTCTGATCCATGGCTTCGGCGCCGACCGGCTGACCTTTTCCAGTCTCGCCAAGGCGCTCTCGGCCTACCGTCCCGTCATCGCCTTCGACCTTCCCGGGCACGGCGAGGCGGTCGGCTGGGAGGGGACGCCCGACGCGATGGTCTGCGCCAAGGCGGTCCTGGCGAGCCTCGAGGCGCTCGGCATCGAGCGGGCGACGCTCGTCGGCCACTCGCTGGGCGGGGCGGTCGTGAGCCTCGTGGGGCTGCGCAAGCCCGAGCTGGTGGAGCGGCTGGTGCTGCTGGCGCCCGGCGGCTTCGGACGGGAGATGAACGTTCCGCTCCTGCGCCGCTACGCCGCCATCGAGACGGCCGCGGACGCGGAGGCTGTGCTCGGCGAGTTCTTCGGCTCCGATTCGAGGGTCCCGAAGGCGCTGCCGCGGCAGACGGCGGAGCAGCGCTCCAACCCCGGCCTCGCGCAGTCGCTCGCGGCGATCGTCGAGGCCATCACGAAGGGGGAGGGGCAGGGGGCGCTGCCGCTCGCCGACCTTATGGCGCGGGGCTTCCCGGTGACGCTGGTCTGGGGCCACGAGGACGCCGTCCTGCCGGTGTCCCAGGCGATCGGCGCGCCGCCGGAGATGGCGCGGCATCTCATCACCGGCGTCGGCCACATGCCGCACCTGGAGGTGCCGGACCTCGTCGTGCGGATCATCCGCGACGCCCTCGGCCTCACCGGCACCCCGTCCTGAACCACCCCGTCCCGGGAGAGCGCGGCTCCCCCGGGCGGGCAGCAGATATGAGCGGCTCCACGCGCTCGAAACGGGAACAGAGCCCCAGTCCCGCCGATTGAGTCCCAGCAGCGATGCGCTGCAGGCCACGGCGGGTGCGCCCGCAGGATGGGGACATGGACACTCTGAAGACCGACGAGTTCGACCGCGAGCCGGCCACCCGGAGTCACGCGGCCCAGCAGCCGGATGGCAGGGAGGCCGTCCCGCGCGCCCCGGATGAACCCGATCCCGCGACCCGCGTTCCCGAGCCCCGCGACCCCGAGGTCCGGGAGCGCAGCGACGACAACCACGACGACCCGGCCATCGGCACCCTCTCCACGGGGGAGGAGCGCGACGCGATCAAGCGCGCCGGGCCACGCCCGCAAGTGGTCTACGCCTCGATCAGCGCGCGCGGGCTGGAGGAGATCAACCGGCCCGCCGTCTCGCTGTTCGGGTCGGGGGTCGCCGCTGGGCTGATCCTGATGATGTCGGTGATCGGCGAGGGGCTGATCATCCACGAGCTGCCGGACTTCCAGGGCAGGGCGCTGATCGGTGACATCGGCTACACCTTCGGCTTCCTCATCGTCATCCTCGGCCGCCTGCAGCTCTTCACCGAGAACACCATCACGCCGGTGCTGCCGCTCCTCGCGAACCCGACGAAGCGGGCATTCGTGCGCACCGGGCGGCTCTGGGCCGTGGTGTTCGCGGCCAACATGGTCGGCGTGATGCTCGCGGCGGTGCTGCTCTCCTGGGGCGACATCGTGACCGACGTGCAGTTCGCGTCGATCATGGAGGTGGCGGGCAAGGTGACCGCGCACACGCCGTTCGAGACGCTGCGCTACGGGGTCATCGCCGGTGTGCTGATCGCGGCGATCGTCTGGTGCATTCCGACCGCGAAGGGGAGCGAGTTCTTCCTGGTCTTCGCCGCGACCTACCTGATCGCCCTCGGCGACTTCACCCACGTCGTCGCCGGTGCCGGCGAAGGCTTCCTCCTGCTGCTGGAGGGGCAGGTGTCGCCGGCGTGGGTGGTGTTCGGCCTCATCCTCCCGGCGTTCGTCGGCAACGTGCTGGGCGGGACGGTCCTCTTCGCGACCCTCGCCTACGTGCAGGTGATGGAGGAGATCGCGCAGGCGCGCCGGCGCCGCGAGGGGACGACGGTCGCCCCGCCCGACCTCACGCAGCCGCGACGCCTGCCGTCCTGACCGGCGCCCGCGGACCGGCCGCCGCGCCCGGCGGCCGGCTCAGCTGCTGGAGAGTTCCGCGGCCTCCTCGGTGTCGTTCGATTCGTCGAGGGGGATGTCGACGTCGATGCGCGTGCCGTCGCCGCTGCGGTCGATGGAGAGGCGCGCGTTGAGGCCGGTCACGAGCGATCGCACGATCTTGCCGCCGAGGTTGCCCCGATCCGGCCAGCCCGAGCTCGTGCCGAGGCCGATGCCGTCGTCGTAGACCGACAGGCGGATCTGGTTGCCGGTGCTATGAAGATGCACCTCGATGAGCCCGCCCGCGCGTCCCTCGAAGGCGTGCTGATAGGCGTTGGTGAGGAGCTCCGAGACGAGGAGTCCGACCCGCGCGGCCGTGTCGACCGGTGCCTTGATCGGCCCGAGGTCGAGGTTGAGCTGCAGCCTCTCGCGGCCGTCGAGGTAGGCGATGGCCGAGGCGATGCGCGAGACGTAGGCGCCGAGAGCGATGCTGCCGTCGTTGCCGTCCTCCGGCGTGCTGGTCATCTCGTGGTAGAGGAGCTGCAGTGTCTCGATCCGCCGGGCGAGCGCGGTGTAGTTCTCCAGCGAAGTGGGATTCTGTGAGCGCGCCTGCATGCGGATCATGCCGACCACCATCGACAGGTGGTTTTTCACCCGGTGGTGGATCTCCCGCAGCGCCTCGTCGACACCGCCGGTGACCTGGTCGCTGCCGTCGCCGAGCGCGCGTTGCAGGCCGATGAAATATTGCAGCTCGCCCTCGGTGTCGTTGAGGGGCGTGATGAACAGGCGGTTGCGGAACGGCGTTCCGTCCGCCTTGTAGTTGAGGAGCTCGACGCCGAACTCTTCCCGGGTCGCGAGGCCCTTGCGGATCCGCTCGATGGACTGGGGATCCGTGTCCTCACCCTGCAGGAATCGGCAGTTTCGGCCGACGGACACCTCGGCGGAATAGCCGGTGAGGCGCGTGAAGGCCGAATTCACAAACACGATCGGGTTGTCTTCGATGTGCGGATTCGTGATCACGATCGCAAACGGAACCCGCTCCAATGCAAGTTTGTGCATGGTGAAGCCGTCCGACATTGAGCGATCCTTTCGTTACAAAGCGGCATCGTCCACGCCGTTATGGCGCGGTATTGAACAACAACGAGGTTCGGGTGGCGGACGCGACATAAGAACCAAAGTTGACCGCGTCAATGCGTCCCTGGGCTCGCACAATGACGACCGGAAGCTGATACAAAATTTCCGGCCCCTTGGCATTCAACCAAGTGAAAGGTTTGCCGAATGATTTCCTTTTCTCGCCTGGACCGGATCACCCGGCGGGTCTCCATCGGCGCGTTCTCCATCATTTTGGCAGTCGCCGTCGCGGTTCCGGCCGGTGCGCAGGAGGCGACGGGCGGTCAGCGCTTCGTCCCGATTCGCGCCGAAGAGTACATGGTCGTCAGCCAGGAGCGGCAGGCGAGCGAGGTCGGGCGGGACATCATGCGCCGGGGCGGCAACGCCATCGACGCGGCCGTGGCGACGGCGTTCGCCCTCGCGGTAACGCTGCCCCGGGCCGGCAACCTCGGCGGCGGCGGCTTCATGGTCGTGCACCGGGGCGACACGGGCGAGACCGTCGCCATCGACGCCCGCGAAACCGCCCCTGCCGCCTCCGACCGGGACATGTTCCTCAATGCCGAGGGGGAGGCGGACCCCGAGCTGTCCCGCCGTTCGGGCCTTGCCGTGGGCGTTCCCGGAACGGTCGCCGGCCTTGCGCTGGCGCACGAGCGCTACGGCTCCGGCACGCTGACGTTCGCCGAGCTGGTCGCACCGGCGATCGCGCTCGCCCGGGACGGGTTCGTGGTGAGCGCGGACACCTCCGCCGCGCTCGCCTCGCCCGACACGGCCGAGCGCCTTCTCGCCGACCCGAACGTCGCCGCCTACTATCCCGGCGGAGCGGCGCCCATCGGCGGCGATACCCTGAAACTCCCGGTTCTCGCCGGGACGCTGCAGGCGATCGCCGACAACGGCCCTTCGGCCTTCTACGAGGGCGAGATCGCGCAAGGGATCGTCGACGCCGTCACCGAGCGCGGCGGGCGCATGACGCTCGAGGACCTCGGGAACTACGAGGCGAAGCTGCGCGAGCCGGTCCACGGCACCTTCAAGGACTACGAGGTCTTCTCCATGCCGCCGCCGAGCTCGGGTGGCGTCCACCTCGTGCAGATCCTCAACACGCTGGAAGACCAGCCGTTCGGAACCTACGGCCTCAACAGCGCCGAGATGATCCACGTGATGGTCGAGGCGATGAAATACGCCTACGCCGACCGGGCGCACTATCTCGGCGACCCGGACTTCGTGGACGTGCCGGTCAAGGCGCTCACCTCGAAGGCGTACGCGCACCAGATCGCGGCCAGGATCGACATGACGCGCGCGACCCCGTCGTCCGAGATCGCCGCCGACCCCGGCGCGCTACCCTACGAGAGCAACGAGACGACGCATTTCTCGGTGGTCGACGACGCGGGCAACGCGGTGTCGATGACGACGACGCTGAACTTCTCCTTCGGCGTCGGCTTCGGCACCGCCGGCGGCTTCCTCCTCAACAACGAGCTGGACGATTTCTCCGCCAAGCCGGGCGTTCCGAACGCCTACGGGCTGATCGGCGGCGACGCGAACGCCGTCGAACCGGACAAGCGGCCGCTGTCGTCGATGACGCCGACGATCCTGCTGAAGGACGGCGAGGTGTCGCTGGTCACCGGCTCGCCGGGTGGCAGCCGCATCATCACGACCGTGCTGCAGGTGATCCTCAACGCGACCGTTCACGAGCGCAACATCGCCACTGCGACCAACGCGCCGCGGATCCACCATCAGTGGCTGCCCGACTATATCCGCATCGAGGAGGGGATCTCGCACGACACGATCCGCCTTCTGGAGGACATGGGGCACGAGGTGCGGGTCATGGACTCGATGGGTTCGGCGCAGTCGATCCAGGTCGGCGCGGAGGGCGAGCTCTACGGGGCCAGCGATCCGCGGCGGCCGGGCGGCGCGGCGGTCGGCGACTGAGGGGAGACGCTCTCCGGCCCCGGCGGCGGAATACCAGTCTGGCGGCCCGGCGGTGCCATCGCCGGGTTGATTTTCGCCGCCGGGCCGAGCATCGGTTGTCGGCCTCGCGGCAAAGCGCTTACGGCGTTCCTATATGACACGGATCGGCCAGACGACTGGCGGTGACGAAGCCAGCACGGAGACCGAAGATGCGACGCAGGATCTTGGCGAAGTGATCGATTTCGCAGCCCTGCGGGACCGCGCGCGCGGGCGCACGCCCGGCCGCAAGGCGCGCCGCCGCGCCCGCGCCGAGCGCTGGCGCCGTCCGCTGGAGACGTTGCGCGACCGGCGCGAGGCCTGGGGCAGTCTCCTCTTCGCCGACCACGGCTTCCTGCGCCTCGCCTACCGCAACCGGCATCAGGTGACCGAGAGGCTGTGGCGTTCGGCCCAGCCGAGCCCGACCGACATCGCCACCGCCGCGCGCCTCGGCATCCGCACCGTCGTCTCGCTCCGCGCGGACGGCTTCGGCGGCGATCCGCTCGAGCGGGAGGCCTGCGCCCGGCACGGCCTCAATTTCGAGCGGGTGGTGCTGCAGTCGCGCATGGCGCCGCCCAAGGCGGTGCTGCGGCAGGCGATGGAGGTGTTTCCGCGCCTCGAGGCCCCGGTGCTGCTGCACTGCAAGTCCGGCGCGGACCGGGCCGGGCTCGGCAGCGCGTTGTGGATGATCCTCGTCGAGGGGGCGAGTGCGGAGGAGGCGCAGCGCCAGCTCTCGCTGAAGTTCGGCCACATCAAGCACGCCCGGACCGGCGTGCTCGACGTCTTCCTCGAGGCGTGGGCGCAGACGGGCGAGGCGGCGGGCCTCAGCTTCGCCGAGTGGGTCGAGACCGTGTACGACCCGGAATCGCTGCCGAGGCGCGTCCAGGCGAACCCGATCGCCGACGCGCTGCTGTCGCTGATGGCGCGCGAATAGGCGCCGCGCCGCGGTCAGGCGATCGCGGCGAGGAGGGCCTCGGTCAGCGGGTTGTCCTCGTAGACGTCCGCCACCTGTACGATCACCACCGACGGGGCGCCGATGAGGCGCAGGAACGCGGCGCATTCCGAGCCGCGGCGGCGCGGCACATGCAGCGTCAGCGGCGCCGGGTCGGTCCCGAACGGGGCGACGGCGCCGAAGCGCTCCGCCGTCTCCAGCGCGGCGCGGGCGGGGTCCGGAACCACGGCGCGCACCTCCAGGATGGAGCGGGCGCGCATCTCCGCGGCGATGCGGTCGACGATCGTCGCGGCGAGGCTGCGGCTGGTGTCGGTCCAGGGCGCGACACGCGAGGCGACGAAGTTCGCCTGGCTCTGCAGGATCACCCCGTCGGACAGGACCTTGAGCTGGTTGGCGGCGAGCGTCGCCCCGGTCGTCGTGATGTCGACGATGAGGTCCGCGGCGCCGGCTGCCGGGGCGCCTTCGGTCGCGCCGAGGCTCTCCACGATGCGGTAGTCGGCAAGGCCGTGCGCCGCGAAGAAGCGGCGCGTCATGTGGACGAACTTCGTCGCGACGCGCAGCGTGCGGCCGTGCCGGGCGCGATGCATCTCGGCGGCGTCGGCGAGGTCGGCCATCGTGTCGACGTCGATCCACCGCTCGGGCACGGCGACCACGACGTCCGCCGGGCCGAAGCCGAGCGGGGTCACGAGGTGGAGCTGCGCCTCGCGCTGGCCGGGATCGTCGACCGTCTCGTGAACGAGGTCGAGCCCGGTGAGGCCGAGGTGGGCGTGGCCGGCGGCGAGCTCGCGGGCGATCTCGGAGGCGGAGAGGAAGGCGACCTCGACTTCCGGCATGCCGCCGATGTGGCCGCGATAGTCCCGTCCGCCGCGCGCGCGGTCGATCTTGAGGCCGGAGCGCGTCAGGAACTCCAGCGCCTGCTCCTGGAGGCGGCCCTTGGACGGGACGGCGAGGATGAGCTCGCTCACGACGTGGCCTCCGGCAGTCGGTCGAGCCACACCGAAAAGCCGATGCCCGGCAGGGACGTGGTCGGGTCGAGGAGGGCGATCAGCTTGTCGTAGCGGCCGCCGGCGATGGCCTCGTTGACCCCGTCGATCCCCAGCATCTCGAACACGAAGCCCGTGTAGTAGCCGATGCGGCGCCCGAACGAGGCGTCGAAGGTCAGGGCGGAGGTGTCGACGCCGATGGCACCGAGCGCGTCGGTGCGGCGCTGGAAGTCCTCGATGACCGGGCCGAGGTCGAGGCCCTCGGCGCGGGCGAAGGCGGTCAGGCGTTCGCTCGCCCGGTCGAGGGGCGCGGTGAGCGGCAGGAAGCGTTCGATGGTCTCGGCGGCGCGCACGGACCCGCCGTTGCTGGCCTGCTCGAGGAGGCGCATCGCGATGTCCTCGTCGGTGCGGCCGCCGGGGGGCGGGGCGCCGGGAAGGCCGATCACCGCCTCGACGATGGCCCGCGCCTGGGCGGCGTCGACCTTGGCGAGCGCCGGGCCGAGGCGGGCGGCGAGGCCGTCGGACGTGTCGCGCCGGGCGAGCCGGGAGAGGGCGCCGGCCATGCGGGCGGTGTCGCCGAACGCGGCGTTGAGGCGCGAGCGCCAGCTGGCCGAGAGGCCGAGGGCCGCCGTCAGCGCGTCGAAGACGTGGGCGTCGCCGACGCGGACCTGCGGCGCGCGCATCCCGGCCGCGGCGGCGCACTCCATGGCGAGGGCGAAGACCCTGGCGTCGGTCGCCATCTCGTCGCCGTGGCCGATCCACTCGGTCCCCATCTGGGTGAACTCGGGATCGCCGGACATGCGGCGCTTGCGGAAGATCTTGCCGGCGTAGGCGTAGGTCTTCGGCGCGTCGCGGTGGGCGGCGAGGTGCTCGTAGCAGACCGGGATGGTGAAGTCGGGGCGCAGGCAAAGGGTCTGCGCGCCGTCGTCGGTGGTGAAGAGGCGCTTGCGGAACTCTTCCCCGGCGAGGTCGACGAAGATGTCGGCAGGTTGCAGCAGCGGGACGGAGACGACCATCTCGCTGGCCGCTTCCAGCACGGACCAGACGGCTTGGCTCATCGCGGCCTCACCCGATGATCGCGCGCACCGCGGCGGCGATCGTCTCGATGTCGGCGTCGACTTCGACCTGGGCCGGGCGGGCGGCGACCCACTCGGCGCGGTCCTCGATGTTGGCGGCGGCTTCCTTGCCGGCGGCGAGGTCCTTGATCTGCACCTTGCCGGCCGCCCGCTCGTCGGCGCCCTGGATGATCACGCAAGGGGAGCCGCGCCGGTCGGCGTACTTCATCTGCGCTTTGAAGCCGGAGTCGCCGATGTACATCTCCACCGGGACGACGGCCCCGTCCTGGTTGAGCGCGGCGCGGAGTTTGGCCGTCATCTCCTGGTAGGCGGCGACGTTGTCGCGGTCCATGACGGTGACGATCACCGGTCCGCGGTCGGCCGCGGAGGCACCCTCGCGGGCGGCCAGCGCCGCGGCGAGGCGCGACACCCCGACGGAGAAGCCCGTCGCCGGGACGTCTTGGCTGATGAAGCGGCCGACGAGCCCGTCGTAGCGGCCGCCGCCGCCGACCGAGCCGAAGCGCACGGGGCGCCCCGCGTCATCGGTCACCTCGAACTTCAGCTCGGCCTCGAACACGGCGCCGGTATAGTACTCGAGGCCGCGCACCACCGAGGGGTCGATGATCACGCTGTCGTAGCCGGCACGCTTCACGACCTCGCCGATGGTGACGAGATCCTCCGAGAGCTGCGGGTCCGCGGTCGGGTCGAGCAGGGCGAGGACCTTCTCGGACTGCCTGTCGTCGAGGCCGGCGCCCTTGGTGAAGTCGCCCGACTCGTCCTCGCGGCCGGGGCCGAGCAGCTTGGCGATCTCGGGCAGCGGGAACTTGTCCGCCTTGTCGATGGCGCGCAGCACCGTCAGGCGGCGCGGGTCGCCCTCCGGCAGGCCGATCTCGGACAGGATGCCGTCGAGCACCCGGCGCGAGTTGACGCGGATGGCGTACTCGTCCTTGCCGAAGCCCAGCGCCTCCATCGTGTCGGCGGCCATCATGCAGACCTCGGCGTCCGCCAGCGGCGACGCGGCGCCGACGATGTCGGCATCGAACTGCATGAACTGGCGGAACCGGCCCGGACCCGGCTTCTCGTTCCGGAAGACCCAGCCGGCGCGGTACGACTTGTACGGCCGCGGCACCTCCTGGAAGCGCTCGGCCACCATGCGGGCGAGCGGCGCGGTCAGGTCGTAGCGCAGCGACAGCCACTGCTCGTCGTCGTCCTGGAACGCGAAGACGCCTTCGTTCGGGCGGTCCTGGTCCGGCAGGAACTTGCCGAGCGCGTCGGCGAACTCGATCAGCGGGGTTTCCACCGGCTCGAAGCCCCAGCGCTCGTAGACCTCCTGGATCTGCGCCATCATGCGCTGGGTTCGCCGGATCTCGCCGGGATGGCGGTCAGCGAACCCGCGCGGGAGTCGCGCCTTGGGTCGGTTCGCCTTATCCTTCGCCATCTTCAGCCTCCATTTGAGGCCGTTCGTCTAGCGCGAGTTCACCGCCGCGACAACTGCACGCGTACCGGCCGCATGGCCGGCATACGTCACAGGGCCGTGCGCGCCCGGCGCTCCGGCATGCGCGAAGCCGCGTGCGTCAGTCGCGCCGCCATGCGCCGAGGAGGCGCGGCAGGTCGCCGAAGCGGGCGACGAGGCCGAAGACGAGCACCGCCACCGCCACGAACAGCACCGAGATCGAGGCCATCGTCGGCGTGTAGCCGTAGCGCAGGGCGTTGAAGATCTTGATCGGCACCGTCTCCACCGTGAAGCCGACCGTCATGTAGGCGACGATGTACTCGTTGAGCGACAGCACGAACGCGAAGGCGAGCCCCGAGATCACGTACGGGAGCACCAGCGGCGCCACGATCGTGCGGGCGATGACGGCCTCCGAGGCGCCCATCGTGCGCGCCGCGTCCGGAAAGGCCCGGTCGATGGAGGAAAAGCCCAGCGAGATCGTCACCAGCGGCAGGCTGGTGAAGAACACGGCGTGCGAGATCACCACCGTCCACGACGCGCCGTAGAAGCCGACCGTCGCCCAGAGGCTGAGCGCGCCGAGCGCCGTGATGACCGGCGGCAGCACGAACGGCGAGACGCCGAGAAGCTGCACGACCCGCCCCACCCATGTGGTGCGCCGCCAGAGCGTGTAGGCGATCGGCAAGGCGATCAAGACGGCGATGACCGCCGAGAGGGCGGCGATGGTGACAGAGCGCAGGATCGCCGAGCGCCACGCCTCGTCGGTGAACATCTGCGCGTACCAGTCCAGCGACAGGCCCTGGGGTGGAAAGGCGAGGGTGCGCTTGGCGTTGATCGAGACGCCGGCGATCACCACGATCGGCGCCGCCAGGAACACCGCGACGACGCCGAAGAAGAGCCGCGTGAGGACCTTGCCGCTCATGTCGGGTTCCGCCCGAACATCGCCGTCAGCATCACGAGGAGGAGGCTCGCCACGACGAGGAAGACCGCCATCGCCGCCGCGAACGGCATGTTCGACTGGTAGATCGCCTGGTCGGTGATGAGGACGGAGAGCGTCCAGTGCTGCGGCCGGCCGAGGAGCTGCGGCAGCAGGTAGGCGCCGAGCGCGAAGACGAAGACGACGATGAAGGTCGCGGCGAGGGTGCCGCGCATCGCCGGCAGCGTCACGGTGAGGAAGGCGCGAAACGGGTTCGCCCCCATGGTGCGCGCCGCCTCCGACCACGACGGGTCGATGCGCGAGAACGCGGGGTAGAGCACCAGCGTGGCGTATGGGAAGGCCTGGTACACCATCCCGGTCAGCACCGCGCCGAAGCTCGGGCTCCAGGCGTCCGGCTCGCTCATCAGCCCCAGCGCCACGAAGAGGTTGGTGATGCCCGCGGTGCGCGACAGCAGCGTCGACCAGGCGAAGCCGATGATGACCTCCGACAGCGACAGGACGGCGAGCAGCGCCACCAGCCACATCACCTGCGTACGCCGCGGGGCGCGCGTCAGGAGGTAGACGAACGGGGCGCCCACCGTGACGCAGATCGCCGAGACCAGCGCCGAGAGGCCGAGCGAGAAGAGGAGCACCTTGCCGAAGAAGGCCGACAGGAAGCGCTCGTAGTTCGCGAGCGTCAGGATCGGCTGGTAGAAGGCGGCCTGGTCGCGGGTGAAGAGCGAGACCGCGATCATCAGCCCGAACGGGACGACGAAGAAGGCCGTCAGCATGACCGCCGGGAAGGCGAGGGGGGCCTGATCCTTCACGCCGCTCGCAGCGCCGGTCATGGCGCATCGTCCAGGATCACGACCCCTGCGGGGTCGATGGCGAAGGCGACCGTCTCGCCGGCGGGCGGGATCGCCGTGCCCGCCGGGCCGACGACGATCACCTCGCCGGCGGCGCACACCAGCCGCGCCTCGACCTGCGCACCGAGGTCGCGCACGAAGACGACGTCGGCGGGGATGCCGCCCTGTCCGGTCGACGTCACCGTGATCGCCTCCGGCCGCACGGAGATGCGCAGCGCGTCGGCGGAGAGGGGCAGCGCGACGGGGACGCCGCCGATGGTGGGCCCGCGCTCGGTGTGGACGACGTCGAAGAGGTTCGTCTGGCCGATGAAGTCCGCGACGAAGGCGTTGGCGGGCTGGCGGTAGACCTCGAGCGGCGGGCCGACCTGCTGCACGACGCCGGACTTCATGACGACGATGCGGTCGGCGAGGGTCATCGCCTCGCGCTGGTCGTGGGTGACGACGATGGTGGTGATGCCGAGCCGCCGCTGCAGCTGGCGCAGCTCCACCTGCATCGCCTCGCGCAGCTTGGCGTCCAGCGCCGACAGCGGCTCGTCGAGCAGGAAGAGCTTCGGCGAGACCGCCAGCGCGCGGGCGATGGCGATGCGCTGGCGCTGCCCGCCGGAAAGCTGCGAGACCGCGCGCCGCTCGAATCCGGGGAGCTGCACGAGGTCGAGGAGTTCGGCGACCCGCGCCTTGCGCCGGGCGCGCGGGACGCCGCGGATCGTCAGCGGGTAGGCGATGTTCTCGCCGACCGTGAGGTGCGGGAAGAGGGCGAGCGACTGGAACACCATGCCGAAGTCGCGCTGGTGCGCCGGCACGGCGTTCAGGGGTTCGCCGCCGTAGATGATGCTGCCGGAGGTCGGCGCCTCCAGCCCGGCGATCATCCGCAGCAGGGTGGTCTTGCCGCAGCCGGACGGGCCGAGGAGGCAGACGAACTCCCCCTCCGGCACCGTGAGGGTGGCGGTGTTGACAGCGGTGACGCCGCCGAACGACTTCGTCACCGCATCGAGGGTAAGGTCCGCCACGTCAGCCGACGATCAGCTCGGTCCACTTCTGGTTCAGCCAGTCCGACTTCTCGATGTAGATGTCGTAGCGCGGCACGATCGGCGGGATCTCCGAGGAGACGGCGTTGAACTCCTCGTCGGTGAGGTCCAGCTTGGACCGGGCGATCACCGGCGCGGTGCCGACCTTGCGGGCGAGAAGGCCCTGGATTTTCGGCTGTGTCATGTAGTTGATGAACTCGTGCGCCTCGTCGAGCTTGGTGGAGGCCTTGGTGACGGCCCAGCAGCCGGAGTCGGAGATGCCGCCCTCCTTCGGGAAGGTTGAGCGGACCGGGAAGCCGTCCGCCGCGGCGAGGCCGGTGACGTCGTGGTAATACTGGCCCATCGGGATCTCGCCGGACTTCAATGCCTGCTCGAATTGCGCCTCGTCGCGGTACCAGAGCTGGACGTTCGGCTTCAGCTCGGCGAGCTTCGCCATGACCTTGAGGATCCCCTCGTCGGTGGAGAGGATGTCGGTCCCGCCGAAGAAGGTCGTCGCCGTCACCTCGAGCAGGAAGGAGTTGGAGACGAGCGCCAGCAGGCCGAGCTTCTGCTTGTTGGCCGGGTCCCACATCACGGCCCAGCTCTCCGGCGGCTCGGGGTAGGCGTCGGTGTTCGTCACCAGCGTGATGTACCAGGCAACCGCACCGACGCCCGCGAGCCCGCCGTCCGCGTACTTCAGCATGAACGGCGGCAGGATGTCGCCGATGTTCTCGATCCTGGCGGAGTCCAGCTTGGCCCAGAGGTCGCCGGCGATCCCCTTGCGCATGGACACCTGGGACATCATCGAGACGTCCGCCGGCGCCTGGCGCGCGCGTGCCGCCTGCTGCAGCTGGATGAGCCAGGCCTCGCCCGTCGGCTCGGCGACGCTCTCGACCGCGATGCCGGTCGCTTCGGTGAAGGCGGGGAAGATGTTCGCGTCGAAGGCGTCTTTGAAGTAGCCGCCATAGACGCCGACCTTCAGCGAGCGGTCCTGCGCTCTGAGGATGGACGGAGTGGCGAGCGTGGCAGCCCCCGCGGCGGCGCCGGCAAGGAGCGTGCGCCGCGTGATGGGGAAGCGGTTCATCATAAGATCCTCCGGTTATTATCGTCCTTCGAGGCACGAATGATGCCATTTTCCGCAGATCCTGCACCCGCTTTCGACAAGGCGTGGGGTCACGGCTTGCGGAGGGGCCCGCCCTGCGGGCGGAACGGCGGCTACGTGTCGCGTTTGGCCGGGATACCGGCACCGAATCCGGTGGGCGGTACGCTGTAGCCGGGCACGAAGCGCCGGCTCCACAGCAGGAACGGCCGCTCCACGGTGTGGGTCAGCACGGCCGAGAGGGCGACCGCGCCGACGATCAGCGCCGCGACGCCGAGGTCGGATGCGCCGAGCTCCACCCCGAGCGCGAGGTTCACCGCCGCGCGCGCGACGCCGAAGAACAGGCTGTGCAGGAGGTAGAGGATGTAGGAGCTCTGCCCGAGGAGGAGCAGCCAGCCCGGGACCTTGAGCGGCGTCGCGACGGCACCGTAGACGAGGATCGCCGCCGGGATCCCGAACTGGAACTCACGTCGCAGCTCCGGCTCGTGGAGCAGCGCGGCAAGGCTCGCCACCTCCGGCGCGAAGAGCGCCCCGGCCATCGCCGCCGTCCCCAGGACGAGGGCGGCCGGGCCCAGCGGCATGCGCGTGTTGAGGTGGAGCCAGCAGATCGCGATCCCGAAGGCGAACTCTAGGATGACAGGATAGCCGAGGTAGAAGAGGGCCGGCACGTCGCCGAGCGGCGTCGACACGTAGAGGACGGCGAACGCGTACCAGAGGAGCAGCGCCGCCACGACGCCGCGCAGCCCGTAGCAGCGGAAGCCGAGGGCGAAGAGGAGGTAGAACGTGATCTCCAGCCCGAGCGTCCATGCGACCTCCATGATCTGGAACGGGAGCGGCAGCAGGAACACGGACGTGACGATGTAAACCGGGTTCCCCGCTTCCGCGAACGGCGCCCCGATCCCGACCCGCAGGCTCAGCAGCTCCACGGCGATGGTCGCCGCGAGGAAGGCCCAGTAGACCGGGAAGATCCGCCAGAACCGCCTTGCCGCGAAGTCGGCCAGGTCGAAGTGCCGCGCCTTCGCCACGGTTAGGGTGATCACCAGTCCCGAGATGACGAAGAAGACGTCGACGCCCGCCCCGCCGAGGTGGAACGCGTCGAAGCGGCTCGGCCGCTCGGTGTAGTCCGGGTTCATCGTCGGCGCGTGGTACAGCACCACGAGGAGCGCAGCGAAGAACCGGAGCGCCTGCACCAGCGCGATGGTACCTTCCGTCCGGCGGGCCGGCGGGGGCGGGCTCGCCCCGGTTCCGGTGGTGGTGTTCTCGCCGCGTGACGGGTCACGCGCCATGGTCGAGAACACCCATGAAGCAACGCCTTATTTTACATCTGCATTCAGCGAGATCTCAGCACGAGCGCCGCCAGGCTGACAAGTTCGAAGAGCATCTGGGCGCCGGCGTGCGCGGTGTTGGTCGTGGCGTCGTACTGCGGGGCGACCTCGACGACGTCGCCCGCCACCATGTCGATGCCGGTGAGGCCGCGCAGGATCGCCAGCGCCTCGCGGGTGGAGAGGCCGCCGATCTCGGGCGTCCCGGTGCCCGGCGCGAAGGCGGGGTCGAGCGAGTCGATGTCGAAGGAGATGTACGTGGGGCCGTCGCCGACGACTGCGCGGGCCTTGTCGATCACGGCGTCGATGCCGATCGGGTCGATTTCCTCGGCATGGATCACGGTCATGCCGCTCTCGTAGGAGAATTCCCACAGGAACTCGGAGGAGCCGCGGATGCCGATCTGGATCGTCCGTTCCGGGTCGAGGACGCCGTCCAGCACAGCCTGGCGGAAGGGGCCCCCGTGATGGAACTTGTTGCCGTCGAAGGGGCCGGCGGTGTCGCAGTGGGCGTCGATGTGGATCATGCCGACGGGCCGGCCGGCGCCGACCGCGCGCAGGGTCGCGAGGCTGATGGAGTGATCGCCGCCGACGAAGATCGGCATGACGCCCGCCGCCAGGATCACCTTGGCCGCGGCGGTGATGTCCTCGTGGCACTGGATGAGGTCGTAGCGGGTGCGGAAGGGCACGTCGCCGACGTCGGCGACGGAGACGTCCTTGGCCGGCATCACGTCGAGGACATGGTTGTAGGGGCCGACACGCTCGATCGTGCGCACGGCGCGCGGGCCGAAGCGGCTGCCGTTGCGGTTGGTGACGCCGAGGTCCATCGGCACGCCGAGGAGCGCGACATCGAGGCCCGAGAAGTCGGGCGCGGACCAGTCGATCGCGCGGTAGGGCGTGTCGAGGAAGGTCGAGACGCCGGCGAACGGGGCGGTCCGGGTCCCGTTCGGGTCGATCAGCCTGTCGGCGACGGCGGCCCATTCGCGCTTGTAGATCCGCCGCTCGTTGTCGCCGCCGAACTTTTCGCGCAGCGCGGAAAGCTTCGCCTCGTCCATTGCAGGTCCCTCCATCGACGGGCCGACAATATTGTGCCGGGCCGGGTGACGACAACATCGCCTCGATCCCGGCTCCACCGGCCCTGGCCCGCTGACCGTCCCGGCGGTGGCCGGCGCGGCGGTGCCCTTGGGGGAGAGGATGCGTTAGGTTCCCGTCACGCTTAACCAACGGGAGACGGAATGACCGAGCGGCTCGAACTTCTTCGCGGTGTGGTCCACCCCTGGCACCACGACCACTTCGGCCACATGAACGTGCGCCACTACGCCCCGTTCTTCGACGATGCGGTCTATCACATGTGGTCCCGGCTCGGCCTCGCCTACTCGAAGTTGATCCCCGAGCACGGCGTCCACACCGTGACCGCCCAGGCGACGACCCAGTTCGTGAAGGAGCTGACGGCGGGCGACCTCATCGTCATCGACGGCGCCGTGTCGCGCATCGGCTCCAAGAGCACCACGTTCCACCTCAGGATGCTCCACGCCGACACCGGCGAGCTGCACGCGACCTACGACCTGGTGGAGGTGTTCTTCGACCCGAAGACGCGCGGCTCGGCAAAGATGCCGGATAGCGTGCGCGAGCGACTTTCGGCCCACCTCGTCGAGGAGGGCTGAGCCGGAGGCCGGGCCGGGCGTCCCGCGGGGCGCCGCCCGGCGGCGGTGGGCGCAAGGAACGGGGAGGAGCCGGCCTACCTGACCGGCTCGCCCGGGATGCGGCGTTCGAAGAGGTCCGGACGGCGCGCGGCGGTCAGGCGCAGCCGCGCGTCGCGCCGCCAGGCGGCGATCTTGCCGTGGTCGCCGGACATCAGGACGGGCGGGATCGGCGCCCCCTCCCACTCCGCGGGCCGCGTGTACTGCGGGTGTTCCAGCAGGTCGTCGGAGAAGCTCTCCTCGTCGGCCGAGGTAGCGTTGCCCATGACCCCGGGCAGGAGGCGCACCACGGCGTCCAGCACCGCCAGCGCGCCGATCTCCCCGCCCGAGAGGATGTAGTCGCCGATCGACACCTCGATGAGGCCGCGCCGCTCGATGACGCGCTCGTCCACGCCCTCGAAGCGGCCGCAGACGATGGTGACGCCCGGCCCCGCGGCGAGATCCCGGGCGAGCGTCTGGTCGAACGGGCGCCCGCGCGGGCTCATCAGCAGGCGCGGGCCGGCGCCGCCGGCGCTGTCGATGGCGCGGGCGAGGACGTCGGCGCGCATCACCATGCCGGGACCGCCGCCGGCCGGGGTATCGTCGACGGAGCGGTGCCTGTCGGTGGCGCTGTCGCGAATGTCACGGACGTCGAGCGTCCACTTGTCGCCCAGCGCGCGGCCGGCGAGCGCCATGCCGAGCGGACCCGGGAACATCGCGGGATAGAGGGTGAGGACGGTGGCGGCGAAGGACATCAGTCGCCCTCGCCCTCGCGATCGCCCTCGCCATCGCCCACGCCGGCATCCGCCGGCGGCTCTGTGCCGTCGTCGAGCAGGCCGGGAATGGCGACGACGGTGACGAAGCCGCCGGCGATGTCCACCTCCGGCACGACCTCGCGCGTGAAGGGGACGATGAGCGGCTTGCCGCCGACGATGTCGAGGAGGTCGCCCGCGCCGAAGTCGAACACGCCGCGGATGGTGCCGAGCACCGTCCCGTCCCGGAGGCGCGCCTCGAGGCCGATGAGGTCGACGTGGTAGAACTCGTCCTCGTCGGGACGCGGCAGCCGCGTCCGGGGGACGAACAGCTCCGTGCCGCGCAGCGGCTCGGCGGCGTTGCGGTCGTCGATTCCCTCGATGGTCGCGACGATCGCCTTGCCGATGGCCTTGACGGACGTGAGTTTCACCGCCCGTCCGTCGGCGGTCTGGAACGGGTTGTAGCGGCGCAGGCTCAGCGGGTCTTCGGAGAAGACCGTGAGCTTGACCGCTCCGCGCACCCCGTGCGGGGCGCCGATGGTCGCCATGACGATGTCCGGCCGGTCGGCGTCGGGCCTGTCGCCATCGGGTCGTTCGACCTTGGGTGTGTCGGCCTTCGGCATGGCGACCTCGTCCAAGGCTTACGCCTCGGCGGACTCGGCGGCGGCTTCCGCCTTGTCGGCCTCGGCCTTACGGCGAGCCTCGGCGCGCTCCTGGGCCTTCTTGCCCGGCTCGGCCTTGTTCGGGTTGTTGCGGGCCGGGCGCGACGCGATGCCGGCCTGGTCGAGGAAGCGCAGCACGCGGTCGGTCGGCTGGGCGCCCTGCTTCAGCCAGTGCTCGATGCGCTCGGCGATCAGCGTGATGCGCTCCGGGTTGTCCTTGGCGAGCATCGGGTTGTAGGTGCCGACCTTCTCGATGAAGCGGCCGTCGCGCGGGGAGCGCACGTCGGCGACGACGATACGGTAGTAGGGACGCTTCTTCGAGCCGCCGCGGGCGAGCCGGATCTTGGTGGACATGATGACTCCTGGTTCTGTCTGAAGGTCTGTGCGCTCAGAGCGCGGGTTCGAGTTCGTGGATCCTGGGGCGGCCGGCGGCCGCCTCGGGTTGGTGTCGCCACACCTGGACGGTGTTGCCGGCGATGCTGGTGGTGCCGTCGAGGACGGCGCCGACCCGGCGCGCGACACCCTGCGAGGCGGCGTTGTCCGGATCGATGAAGCTGACGAGGCGGGAGAGGCCCTGCTCGGCCGCCACCTCGCGGACCGCGGCGACGGCCTCGGCGGCGAATCCCTCGCCCCGCGCGTCGGCGGTGAGGCTGTAGCCGATCTCCGGGCAGGGCCAGTTCAGCGGGTGCCACAGGCCCACGCTGCCGATGAACCGGCCCTCGTGCTCGACCGCGTACATGCCGTAGCCGCGCAGGTGCCACATCCCGGCCCGCTGGATGAACGAGCGCGACGCCGTGTGCAGCGACTGCGGCCCGCCGAGGAAGCGCATGGACTGCGCGTCCGCCAGGTGCGCGGCGAGGCGCGGGAAGTGGTCCGGCCGCCACTGCGTCAGCAGGAGGCGCCGGGTGCGGATGCGCAGCGGCATGACGCTCGAGTCGAGCATCACCTCCTCGTCGCGGTCGGCGGCGGCCGGCGACATCTGGTGGTGCCAGATGTCGGCCGCGGCGCCGTTGATCTCGACCCGCCGGCCGCGGGTGGCGCCGACGGCCTGGGCGACCCGCTGCGAGCCGGCGTTCTCCGGCGCGATGGTGCTGATCAGCGAGGGGATGCCGACGGCCTCCGCGATCGACTTCACCGCGCGAACCGCCTCGGCCGCCCGGCCGTCGCCGCGCGCGTCCGGCAGGAGGCCGTAGGCGATCTCCGGCTCCGGCCAGTCGTGCGGGAACCAGATGCCGGCGTAGCCGTAGAGGCGGCCGCGCTCGTCCGTCAGGGCGTAGCAGCCCATGCCGTAGATGCGCCACAGGCCGCTGAAGCGGGCCATCCGATCGAGCGTGCCCGCGCGGTCCGCGACGCCGCCGATGTGGCGCGTCGAGTCCGCGTCGCCGAAGAACTCGGTGAAGCCGTGCAGGTGATGCATGGCGAAGGGCTCGAGGATCATCCGCCGGGTGCGGATGGACTGGGGCATGACGATGCCCCGGAGCCCGCGCTCGGCATCGGCCCGCCCGGCCGGTATGCCGGCGAGGGGGTCTCTCACTTGCGCTTGCCCTTCTGGCGCTTGCCCTTGCCGTGGCCGCCGCCGAGGCCCGGAAGGCCCGCCATGCCGGGACCGCCGAGACCGGGCAGCCCGCCGGGCATGCCGGGGCCGCCGAGTCCGGGAAGCCCGCCGCCCATGCCGCCCATGCCGCCGCCCTGGGGCATCTGCTTGGCGAGCTTCTCGAGGTCGGCCGGATTCATGCCCTTGAGGCCCTCCGGCACGTCCGGAACGCCGCCGCCGCCCATGCCGAGCATGGAGCCGAGGCCGGCCATCATGCCGCCCTTCTTGCGGCCCATCATCTTCATCATGTCCGCCATCTGGCGGTGCATCTTGAGGAGCTTGTTGACCTCGGCGACCTCGGTCCCCGAGCCCGCGGCGATGCGCTTCTTGCGGCTCGCCTTCAGGATGTCGGGCTTCTTGCGCTCCGTCTTGGTCATCGAATTGATGATCGCGACCTGCTTCTTGATGATCCCGTCGTCGAGACCGGCCGCGGCCATCTCCTTCTTCATCTTGCCGATGCCGGGCATCATGCCCATGAGACCGCCGAGCCCGCCCATCTTCTCCATCTGGGCGAGCTGGTCCTTCAGGTCGTTGAGGTCGAAGCCGCCCTTGGCCATCTTCTGGGCCATGGCCGCCGCCTTCTCGGCGTCGACGTGCTCTGCGGCCTTCTCCACCAGGGAGACGATGTCGCCCATGCCGAGGATGCGGTCGGCGATCCGGCGGGGGTGGAACTCCTCCAGCGCGTCCGCCTTCTCGCCGACGCCGATGAGCTTGATCGGCTTGCCGGTGGTGGCGCGCATCGACAGCGCCGCGCCGCCGCGGCCGTCACCGTCGACGCGGGTCAGCACGATGCCGGTGACGTTCATGCGCTCGTCGAACGCCTTGGCGGTGGCGACGGCGTCCTGACCGGTCAGCGAGTCGGCGACGAGCAGGATCTCGTGCGGGTTGGTGGTCTTCTTGATGTCCGCGATCTCGGTCATCAAGGCTTCGTCGATGGAGAGGCGGCCGGCGGTGTCGAGGATGACGACGTCGAAGCCGCCGAGGCGGGCCGCCGTCATCGCGCGCTCGGCGATCTGGCGCGGGTTCTGGCCCGGCACGATCTTCAGCGTCTCGATGCCGTTCTCCTCGCCGAGCACGCGGAGCTGCTCCTGTGCGGCGGGGCGCTGCGTGTCCAGCGAGGCCATCAGGACGCGCTTCTTCTCGCGGTTCTGAAGGCGGCGGGCGATCTTGGCGGACGTGGTGGTCTTGCCCGAGCCCTGGAGGCCGACCATCATGATCGGCACCGGCGCGGCGGCCGCCAGCGAAATGGGCTCGGCCGTCTCGCCGAGCATCTTCACCAGCTCGTCGTGGACGATCTTGACGACCATCTGGCCGGGCGTGACCGACTTGACGACGGTGGCGCCGACCGCCTCCCTGCGCACCTCTTCGATGAACTGGCGCACGACCGGGAGGGCGACGTCCGCCTCGAGGAGGGCACGCCGGATCTCGCGCATCGCCGCGTCGACATCGGCCTCCGAGAGCGCACCACGGCCGGTGAGCTTGTCGAAGATGCCGGAAAGGCGATCGGAAAGGCTCTCGAACATGGGCGACCCCCGCACGGGTTGTCCGGCTCGCCAAGGCTTTGCCGGACGTTTAAACAACGCAAAACGCGCCCGAGGGCGCAACGCGCTGTCGGGCGGTGGGGCGGCGGACGCCGCATCGCAAGGGGAGTTACGTGCGCGGGGGCGCGTCGTCAAGCCGTGCGTGACGGAAGGATGACAATTTCCGGCTGTGGCCGCCGCGCCACAGCGCCACGCATTCGTGCGGGGCAGGCGTGACGGTGACGCGAACTCGGGGAAAAGCCATGGCGCAAGGGGGGCGGAACTGCGTCTCGAGTGCCGTCCGCCATCCTGCCGGGCAAGGCTGTTGCCTTTCGGCAGGATCGTCAGCGGTCCTCGCGAAGACCGCCGTCGAAGGTCCAGCTCGCGTCCGAGCGGTTCAGGTCGGGCCCGGGCCCGTCGTGCGTTACGCGGTCGCGGGGCCGGTCAGAGCCGGCCGAGCGTGTCGAGCTGCCCGAGCGTCGTGGTTCCGGATCCCGCCGGAAGCGCGCCGTCATGCGGGCGAGGGCCGCCGAACGCCCACGGCGACGGGGGAACGGTGGGCCTGGTTTGGGTCGAAGACGGCGCGGCTGCGCCGTTGGATGAATCGGAAGTCGGAAGACTCACGCTGGCCATCGTCATACTCTCCTTACTGAAACTGCGGCCCGCTACTCGGATAGATCCATTAGGGCCTCGCGGGATGAACACGGACCGAACGTGATCTTTCCAATTGCGACGGTGCGATGGCGTGCAATTCAGCTACGCGCAACTTTTGGCCCGCCGGCGACATTGTCCGCTCCGAAGGGATTTGGGAGAGACCAATGGCAAAGCCGAACCACTCTGCGGCGCGTAGCCGACAGAACGCGCCCGAGGCGGACGACCGTCTGGGCGCGACGGATCTAGCCTCGGACATCATGGGGAACAACCAACTCCAGGGCGACAATCAAGCGAATGTGCACAACCAGCGGAACGCATGGCCGGACGTGAAGACCGAGCCCGACGCGGATCCGGTCGACAGCGCGAAGATGGTCGACAAGGACGCCCGTGCCCGGGCCGAGCTGAACAAGGGCAGGGGCGTGCATCCTGGAAAGGCTTCGGAGGGGGATGAGCGATGAGCCTTCGTGAACGCAGCGGCGCGCGCGAACTCAACGTCGACGAGGACCTCGTGCGCCTCATCGCCGCACGGGCAAGCGCCGCGCTCTTCGAGGAGCCGGACGCCGAGGCCGACGAGATCGAGCGGGAGATCGAGATCGACTCCGCCACCTCGTTCACGCAGGCCGACGAGTCCGGCCTCTCGGACGAGCGGGAACCCAGCCACACGCTGGAGGAGGTCGCCGCGATGATCGACACGCTGAACGTCGACGAGCAGGCGGAGATCCTGGCGCTGACGTACATCGGCCGCGGCGACTACGAGCCCGCCGACCTCGAGACCGCGGTGCGGGACGTCAAGGCCGCCGCGTCCGGCCCGGCGAGCGCGACGCTCTTCGAGATCGAGGTGTTTCCGAGCCAGCTCGAGGCCGGCCTCGACACCTACCTCGAGTGGGTGGACAAGCAGGCCGGCTGACGGCCCCGGAAGGGGGGCAGCCCCTCCCTCCCGACGGCGGGCGGCGCGGTCCTACTGCGCCGCGTGCCGGAGCGAGCCCAACGCGAGCCACGCGTCGTACTGGGACAGGAACACGCGACCGTTCAGCTCCTGCAGGAAGTGGGCGCCCTTCAGGCGGTCCATCACCGGGCCCTTCACCTCGCTGAGGTGGAAGCCGACGCCGATCTCCTTGAGGCGATGGTTGATGACCTCGAGGATCTCCAGCGCCGAATAGTCGATCTCGTTCACCGCCGAGCACATCAGGATGACGTTGCGGATCTCTGGACGCTCCGCCAGACGGTCCTGCAACAGGTCCTCCAGGAACCGGGCGTTGACGAAGTAGAGGCTCTCGTCGACGCGCAGGGTGAGGAGCGAGGTGTCCGTCTCCACCCGGTGGCGGTTGATGTTGCGGAAGTGCTGCGTGCCCGGGACGCACCCGACCTCGGCCACGTGCGGCCGGCTCGTCTTGTAGAGGTGGAGCGCGATCGACATCACCACGCCCGCCGACACGCCGACCTCGACCCCCAGCACCAGCGTCAGCAGGATCGTCGTCGCGACCGCGTAGAAGTCCGACTTCGAGTAGAACCAGGTCTTCCGCAGGATCGAGAGGTCGACGAGGCTCAGCACGGCCACGATGATCGTCGCGGCCAGCGTCGCCTTGGGCAGGAAGTAGACCAGCGGCGTCAGCGCCACGGCGGCGATCGCGAGGCCGAGCGCGGTGAACGCGCCTGCCGCCGGCGTCTCCGCCCCCGCGTCGTAGTTGACGACGGAGCGGGAGAAGCCGCCCGTCACCGGATAGCCGCCGGTGAAGGCCGCGCCGATGTTCGCCGCACCGAGGCCGATCAGCTCCTGATCCGGGTCGATCCGCTGCCGCTTCTTGGCCGCCAGCGTCTGCGCAACCGAGATCGATTCCACGAAGCCGATCACCGAGATCAGCACCGCCGGCATGAAGAGCGTGCCGAGGAGCTCGGGCGACAGCGAGGGCATGGTGAGCGGCGGCAGGCTCTGTGGCACCTCGCCGACGACGGCGACGCCCAGTCCGGTCAGCCCGAGCCCCCACACCGCGAGCGTCGTCGCGATGACGGCGACGACCGGCCCCGCCTTGGTGGCGACGCCCGCCGCGCCGGGCGACACGCCGAGCTTCACGAGCGTCGGCTTCAGCCCCTTGCGGACCCAGAACAGGAAGGCCGTCGCCGACACGCCGATCACGAGCGTCACCGGGTTCACGGTGTCGATGTGGGCGACGAGGGACGCCACCATGTCGATCAGCGTGTCGCCCGAGGCCGAGATCCCGAGGACGTGCTTGAGCTGGCTCGCCGTGATCAGGATGCCCGACGCGGCGATGAACCCGGCGATGACCGGATGGCTGAGGAAGTTTGCGAGGAAGCCGAGCCTGAAGATGCCCATCGCGAGGAGAAGCGCGCCCGACAGCCCGGCGAGCGTCAGCGCGGCGGCCGTGTAGCCCATGGTCCCCTGCTGGGCGACCTCGCCGACGGCCGCGGCGGTCATCAGCGAGACGACGGCGACGGGGCCGACCGCGAGCGCGCGGCTCGTGCCGAAGACGGTGTAGAGGAGGATCGGCACGATCGAGGCGTAGATGCCCGCCTCCGGCGGGAGGCCGGCGAGCAGCGCGTAGGCGAGCGACTGCGGGATCAGCATGATCGTGACGATCACCGCCGCCATCAGGTCGTTCGACAGCGCGTGCCGCGAATAGGTGCGTCCCCAGTCGAGGAGGGGGACGAACTCCCGTATCTTGTCGATCACGGCCGCACTCCGGCGATTTCGGCGCCCTGGAGCACGCCGGGGTGGGCCGGTGCGCGCATCAAAGGCCGTTCAGTGGGACTTTGAGGTAGCGTTTGCCGTTGCTGTCCGCCTCCGGCAGCTCGCCCCCCTTCATGTTGACCTGCAGTGACGGGATGATGAGCCGCGGCATGGCGAGCGTCGCGTCCCGCTCGGTGCGGAACTTGACGAACTCCTCCCGGCTCCTGCCCCCGCCGACGTGGATGTTGTGGGCCTTCTCCTCGCCCACGGTCGTCTCCCAGCGGATGTCGCGCCCGTTGGGGCCGTAGTCGTGGCACATGAAGAGGCGCATCCCGTCCGGAAGCGCCAGCACCTTCTGGATGGAATCGTAGAGGGTGCCCGCGTCACCGCCCGGGAAGTCCGCCCGCGCCGACCCGCCGTCCGGCATGAACAGCGTGTCTCCCACGAAGGCCGCGTCGCCCATGACGTGGGTCATGCAGGCGGGCGTATGGCCGGGGGTGTGCATCGCGAAGCAAGCCATCGTGCCGACGGTGTAGGTGTCGCCGTCGTCGAACAGGCGGTCGAACTGCGAGCCGTCGCGCTGGAACTCGGTGCCTTCGTTGAAGATCTTGCCGAACGTCTCCTGCACGACCGTGATGTAGCGCCCGATGCCGACCTTGCCGCCGAGCTTCTGCTGGATGTACGGCGCGGCGGACAGGTGGTCGGCGTGGACGTGGGTCTCGATCAGCCACTCGAGCTCGAGGCCCTCGTCCCGGACGTAGGCGATCATCGCGTCGGCGTGCTCGTAGGTGATGCGGCCGGCGGCGTAGTCGATGTCCATGACGGAATCGACGATCGCGCAGGCCTTCGAGCCGGGATCCTTGACGATGTAGGAGATTGTGTTGGTGGCGGGGTCGAAGAACCCCTTCACCTCAGGTTTTACGGACAGATCCACCGGATAGAGCATCCCGTCCTCCAGATTGTTTCGCGACACCGTCGAGGAGGCGCGCGGCCGCCAGACCCGCGCACAGGGCCGCGACGAAGATGAACACATCGGTCAGCCCGGTGCCCAGCATCGGCAGCGAACCGCCGGGGCAGAACCCGGCTATTCCCCAGCCGACACCGAAGACGGCGGACCCGGCGACCAGCCGGCGGTCCACCTGCGTCTTCGTCGGCAGTTGGAAGCTGTCGGCGCAGACCGGCCGCGGGCGGCCGAGCACGAGGCGATAGCCGATGAATGTGACAGTCAGCGCGCCGCCCATGACGAAGGCGAGCGAGGGATCCCAGGTTCCGGCGATATCGAAGAAGTTCAACACCTTGGCGGGGTTCCCCATGCCCGAAACGCTGATTCCGAGCCCGAACACGGCGCCGATGGCAAGAGCGATGATGAGCCGCATCGGTCAGACCCCCAACACATGACGGATGACGAAGACGGTGACGAACGTCGCGGCCATGAAGGTGAGGGTGGCGACCAGTGAGCGGCGCGACAGGCGCGCGAGCCCGCACACCCCGTGGCCCGACGTGCAGCCCCCGCCGAACGTGACGCCGACGCCGACCAGGAGCCCGCCGATCACCAGCATTGCCCGGCTCGCGGGGACCTCGACCACCGGGAAGGCGCCGGTGAGCGCCAGATAGATGACGGGGCCGAGCACCATGCCCGCGACGAGCGCGATACGCATCGGCCAGTCTGCACGGTCTCCGAAGCCGAGCGCCCCGGCGAGGATGCCGGTGGCCCCGAGGATGCGGCCGAGGAACGCCATCAGCAGCACGGCGGAGAGGCCGATCAGCGCGCCCCCGCCCAGCGAGGCGAGGGGGGTGAAGGTCGTCGCCATGGGTCAGCCTCCGATCCGGCGGCCGCGTGCCGTTCCGGACCCGGTGCCGGACGGGCCGAGGGCCCCGGCGCGAACGGCGGCCGGAGCGGCGAACGTGGGTCTCATGGTCGGCGAGGTCCTTTTCCGTCTGCACCCTGCCGCGACGCCGGCTGCGCCGCCCCGGGCGCCCTCCCGCTCCGTGGCGGAGGTGCGCCGGGGTGAGGCCTCGGTCCGGCAGGCGGCGAACTCACTGGACAGTAGATGAGCGCGGCGAGGTGATCAGGGAAATTGAATTATTGCGCCGTTGTGATTGAAATAAGCGATGACCACTCTCCGCCAGCTCCGCTTTCTCGTCGCACTTTCCGAGACGCTCAATTTCTCGCGTGCTGCAGAAGTCTGTCATGTCACGCAGTCCACGCTCTCGACCGGCCTCAAGGATCTTGAGCACGCGTTGGGGGCGCAGCTCGCCGAACGGAGCCGCCACTCGGTCGTGCTGACCCCGGTCGGACTCGAGGTGGCACGGCGCGCGCGCTCCGTGCTCGCCGATGTCGCCGATATCGAGGATTTCGCGCGGTCGGCGGGGGCCTTCGGGGCCGGATCCGTGCGCTTCGGCGCGATCCCCACGGTGGGGCCGTTCATCATGCCGCGCGCGCTGCCGCTGATCCGCTCGGCCTTTCCGGCGCTGCGGCTCTACCTGCGCGAGGAGCTGACGGCGTCGCTGGTGGACGGTCTCGTCGCCGGCCGGCTCGACGTCGCGATCATCGCCCTGCCGCACGACCTTCCGGCCGAGATCGCGGTCGAGCCGTTGTTCCGGGACGGCTATCAGCTCACCGTGCCGCGTGGTCACCCGCTCGCCAACCGCGACTCCGTCGACGGACACGACCTCGAGGGCCGCGACCTGCTGCTCCTGGAGCGGGGCCACTGCCTGCAGCGGCACGCCCTGTCGAGCTTTCCCGACCTTGCGCTGACCAGGGACGAGACCTTCGCCGCGACGAGCCTGCCGACTCTCGTGGCGATGGTCGAGCAGGGGCTCGGCCTGACGCTCCTGCCCAACGTCGCCGTCGCGGCGGGGGTGGCGAAGGGGCACGACGTGGCGCTGACGGATCTCGCCGGCGCCCAGCCGCGCGAGGTGGTGCTCGCCTACCGTACCACGTCGGCGCAGATCCCCCTGTTCCACGAGCTCGGCCGGCTGATCACCAGGGCGCACACGCTGCTGACGATGGAGGGCGAGAGCCTCGTCCCGCCCCGCCGGACGCGCCGCGCAGAAGAAGCGGCGCCGCCCGGGCGTGACGGGCAAGACGAAGCGACCGCCCCGCCGGCCCGCGCCCGCACGGCGCCATAGGGCGTCCGCCCGGCCATTGCCGCCGGGCGTGCCGGCGCGTCGCTCGCGGCCGATCGCCGGCAGCGACCCGGACCGGACGTCCCGGGCTCGCGATTTCTGCAAATCGCGTTGAGGTGGTAGGGTGGACCTTCAGCGTTGGCGATCGCATGTCGAAGGTATTCCGGCGTATCGGCTGGCGCTATTTGATCATGGAGAAAGTAAGATGAAGGTTCTTGGCCAGACGGCCGGGAGAGCCGTCCTTTCTGCAATGACAGCAATTTCATTAACCGCGGTCTCAACGACTGCGATGGCCGGCGACGACGCCTGGACATCTGCCGCCATCGCCGATGCCTTGACCGCCGCGCCGCCGTCCGTCACGCATGACGCGACCATCTTCGGCTGGTCCGATGGCGGCAAGCTCACCCTCGCTCGGTACGGGTCGGGGCCCTATACGTGCATCGCGAGCGGCGCGTTCTCGTTGCGGCTCGGCAAGCCGGCGCTTCCCTATCCCGATCCGATGTGCCTCGACCAGAACGCGTGGGCGTTCCTGAGCGCGATCTGGTCCGGAAAGGCGAAGGACGGCGGGACCCTGCCCACGGCACCGGGCCTTGTGTGGATGCTGGCCGGCATGAACGTCAGCAAGACGGCGGTGGACGTCGGCGCGGCGACCTTCGTCGCGACCTCCGGCACCCAGTCGAACCAGGCGGGTGGCGACGTCGTGCAGATGAGCCCGCACGTGATGGTCATGCCGCTGCCGCTCAACGAGGGCGCCGCGGAGCTGACGACGAGCTACAGCCTGGAGGACCCGATCCGTCCGTGGATCATGGCGGCGGGATTGCCGCATGAGCACCTGATGGTGCACTTCACCGACAAGAACACCCAGGCGCTCATGAATCCCGGCGAATAGGCGTCGGCCCTGCGGGCCCGAGAGGGCCGGCGCGGACCCCTGCGGAGTCCGGCGGCCGGCCCGGACTGGAGGACTAGCGGAGCATGTCCTCCAGCACGTCGATGTGGTCCTCGACGTAGGCGCCGTAGTAGTTGACCTTCGGGTTGCCGCGCGACTTGCGGGCGCGCACCCACGGGTTGCCGACATTGTAGAGCGTTGCCGTGATGCCCGGGCGGTTCGAGATGTCGACACCCACGGCGCGGTAGGCCTTGATCGCGTCGACGATGACCGCCGCGATGACGTGCAGCGACTCGTCGGGGTCGATGATGCGCTCGTAGATCGCGTCGGCGTCCTTGTAGGTCAGCTTCGGCAGCTTGGTGGTGTCCATCATCTTCAGCGCGGTGACGGGCGAAAGCTGGCCGAGGCCGTAGGTCTGGCCCGTGGCGAACGGGTTGAAGCAGGACTCGGTCAGGTTGCGGCGGGGGAGGCGGACGCCGTCGACCGTGCTGCCGCGGACCTTGCTCTGCCAGGTGGACTCGACGCACGTCCAGTAGGTGTTGGACGAGCCGCGGCACTGGTTGAACTGCGGCATGGCGAGCACGCGCTCCAGCGGCACCGAACCGCAGGCGAATTCCACGTTGCGCATGCGCCGGCCGAGCTGCAGCGCCACCTGCTGCAGGTTGTCCCGGATGTCGTAGTTGAAGACGTGCTCGCCGACGATGGCGCCCAGGATGTGGATCGGGTCGATCCCGTACGCGGCGGCGGTGCGCTTGATCTTCGGGATGAGGCGCTGCGCCTTCAGCACGTCCATCGTACGGCGCATCTTGGCCGGAACGCTGCCGCGGGTCTCTTTCAGGCGCCGCTGGGTGGCGGCGGGCAGGGGGTGGCTGCCGTACGTGCTGGGCACCTCGTTCGTCTGCGCGATGGTCGGCGCAGGCGCGAGGAAGCCAGAGAGGATAGCGATCAGGACAAAGGCCAATGCGCGTCTCATCCTGGCGACCTTTCGGAACAAGTGATGTCGGAAATATGCACCTTTATTCGGTAAAGGACTTGTGCGGGCGCTGCAACGTTGCCGCCTGTTCAAACCTTGCCGAGACATTAAGATTCGCGCGGATAATACCGAAATGTCGCACTCGGACCCGCGCCGGTGTGTATCCGGCTGCCGAAACGCCCTGTAACTCAATGGAATGCCACCGTGCGGTGCGATGCAGCCGGGAGCGGAACAATCGACAAGCCGGATCGGCGGTCCTGCGGCCGACCGTGCCGGGGCGACGCCGCCCGGAAGGGGGGCACGCGCGGCGCCGCGGTGCCTTGCGGCTGGCGTGTGGGCGCATCGGAATCGGGGCGGATTGGCTGGGGCGGCTGGATTCGAACCAGCGCATGGCGGTACCAAAAACCGCTGCCTTACCGCTTGGCTACGCCCCAAGAGACCCCACCGTTTAGCGGGTTCCTCTTGTATCGGCAACCGGACCGAGCGCCGGGCGAAAGGACGCGCGACAGGGCTTTCAACAGTCCGTGACCCGCGCGCTCCGGAGCCGCGATCGGCAGGCCGGCCGGGCGACGCGGCCGACCGCGGTCATGTGCGACGGGGACGTTCGGGCCGGGCGTCAGAGCGCCGGCAGGTCGGTGCGGCGGGGGAGGTCGGCGCCGCGGCGCGTGCAGGTGACGCCCGCCGCCTGCACCGCGAAAGCCAGGACCGCGCGGCACTGCGCCTCGTCGAGCGCGGCGACGCCGGCGGCGGTGGTCATGCCCCGGTCGGCGAGCGCGGTCAGGAGGGCGGCGAGGAAGCTGTCCCCCGCGCCCACCGTGTCCACGACCTCGACGCGGGGCGCCGCCACCGCGACGCTCCGCCCGGCGGTGTGCATCACCGCGCCGCGGGGGCCGTCGGTGACGATGACGGCGGCGATGCCCTGCTCCAGCCAGCCGGAGACGACCGTCTCGGGAGGCGTCTCGTAGGTCTCGCTCAGGTCCTCGCGGGAGGTCTTGACGATATCGGCGAAGGCCGCGAAGTCGGCGATGCGCTGGCGCCAGACGGCGGCGGACGGCTCGAACGAGCGGCGCACGTTCGGGTCGAGCACCACGAGCGGCGCCGGGTCGCGCCCCTTCGCCCGCCGCGCGAGGGCGAGGAAGGACTCGCTCGTCGGGCGCGTCACCAGCGAGAAGCAGCCGAAGACCAGCGTGTCGATGCCGTCGAGCGGGGGGAGGTCGGTCGTTTCCACCTGCCGGTCCGCGGCTTCCTCGCCGCCGTAGAAGGTGTAGGTCGGGGAGCCGTCGGGGCCGGGGGCCACGACGGCGAACGTCGTGGGGGCGGCGGTGCGCTTCAGGAAGGCGGTGCCGACGTTCTCGCTCTCGAGGTGGCTGGCGAGGCGCTGGCCGAAAAGATCGGTGGAGACGCCGGTCAGCTGGCTCACCGGGCGGCCGAGTCTCGCGAGCCCCGTCGCGACGTTCAGCGCCGACCCGCCGATCCTGGCGTCGAGCGCGAAACCGTTCTCCCTCGGCCCCTCCACGAACACGTCGTAGAGCATTTCCCCGCACACGAGTACGCTCATCGTCCCTCCCATGGGCAACGGGCCCGTCCGATCGGCCGGCTTGCCTGTTGCGCACTTTTCTTCAACGTTACCTCATTCGAGTTCGCTTCGAACCTCAAGGACGAGCATGATCAGCCGCCCCCTTCTGTATTCCCTCGTGGCGGTGCTGGCGCTGGCGATCGGCGGGGCCCTCGCGTGGTGGGAACTCGACACGGGCGGGCCGGCGACGCTGCGTCTCAGCGCGGGCACGTCGGGCGGGACCTATGCGGTGTTCGGCGAGGTCCTGGCGCGCTCGCTCGACCCCAGCGACGTGGCCGACATCGTCTCGATGCCGTCCGCCGGAGCGTCGCAGAACGCCAAGCGCATCCATGACGGGGAGGCCGATCTCGGGCTCATCCAGGGCGACACGCCGGTGGCCGGCAACGTCACCGTCATGGCCCGCCTCTTCCCCGAGGCGTTCCACCTCGTCGCCCGCGAAGGGGCCGGCATCGAGAGCGTGCACGACCTCAGGGGCAAGACGGTGGGCCTGATGCCGCCCGGTGCCGGGTCGAACGGGCTGTTCGACCGGCTCCTGGCGCACTACGAGGTGCCGCACGACTCCCTGACGATCATTCACGGCAGCCTGTCCGACCACGCCGAGTCGATCCGCAAGGGGGAGATCGACGCGTTCTTCATGGTCGTCGCGCTCGGCAACCAGACGATCCAGGACATCATCAAGTCGACGCCGACGCAGCTCGTGGCGATCGACCAGGCCGAGGCGATGGCGCTGTTCGATCCGGCGCTGGAGGCCAAGATGGTGCCGGTCGGCACCTACTCCGGCGACCGGCCGGTGCCGAACCGGCCGATCCCGGTGGTGTCGGTGCGCAGCCTGCTCGCGGTGGGGCGGCAGGTTCCGGAGGCCACCGTCGAGGCGGTGACCCGCGCGCTGTTCGAGCGGCGGCAGGCGATGGTGCGGCAGCTCCCGCAGGCGGCCTTCATCACCGCGCCGACGGAGGAGGAGCGCCTCGCCTTCGGTGTTCACCCCGGCGCGGACCGCTACTATCGCCAGGACGATCCGATCTTTATTGTCGAGTACGCCGAGCCGCTGGCGCTGGGCGTGACGGCGCTGGCGCTGCTGGCCTCGGGGCTGTGGCAGGCGCGGATCTGGCTCGCCAATGCACGCAAGAACCGCGCAGATCATTACAACCTTGAGATCGTCGAGCTCGTATCACGTATCGAGGAGGCAAAGAGCGACAGCGAATACGACCAGATCCGGCTCGACCTGTTTGCCCTGTTCGAGCGGGTAATCGTGGATCTCGATCTGGATCGGATCGAGGAGAAATCTCTTTTGTCTTTTTCGTTTGCTTGGCAGGCGGCGGCGTCGACTCTCAATCACCGCCAGCTTCTGCTACGTTCGGACCGTACGACCAGAGCGCCCGAGCCCTTGCCCGTCGTTTGACCAGAGTGTGCCTGAGTTGTATTATTTGAGGTGAAAAATTGACCGAAATTCGAAAGGGGTATGTTTTTTCCGTCTGTGTGTAGAACAATAGTGCATTCATCGCATTTTAGGTACATTGCTGGCATGCAATTGAGATTTCAGATGTCAATGGAATTGGTCCAAACATGACGCGGTTGGGGATGGCTGGCCGGTTCGGTTCGCCAGCGCCTCCCGGGGCAACTCTGCTGGTGGTCACGGTCGAGGCGATTGCGCGCCGGATCGTGACAGGGGAGGTGCCGGTTGGCGGTATCATCCCGAACGAGTCCGAGATCGTCGACGAGCTTGGCGTGTCGCGCACCGTGGTGCGGGAGGCGGTGCGCACGCT
This sequence comes from Acuticoccus sediminis, assembly GCF_003258595.1. Classification (NCBI taxonomy): domain Bacteria; kingdom Pseudomonadati; phylum Pseudomonadota; class Alphaproteobacteria; order Hyphomicrobiales; family Amorphaceae; genus Acuticoccus; species Acuticoccus sediminis. The sequence goes on from NZ_QHHQ01000001.1 coordinate 1,335,983, forward strand.
CGTCGCCAAGGGGATGCTTCGCACCCGCCGCCGCCTCGGAACCGAGGTGACGCCGGTCGACAGCTGGAGCCTCTTCGACCGCAGCGTGATCGATTGGCGCATCCGTTACGATCCTGACGACAAGGTCCTCGACGACCTGGTCGACTTCGTGATGGCGGTCGAGATCATCGCGTGCAACCGCTGCGCCGAGGACGCCTCGTTCGACCGCGCCGGCCTGCAGGCTGCCTTCAGGGCCATGGAGCAGGCGAACACCGCCGACCGGCTGCAGCTGGCCGAGGTGGAGTACGCGTACCACTCGCTGCTGATCGACGGCGCGAAGAACATGTTCTGCAGTCACGTCTACTCGGTGATCGAGACGGCGCTGACGACGTTCATCTCCCCGCTCTTCCTCGACGGCGCGAGCCATACCGAGGCGCTCAGCGACCACAGGGCGCTGACGAAGGCCATCGTCGACGGCGACACCAACGCCGCCCGCGCCGCCGTCGAGCAGCTGGGGCACCTGCGTCGCCGCAACCTGCGCCGCGCGCTCCGCTCCATGCGCACCGAGGACGGCGAGCGCATCGGCTGACGTTCCGGCGCCCGCCCCGCGGCGGGAGCGCGCCCGCGTCCGACGACGCGAGCGACGAGGGACCCGTGCGGGATCGCCTCACCCCGGCCGGCATGCCCCGGCACCGGGCCGCCTGATCCGGCAGCGGCTCCTTCGGGCCGGCACGTGACGGGGCCGGCGCCGGTCTGCACCGGGTCGCGATTGCGCGCGCGATGTACGGCGACCCGGATGCGGGTCCGGCCGGAACGGGTGGATGCGTGCGAAGCGTCGTGCCGATGGCGCAAGCCGATGGAGCGAGGGGAGCCCGCGACGGGCGGCGCAGGCGGACGTTGTGCATGCCCGGGAGCGAATGCCCCGCGTCCGGCATTTCCCGGCCATTTTGTGATCGAAATGTCATCTTACGGGTCTATGCGGCAGGCACATCGCTCGACCCCAAGAGGACGCAATGAAGACACTCGCGTTGGCCACCACGGCGATCGCGCTTGCGATCGGTGCCGCCGAGGCCCAGGACCTGCCGCAGGCCTTCAGCCAGTGGTTCACCGACGGCCAGACGACGCTGCAGCAGAAGCTCGCCCGTCAGCCGATCACCACCCCGGCGAAGAACGTCATCCTGTTCGTCGCCGACGGCATGGGCGTCGGCACCAACTACGCCATCCGCCTCTTTGCGGGTCAGCAGGAGGGCAAGCTCGGCTCCGAGCACGTCCTGCCGTACGAGGAATTCCCCTACCTCGCGCTGATCAAGACCTACAACGTCAACGCCCAGACGCCGGACTCCGCTCCGACGGCCGGTTCGATGAACACCGGCGTGAAGCAGGTCTTCAACACCATCAACCTCGCCCCCGAAGGCGCGGTGCATGACGACTGCGCCTCCGAGGAGGGCAACCGCCTCACCACCTTCGCCGAGATGATGACGGAGAAGGGCAAGTCGGTCGGCGTCGTCTCGACCGCCCGCATCACGCACGCCACTCCCGCGGCCGTCTACGCCAAGACCGCCAACCGCGACTGGGAAGGCGAGCTGCCCGAGGGCTGCAACAGCGCCAAGGACATCGCCACCCAGCTCTTCGACCAGATGCAGGCCGGTGTCGTCGACATCGCGCTCGGCGGTGGCCGCCGCTACTTCGTGCCGGAGGGCACCGAGACCGACGAGGGCGGCAAGGGCCGCCGCAAGGACGGCCGCAACCTCGTCACCGAGGCGAAGGACGCGGGCGCCCAGTACGCCTGGAACACCGAGACCTTCAAGGGGCTGAACCTCGACGGCACGACCCCGATCCTCGGCCTCTTCGAGGATTCGCACATGGCCTACGAGGCCGACCGCGCCCCCGAGGAGGAACCCTCCCTCGAGGACATGACCCGCGCCGCGATCGAGTACCTCGCCAACAACGATAACGGCTACTACCTCGAGATCGAGGCCGGCCGCGTCGACCACGGCAACCACGACGGCAACGCCTACCGCACGCTCACCGACGGCGTCGAGTTCGCCAAGGCCATCGCCGCCGCCGACGAGCTGACGAACGACGAGGACACCCTCATCATCGTCACCGCCGACCACGAGCACGCCATCGCGTTCAACGGCTATTGCGGCCGCGGCTCGCCGGTCCTCGGCCTCTGCTACAAGGTGAAGGCCGGCCAGATCGAGCACAGCGACGAGCCCAACCTCGGCGCCGACGGCAAGCCCTACACCGTCATCGGCTTCCTGAACGGCGCGGGCTCGGTCCTCGTGAAGCAGGAGGACGGCACCTACTCCGGCTCGCGTCCGGACCTCACCGAGGACGAGGCGCAGGACATCGACTACCTGCAGCAGGCGCTGATCCCGATGTCGTCCGAGACGCACTCGGGCGAGGACGTCGCGCTGTGGGCCAAGGGTCCGTTCGCGCACCTTTTCGACGGCACCGTGGAGCAGAACTACATCTTCCACGTGATGGACTACGCGGTCGAGGGAGCGGCGCAGTAAGCGCCGCCGGCTGACCCGGAGGGGCCGCCACGTCGGCCCTTCCTTCCATGCGGTCCCCCGTCGCGGCGACACGGCGGGAGCCGGCCGCAGCGACAAAAGGCGGCGCGGGACCGCCTTGCCACCGACGCCTCGCCGGCCGCACCATCGCGTACGGCAGGCTCGCCCACGCACGAGTTCGAAGGATGCGTATGATGGACCGCCGCACTTTCATCGCCGGTGCCTCCGCCGCCGCGCTGCTTCCGGCCCTTCCGCTCGCCACGCAGTCGCTGGCGCAGACGGAGGAGGTGACCGTCAGGCTCCGCGAGCTCTACAAGCGCAACGGCGACTTCACGAAGTATGCCACCGACCGGGCCGAGCAGCGGGTCAGCATCCGCGGCTTCATGGCCCCGCCGCTGAAGGCCGACGCGCGCTTCTTCGTCCTCACCAACCGCCCGATGGCGGTCTGCCCCTTCTGCGAGAGCTCGGTAGACTGGCCGGAGGACATCCTCGCCATCTACCTGAAGCGGGTCGTCGACGTGGTGCCGTTCAACGTGCCGATCATCGTGCGGGGCCGGCTGGAACTCGGCGAGTACACCGACCCCGACACCGGTTTCGTCTCCCGCGTGCGCCTCACCGATTCCAACTACGAGCGGGCCTGACACCCCGTCTCGGCCCCGCCCGGCCGCACGCGGGCGCCTTTGCCGCCGTCCGGCGGTCTGCCGGCGCGCGAGCGCGGCGCGGCGGTCCCGCCTGCGCCGGACGCCTCGCGCGGGCACCCTGACCTGAAACGACACGGGACGATCATGGGCCTACCGCTCGCCGTCTCCCAGTTGGTGGTGACCGCCGCCGACCGACGGCTTCTCGACATTCCGGACTTCACCGCGCGCTCGGGCGAGTGCGTCGGCATCAAGGGGCCATCGGGCGCGGGGAAATCGACCTTCCTCTACGCTCTGGCGGGCCTCCTGCCCAACGCGACCGGGAAGGTCGTGTGGGGCGAGGCTGACGTGCTGGCGCTCCGGGCCGGCGCACGGGCGCGCTTCCGGCGCGACTTCGTCGGCCTCGTCTTCCAGGACTTCCTGCTGTTCGAGGAGCTCGGAGCCGAGGCCAACGCCTCCATCGGCACAGCCTTCGCCCCCCGGCGCAGGCGCGACACGATGCGCAGGCGCTCGCGGCAGCACCTCGATGAGCTCGGCGTTCCCGCCGGCCGCCGTGCCGTCCGCACCTACTCGGGCGGGGAGCGCCAGCGCATCGCGCTCGCCCGCGCGCTGGCGGCCGATCCGGGCGTGATCCTCGCCGACGAGCCGACCGCGAGCCTCGACGCCGCCGCCAAGGGCCAGCTCATCGGCGACCTCGTCGGCGCCGCACGCTCCGGCGGCAAGACGCTGATCGCGGTCAGCCACGACACGGCGTTGCTGGACGCGATGGACCGGACGGTCACCGTCATGAACGGCGTCCTCCTCCCCAACGCGGCGCCAGCGGGGGCGGACCATGCTTGATCAGCTTCGCCCCTACTGGGATCAGGCGGTCCGGTTCGCCGGGCAGGCCGCCGACTGGGCCGCGTTCCAGGCCTCCCGGATGCCGGCCTACTGGGTCCAGCTGCGGGACTACTGGGACGGCCTCGCCCCGAACACGCAGGACGCGCTCCTCACTGCCGGACTGCTGGCGCCGGCGCTCCTCCTCGGCCTGATCCTGATCGCCGGGTTCCGGCCGTTCCCGCTGGTCGGGGCCATGCTGTGGCGCTTCCGGCTGACCAACGTCATGTTCGTGGCGCTGATCGCCGTCTCGGTCGGCATCGGCGTCGGCCTGATCGCGCAGGAGAGGGGGCTCAGGGCCGGGACGGCGCGGGCGGCGGACAAGTTCGACCTCGTCCTCGCCGCGCCGGGCAGCGAGATGACGATGCTGCTGGCCGCCGTCTACCTCCAGCCCGCCGACGTGCCGCTCCTCGACGGGAAGATCTATGAGGAGGTCGCCTCCGACGCGCGGGTCCGGATCGCCGCGCCGATCGCCTTCGGCGACAGCGTCGACGGGGCGCCGGTGGTCGGCACCACGCCGCGTTTCGTCGAGTACCTCGCCGGGACGCTCGCCGAGGGCCGCGTCTTCGCGGACGAGGCCGAGGCGGTGGTGGGCGCCAGCGTGCCGCTCGCCGTCGGCGACGAGTTCGAGCCCGCGCACGGCATGGGACCGGAGGCCGACGAGCATGCCCACGAGGAGGAGCACTTCCACGTCGTCGGCCGCATGGCGCCGACCGGCAGCCCGTGGGACCGCGCCGTCATGGTGCCCATCGAGGCGGTCTGGCACGTCCACGGCCTCTCGGACGGGCACGCCGAGGGTTGGGACGGCACCGTCGGCGAGCCGTTCGACGCGGCGGCCTTCCCCGGGACGCCGGCGATCATCGTGCGGGCGAACCAGCTCTGGGCGAACTACGCCCTGCGCGACGCATTCACCCGCGACGACGTGATGGCGTTCTTCCCCGGCGCGGTCCTGGCACAGCTTTACAGCCTCCTCGGCGACGTGCGGCAGGTGATGTCGCTGCTCGCGGTGGTGACCCAGGTGCTGGTGGCGGCGGGGGTGCTGACGGGGCTCGTCATCCTGACCCGGCTCTACGCGCAGCGGCTGGCGCTGCTGCGGGCGCTCGGCGCGCCGGTGCGCTTCGTGCTGGCGGTGGTCTGGTCCTACGCGGCGAGCCTGATCGCCCTCGGGGCGCTGGCCGGGCTCGCGGTCGGGTACGGCGCGACGGCGCTCCTGTCGCGCATGGTGACGGAGAAGACCGACATCCTCGTCACCGCCACGCTCGGCTGGCCGGAGGTGCATCTCGTCGCGGCGTTCGTCTCGCTGGCGATGCTCCTGGCGCTGCTGCCGGGGCTCGCCGCGCTGCCGCGCAACGTCGTCGGCGCCCTGCGCGGCTAGCGCCCGGTCGAATATCCCGGGCGGAACGGCTCAATCGGCAAGGCTGGCGGCGAGGTCCGCCACCCGGTCGGGGTCGGACCAGTCGATCGACCCTTCCACCTTCGCGGCGAGGGTGCCGTCGCCGGCGAGGAACACCGTCGCCGGGTAGGCGCGCACGCCGTAGGTGTCGCCCGGCGTCCCCTCGACCACGCGAAGCGTCTCGAGGTCGAGCCCCAGCCGGTCGGCGAGGAAGGCGCGCACGCTGTCGATGGAGCGGGTGTCGACCGACACGATGACGATGTGCGCGGCAAGGTCCGGCCGGTCCGCCATGAGGTCCGCCAGGCGGGGCAGCTCCGTCAGGCACGGCCCGCACCACGTGGCCCAGAAATGGACCGCCGCGGGCGCTGTCCCGGTGTGCGTGGCCAGCGGGGCGGCGGTGCCGGACGCGTCCTCCACGACGAGACCGTCCGCCAGCGCCGGAGCGGCGATGCAGGCTGACAGGAGAGCGGCTGCGAGCTTCATCATGGGAGGGGCCGATCGTGACGGTTTCGGAGGCGGCGCGGACGGCAGCCCGGGTCATGGCACGGCGGCCGCCCGGTGCCGCCGGTGGAGCGCCGTCCCAGCGGTTAGACGCGCGCGGCGGCCGGCGCAAGGTCCGTGCCTGCGGGGACGGCAGGCGCAAGATCCGGCGGCCACGGCCAGCCGCTTGCGGGGCGGGGGCGGCAGGTGTAGGTCGCTGAGGTGCCCCACTCCTTCTGGTCCTCCGTCCGGCGGGGGGCGGCCTACGGGCTGCCCGTCCTTACCGCGCTTGCGCCGCTTGCCGTCCTGTTCGGCGCGCTGGCGGTGGGCCGCGGCATGTCGCCGTTCGAGGCGACGGTCATGAGCGCGACGGTGTTCGCCGGCGCGGCCCAGTTCGTCGCCATCGACCTGTGGGGCCACTCCGCGCCGCTCTGGTCGATCCTCGTGTCGGTGCTGGCGATCAACTTCCGCCACCTCCTCTACTCGGCCGCCGTCACGCCGGTGATCCGCCATCTGCCCTGGCGCATCAAGATCCCGGCCTTCTTCGTGCTGATCGATCCGGCCTTCGCCTTCATCCAGGAGAACAAGCCGCGGCTCGACCTCGTGGCCTACTTCTCGCTCGGCATCTCGCTCTACATCGCCTGGGTCACGGCGACCGTGTTCGGCGTCCTCTTCGGCCAGCTCCTGTCCGACCCCGAGGCGTACGCGCTCGACATGCTGATGCCGATCTACTTCCTGGCGCTGGTCGTCTCGTTCCGTCATCGCCCGAACTGGGGCCTGACGGTGGTCGCGACGTTCGTCGTCTCCTCGCTGGTCTACAAGGCGCCGGAGTGGGGCGTGACCTTCCTCGGCCCGCCCTGGCACATCACGCTCGGCGGTCTCGGCGGGATGATCGCGGCGGCGATCGCCGCCCGGCCCGACCCGCCCGAGGTGTCCGAAGCCGCGGCGACCCCCGCTCCGATGAGCCCGAGAATCATGGATCCGGCGGAATGAGCGACACGATGGTCATGATCCTCGCCAGCGCCGCCGTGGCGTACGGCGCGCGGGTGACCGGATACCTCATCCTGTCGCGCTTCGAGCGGATCCACTTCCGCGTTGCCGCCGCGCTTGACGCGGTGCCGGCGGCGGTGATGACGACGCTGGTCGTCCCCGCCGCGATCAACGGCGGCTGGCGCGAGATCCTCGTGATCGCCGCCGCCGTGCTGGCGGCGATCCGGTTCGGGACCATGGCGACGGTGATCTTCTCCATGGTCGCGATCCTGGCCCTGCGCGCGGTCTGACGCGCCGAGCCCGCCCCGCGCCGGGCGGTCAGTGCGTCGACGGAACGGTGCGCAGGTAGGCGACCATCGCGGCGAGGTCGTCAGGCGAGATGCCGGCATAGAACGGGTAGCCCATCGGCGGCAGCAGGGCGCGACCGTCGCGCGAGACGCCGGCGGTGACGGCGCGCACGATCTCCTCGTCGGTCCATTCGCCGAGCCCGGCGTGCGGGTCGTTGGTGATGTTGGCCGAGATCGAGACGCCCCAGGGGCCCGGCAGGGGACGCCCGCCTGCGCCGATCGCCGGCGGCCCGTCGGCCTCCCAGTCGGTATGGCACTCCATGCAGTGCGCGATGGTGACGAGGTAGAAGCCCTTGCGCACCGGGTCGGCGCCCTGGTCCTCCTCCGCGATCGGCGCTTCGGCGCCGGGGAAGGCGGGCGGCGGATCGCCCGCGTATTCGGGCGCGGGGACCTTGCGGTCCACCGGCGGGAGCGTCCGCAGGTAGGCGACGATGGCGTCGAGGTCGCGCGGCGTCAGCACCTTGTAGAAGCTCGTCGGCATGATCGGCGCGAGGGCGCTGCCGTCCGGCCGCCGTCCCTCGACCAGGGCGCGCTTGATCTCCTCGTCGGACCATGAGCCGAGGCCGGTGTCGTGCGGCGTGAGGTTGGACGCGGTGACGTGGAAGCCCGGCGTGTCGAACTCGAGGCCGCCGGAGAGGGCTCGGCTCATGTCCGGCCCCTGCGGGCCCATCGGCGTATGGCAATTGCCGCAGGCCATGACGGTGTTGACGAGGTAGGCGCCGCGCTCGGTGAGGTCATCGGCAGCGGCGGGAGCGGTGGTGGAAGCAACGAAAAGTAGAGAAATGCAGGCGGTCAAAAACGTTACAATGTTGCCCATATGCGGGTCCTGATGAACGGATCGCCGCCCTTATCATGACCCGCGTTCGTTGGAACGATGACGATGCAATTCATGCGGGCAAGACACCGAGATGTGATAGACGCGCGATCCGCCCGTGATCGTGCCCGCAAGCGGGCCGGCGGCGGGCGCGGTGGCGCGCCGGGGGGCCGCCGTCAGCGTTCGCCGCGGCGGTAGGGCTGCATCAGCGCCTGCGGCACGCGGGCCCGCCGCGCCATCACCACCAGCGCCGCGATGGACAGGACGTACGGCATCATCAGGAAGAGCTGGTACGGCACCTCCTTGCCGAGCTGGGCCTGCAGGCGGAGCTGGTAGGCGTCGAACAGGGCGAAGAGGAGCGCGCCGAGGAGCGCCCGCCACGGCCGCCACATCGCGAACACCACCAGCGCGATGGAGACCCAGCCGCGCCCCTGCACCATCGTCGGGAAGAAGCTGTTGAACGCCGACAGGGTGAGGAAGGCGCCGCCGAGCGCCATCAGCGCGCTCCCGGCGACCACGGCGCCGATCCGCGTCGCGATCGGGTCGATGCCCTGCGCCTCGGCGGCGTGCGGGTTCTCGCCCGTCATGCGGATCGCGAGGCCGAGCGGCGTCGCGGCGAGCACGTAGGCGAGGATCGGCACCATCGCGAGCGCCAGGAAGGTCGGCGCCGTCTGCGCCGCGAGGAGCGGGCCGACAACGGGGACGTGGTCGAGCCACGCCCAGTCGACCGGCTGGAACGGCTCCACCGTCGGCGGCGTCCCCTGCACCGGGATCGCGAGGCGGAAGAGGTAGTAGGCGAGCGAGGACGCGAGCAGCGTGATGCCGAGGCCCGTCACGTGCTGCGAGAGCCCCAGCGGCACGGTCATCGCCGCATGGAGGAGACCGAAGAGCGCGCCGCAGGCCGCCGCGGCGAGCAGCCCCACCCAGAGGTTGGCGCCGCCGAACACCGTCAGCCACGCGATCATCGCGCCGAAGGTCATGATGCCCTCGATGCCGAGGTTGAGGACGCCCGACCGCTCGCACAGGAGCGCGCCGAGCGTGCCGAAGATGAGCGGCGTCGCGATGCGCAGCACCGCCTCCCAGAGGCCCGCCGAGGCGAGGACGTCGACGAAGACGTTCATCGGCGGATCCTGTAGGTGGTGAGGAGGAGGGCGACGAGCATCGTCAGCAGCGCGAGCGCCACCGTGACGTCGGCGATGAAGCTCGGCACGCCCATGGCGCGGCCCATCGAGTCGGCGCCCACGAAGATCGCCGCCGAGAAGATCGCCGCGCCGACGACGCCGACCGGCGACAGGTTGGCGAGCATCGCGACGATGATGCCGGCATAGCCGAAGCCGGGCGAGAGGTCGGTGGTCACGTAGCCCTTCACGCCCATCACCTCGATGGCGCCGGCGAGCCCGGCGAGGCCGCCCGAGAGCGCCGCCACCTTCAGGAGCGTCCTGCCCACCGGGACGCCGGCGAAGCGCGCCGCGGCGGGGTTGTGCCCTGTGGCCCGCGCCTCCAGCCCGAACACCGTGCGGGTCATGACGTACTGCACCACCACCGCCATCACGAGCGCCAGGATGAGGCCGGCATGGAGCCGCGAGCGCTCGACGAGGTGGGGGAGGGTGGCCGCGTCGTCGACCGGCACGGAGGCCGGCCAGCCGAAGGCCAGCGGGTCCTTCATCGGCCCCTCGATCATCATCGACACGAAGAGGAGGACGATGAAGTTGAGAAGCAGCGTCGTCACCACCTCGTCGACCGCGAAGCGGAGCCTGAGCGCCACCGGGAGCACGAGGAGCAGCGCCCCCGCGACGGCGCCCGCCGCGGCGACGACGAGCACCAGGAGCGGGGCCGGGAGGCCGAGCGGGTTCGTCGCCCCGACGGCGACGGCCGCGACGGCGCCGAGGTAGAGCTGCCCCTCCGCGCCGATGTTCCAGACCCGCGCGCGGAAGGCGACGGCCACGGCGAGACCGGTGAGGATCAGCGGCGTGGCGCGCGTCAGCGTCTCGGTGATGGCGAGGCGCGAGCCGAAGGCGCCGATGGCGATGCGCCGGAAGGCCTCCGGCACCGACGCGCCGGACAGCGCGATCAGGCCGCCCGACAGCACCAGCGCCACGGCGACCGCCGCGAGCGGCGCCGCCAGCATCAGCCACGCCGATTGTGTCTCACGCCGTTCAAGCCGCATGACGGCCTTTCCCTGGTTCGTCCGTCATGCCGCCTCGTGCCACTCGCCGGCCATCATCAGGCCGAGGCGCCTCGCGTCGAGCGTATCCGCCGGTGCCGGCGGCGACAGGCGGCCGCCGACGATGGCCTGTACCCGGTCGGCCAGCCCGAGCACCTCGTCGAGATCCTCCGAGATGAGGAGGACCCCCGCGCCCGCGCCGCGCGCGGCGAGGATCTCGCGGTGCACCTCGGCGATGGCGCCCTCGTCGAGCCCGCGCGTCGGCTGCGCCGCCACCAGGAGCTTCGGCCCCTCGATGAGGTTGCGGCCGAGGATGAGCTTCTGCAGGTTTCCGCCCGACAGCAGCGCCGCGCGGCCCCCGGCGCCGCCGCCCCGCACGTCGAACCGCTGCACGACCGCCGCGGTGTGCGCCTTCGAAGCGCCGCGCCGGACGATCCCGCGCGCGGCGAAGCGCGGATCGCGCACCCGCTCCAGGATCACGTTCTCCCACACCGTGAGCTCGCCCACCGCGCCCTCCGCGTGGCGGTCCTCCGGGATGCGTCCGACTCCGCGCCCGACCAGCGTCCGCGGGTCGGCGGCGGGCGCGCCCAGGATGGTGAGCTGGCCGGCGGACGGCCGCGCGAGCCCCGAGACCAGCGCCCCCAGCGCCGACTGGCCGTTGCCCGAGACGCCGACGATGGCGAGCGTCTCGCCCGCGCGGACCTCGAACGACACGTCGGCAAGCCGCCTGCGCCCGCCGGTCGTCACGCTGACGTCCCGCGCCTCGAGCACGACGCCGCCGACGTGCGCCTCGGTGTGGCGCGGCCGGGCGACGCGGCGGCCCACCATCAGCTCGGCGAGCTCCGCGCGTGACGTCGACGCGGGTGTTCGCTCGGCGACGAGCTTGCCCTGGCGCAGGACGACGATGCGGTCGGCCGCGCCCATCACCTCGCCCAGCTTGTGCGAGATGAAGATCAGCGACAGCCCCTCGCGCGCCATCGTCTTGAGCGTCGCGAACAGCGTCTCGGCCTCCGGCGCGGTCAGCACCGCGGTCGGCTCGTCGAGGATGAGGATGCGCGCATCGTTGTAGAGCGCCTTCAGGATCTCGACGCGCTGGCGCTCGCCGACGGAGAGGTCCGCGACCCGCGCGCCCGGGTCGACGGCGAGGCCGAACTTCTGCGCCAGCGCCGCGAGCTTCGCCCGCGCGTTCCGCCGCCGCCGCCGCAGCGCGAGGAGCGGCTCGGTCCCGGCGGTGACGTTCTCCAGCACCGTGAGGTTGGTCGCCAGCGCGAAGTGCTGGTGCACCATCCCCACGCCGGCGGCGATCGCGGCGCCCGGCCGCCCCGGCGGCAACGGTTCGCCGTCGACCAGGACACGGCCGGCGTCGGCCACGTAGTGACCGAACAGGATGTTCATCAGCGTCGTCTTGCCGGCGCCGTTCTCACCCAGAAGCGCGACGATCTCGCCGCGTTTCAGTTCGATGGTGATGTCGTCGTTGGCCAGGAACGACCCGAAGCGCTTGGTGATCGCTTCGAGCCTCAGGACGGGCGTCACGGATGTCAGGTCGGCTCGGAGAAGTCGATCGGCACCTCGAACTCGCCGGCCTTGATGGCCGCGCGCCGCTCTTCCATCGCCGCGACCGCGTCGGCCGGGACCATGTCCTCGACGAACGTGATGTCGTTGCCGCCGTGGACCATGAGAGAGAACGGCGTGTAGTTCTTGCCGACCGGGTTGCCGGCCTTCACGTCGTCCATCGCGGCGTTGAGGATCGGGCGGAAATACCACATCGCGTTGGCGAAGACGGTATCGGGGTAACGCTCGGAATAGTCGATCAGCGAGCCGATCGCCTTGATGCCCCGCTCCTTGGCCGCGTCCGCCGTGCCGATGCGCTCGCCGAAGAGGATGTCGGCGCCGGCGTCGATCTGCGCGAGGCCCGCCTCGCGCGCCTTCGGCGGGTCGAAGAAGGTGCCGATGAAGCCGATCAGGTGCTGCGCGTCCGGCCGCACGGCGTTGACGCCCTCGCGGAAGCCGTTGATCAGCATGTTGACCTCGGGGATCGGGATGGCGCCGACCGAGCCGAAGACGCCGCTCTCGCTCATCGGACCGGCGAGCATTCCGGCAAGATAGGCGGCCTCGTGGTTCCAGGTGCCGAAGGTGCCGAAGTTGGCGTCCGACGGATCGCCGGAGGAGCCCATCAGGAACGCCGTGTCGGGATAGTCCTGCGCCACCTTGCGGGCCTCGCGCTCCACCGCGTAGGCCTCGCCGACGATGAGGTCGGCGCCCTGGTCGGCGTACTCGCGCATCGCCCGCGGGTAGTCCGTCGCGGAGACGCCCTCGGAGAAGACGTACTCGATGACGCCTTCCTCGGCGGCGTCCAGCATCGCCTTGTGGAGGCGGGAGTTCCAGGCATTCTCGACTGGCGAGGCGTGGATGCCGGCGACCTTCAGCACCTCCTGGGCCCGGAGCCGCGCGGGCAGCACCAGCTCCGCGCCGACGGCGGCGCTCCCCATCAGAAACTGGCGACGCCCGACGACGAAGTTGGCCATAACGATCCCTTTGCCATTCTTTCGTGCAGGTTTGCGGGTTGCCTAGAACCGTGTCAACGGGGCCGCGAACCGATCCAGAGGCCGGTTCGCGGCGGGACGGCGCTACGCGGCGGGGGCGAAGACGCGGATCCGGTGCCCGTCCGGATCGGCGGCGACGAACGTTCGGCCGAAGCCCATGTCCGCCGGAGCGGCGAGGATGGCGATGCCGCGCGCGGCCCAGTCGTCGTGCATCGCGTCGACCTCGGCCGGGGTGTCCCGCCTGATCGACACCTCGGAGCCGCCCGCCGCCGCGGGTTCCGGCACGATCTCCTCGCGCGCCCAGAGGCCCAGCATGAAGCCGTGGCCCAGCGGGTAGAGCTTGAACGTCGGCATGTCCTGGACCGGATCGGCGCCGACGACGGAGTGCCAGAACGCGGCGGAGCGCTCCATCCGGGCGGTCGGCAGAAGGATGTAGGTGAGAGCCATGATGTCCTCCATGAGTGGCTGGGGACGAGATGGCAGGGCCCTGCTGACAGGATGCGGCAGCAGTCAGGCGTCGCGCACGCGCAGCCACTCGGCGTGGAGGGCGCGGCGCGGTCGGGGGAGGCGCTCCTCGGTCGGCTCGACCCGGGCGATCCGGTCGGCGCGGAAGTGGCGATAGGCGTTCCGCAGCTCGCACCAGGCGACGAGGATATGCGCTGAGTCGAAGTAGCCGACCGCCACGGGCCAGACGGTGCGCGCGGTGACGGCGCCGCCGGCGTCGCGGTAGTCGAGCCGCAACTTGGTCTGGCGGCGGATGGCGTCCCGCACGATGGCGAAGCCGTCGGAATGGCGCTCGCCGGGCGGGACGATGAGCGTCGTCGCCTCGAGCTCCTCGCGGGCATGCTCCGGGACGACGCCGGCGATCTTCTCTAGCGCGTTCTCGGCGGCGGCGGCGAGGTCCGTGTCGGCGCGGGCTGCGACCCAGCGGCTGCCGAGCACCAGCGCCTCGATCTCCGCGGAAGTGAACATCAGCGGCGGCACGGTGAAGCCGGGACGCAGGACGAAGCCGATGCCGGCCTCGCCGTCGATCCTCGCCCCCTGGGCGCGCAGGCCGTCGATGTCGCGGTAGAGCGTCCTGAGGCTGACGCCGAGCTCCTCCGCCAGCACCTGCCCCGTCACCGGGCGGCGCCGGCGCCGAAGCGCCTCGAGGAGAAGGAAGAGCCGGTGTGCGCGCGACATCGCCCCTTCATGCGCCAGCCGGGCCGTGTTGGCGAGTGCGGCGGTTCAGGCGGCCGGCGGGGCGTACCGCGCGGCGTCGACCGTCCCGGGGCGCCCGTCGATGGCGAGCCGGGAGACCCGGCGCGGCGTCTCCGCGATCACCTTGCCACGGCGCACCACGGCGAGCCGCGTCGCCTTGAGACGGATCGCCTCGACCGGGTCGCGTGCCTGCAGCACAACGAAGTCTGCCTTGCAGCCCGGGGCGAGGCCGTAGCCCTCGAGTCCCAGCGTGCGGGCCGAGTTGACCGTCACCGCCTCGAAGGCCTGCCGCATCGCCGCGGGGGAGGTCATCTGCGCGACGTGGACGGCCATGTGCGCGACCTCCAGCATGTCCGCGTTGCCGAGCGAGTACCACGGGTCCATCACGCAGTCGTGTCCGAACGAGACGGTGATGCCGGCGGCCATCAGCTCCGGCACGCGCGTCATACCGCGCCGCTTGGGGTAGGTGTCGTGCCGGCCCTGCAGGGTGATGTTGATGAGGGGGTTCGGGATCGCGTGCATCCCCGCCTCCGCCATCAGCGGGATCAGCTTGGAGACGTAGTAGTTGTCCATCGAGTGCATCGACGTCAGGTGCGAGCCCGCGACCCGGCCCTGAAGGCCGAACCGCACCGTCTCCGCCGCCAGGGTCTCGACGTGGCGCGACAGCGGGTCGTCGGTCTCGTCGCAGTGCATGTCGACGGGCAGGCCCTTCTCGGCCGCGATCCGGCACAGCGCCTCGACCGAGCGCGCCCCGTCCGCCATCGTGCGCTCGAAATGGGGGATGCCGCCGACGACGTCGACGCCCATGTCGATCGCCCGCGCCATCGCATCCTCGCCGCCCGGGGCGCGGTAGTAGCCGTCCTGCGGGAAGGCGACGACCTGCAGGTCGATGTAGTCGGCGATCAGCTCCTTCACCCTGAGAAGCGCCTCCACCGTGACGAGGCGCGGCTCGGAGATGTCGGCATGGGTGCGGATCGCCCCGATCCCCTGGGTCACCGCGAGGTCGCAGTAGCGCAGCGCCCGCTCGACGATGGCGTCGGCCGTCAGCATCGGCTTCAGCTCGCCCCACAGCGCGATGCCCTCCAGCAGCGTGCCGGACCGGTTGAGGCGCGGCAGGCCGAGCGAGAGCGTCGCGTCCATGTGGAAGTGCGGGTCGATGAACGGCGGTGTCACCAGGGAGCCGGCGGCGTCGATCGTCCTGCCCGCCTCCGCCGTGATTCCGGGCTCGACCGCGGCGATGAGGCCGTCTTTCACGGCGATGTCGGCGGTGCGGCCGTCGGGCAGGTTGGCGTCTTTGGCGATCAGGTCGAACATATCGGTCGGTCGGGCTCGGCAGTGAGGATCGACGCAACAATCGCGGCCCGGATCGCCCGGAGCAAGACGGGGCGGCCAAATCCCCCGCGGACCCGATCGACCCAGGCGCGGAGGCGGCGGCTGGCTCCGGCGCCGGCCTCAGGCGGACGGCTCGTGCCGCGGGGTCTTCTGGTTGCGGAAGAGGTGCCGGTGGGCGGGGTCGTAGAGCGCCGAGTCGGTGAAGGCGCCGGGGTCGAGGACGCGGCCCACCAGGATCAGCGCCGTGCGCGTCACCTTCGCGGCCCGCACCATCGCCGCGATGGTCCCGAGCGTGCCGCGGATGACCTCCTCGTCGGGCCAGGAGGCGCGCACCACCACCGCGACCGGACAGTCCGCGCCGTAGTGCGGCGTCAGCGTCTCGACGACGTGGCGCATGTTGCGCACCGACAGGTGGATCGCGAGCGTCGCGCCCGAGGCGCCGAGCGTCGCGAGGTCCTCCGCGTTCGGCATCGCCGAGGACTTCATCGCCGTGCGCGTCAGGATCACCGTCTGGGCGACGTCCGGCAGTGTCAGCTCGGTCTTGAGCGTCGCCGCTGCGGCGGCGAAGGCGGGGACGCCGGGGACAATGTCGTACGGGATGCCGGCGGCCTCCAGCCGGCGGATCTGCTCGCCGATGGCGCCGTAGAGGGAAGGGTCGCCGGAGTGGACACGCGCCACGTCCTGCCCCTTTGCGTGCGCCGCCTCCATCTCGCCCATGATCTCGTCGAGGTTCATCGACGCGGTGTCGATCACGCGCGCGCCCTCCGGCGCCTCGGCGACGACCGCCTCCGGCACCAGCGAGCCGGCGAAGAGGCAGACCGGCGAGGAGCGGATCAGGTTGAGCCCGCGCACGGTGATGAGGTCGGGGGCGCCGGGTCCGGCGCCGATGAAGTGGATCATGTCACCTCGTAGCCGCGCGGGGTGTAGACGAGCGTCCTGCCGTCGCCGCGCGTGAACTTCTTCGTGGTGGAGGCGCCGATGATGACGGTCGACAGCATGTCGACATCGTCGGGGTCGATCTCGGCGAGGGTGGTGATGCGGATCGCCTCCTCCGGCCGGCCGACGCTGGTCGCCAGGATGACGGGCGTGTCGGCGGGGCGCGAGCCGCGGAAGATCTCGAGCGCCCGTTCGAGCTGCGTCGTGCGGCGGCGCGAGCGCGGATTGTAGAGCGCCACCGCGAAGTCGGACGCGGCGGTCGCCATCAGGCGCCGGGCGATGGACGGCCAGGGCGTCAGGAGGTCCGACAGGGAGATGAACGCGAAGTCGTGGCCGAGCGGCGCGCCGGTCCGGGCCGCGGCGGCCTGCGCGGCGGAGACGCCCGGCACGACGGCGACGTCGACGCGCTTCGCCGCGTCGGAGATCTCGCCCGTGTCGAGGAGCTCCATGGCGAGCGTCGCCATCGCGTAGATACCGGGGTCGCCGGAGGAGATGAGGGCGACGTTGCGTCCCTCGCCGGCGAGCTCCAGGGCGAAGCGCACCCGCTCGGTCTCGTCGCCGAGGGGAAAGTCGTGCCGGGACTGTCGGCCGCGCAGATCCTCGACCAGGTCGAGGTAGAGCGTGTAGCCGACGAACGCCTCGGACGCGGCGAGGGCGGCGACGCAGTCGCCCGTGCGCCAGAGCTTGGTGCCCGGACCGATGCCGACGACGGTGAGCCGGCCGCGCGCGCGGCCGATGCGCTCCACCGGGCCGATCGGCTCCGGCGCCTCGGCGAGGGCGAGGGTGAGGCCGCTGCGCACGCGCTTGGGCAGGATCAGCCGCGCCGCGGGGCCGGCGGCGGCGAGCGCGGCCGCTTCGGCGACGCCGGAGATGCCGACGGCGGTGCGGACCGCGTCGGACGGCGTCGCGAGGCGGTGGTCCTCGGCGGCGAGCGCCTCCCGGGTGAAGACGCGGAAGGGCACGTTGAAGGCGTCGGCGACCGCGTGGAGCGCCGCCTCGTCGGCCTTGAGGTCGAGGCTGACGACGCAGGCGAGGGCGCGCGGGTCGAGCACCGCCTCCGCCAGAACCTCGATCGCCGAGCTGACCGCCACCTCGGGATCGACGCCGCGCTCGGACCCCATGCCGAGCGCGACGGAGCGCGGCACGTAGGTGGGGACCGTCGTGGTGTGCTCGTCGAGCCGGGTGGCCGCGCGCACGGCGTTCTCCCCGCGCGGCAGGGCGGCGAGGAAGGGAACGTCCGTCGCGACGCCCTCGCCCGCGGCGAGCGCGGCGGCGAGCGCCTTGAACGGCCCCGGATCGGCGACGGACCAGCCCGTCGGCGGGTCGTCGAGGGCGATGCCGTGGCGCGTGTCCGAGAGGGCCGTCACGGTCGTGCGCACGCCGAACTCGGCGGCGAGCGCGTCGGCCATGCGCATCCCGCCGCGGTGGGCGCCGAGGAGCGGAACCACGGCGCTGCCGTCATCGGCGACGGCGACGACCGGCGGCTCGACGGTCTTGTCGGTCACGAGCGGGGCGACGCTGCGGATGAGGATCCCCGCCGCGCACACGCCGACGACCGACGTCCCCGAGGCGAAGAGGTCGGCGATGTGATGCGTCGCGGCGTCGAAGGTCACGTCGACGTCGACGGGCGCGATCCGCTTCACGTAGCCGTGGAGGCGGACCGGGCGGCCCGTGGCCTGGATCGCGGCCTTGGCGCGGCGCCCCGTCTCGAGGCCGGAGGGGCCGAGGACCACGACGGCGACCTCGTCCGTCACGGTGCGTTCGGTCTCCAGCGTCACGGCCGGGACGAGGATGGTCGAGAAGTAGGGCTTCACGCCCGCTTCCGCCTTCTCCAGCGGTTCGATGCGCTGGTCCGCGGCTGTGGCGCGGACGACGAGGGTCCCGGTGCGGCCGGCGTTGCGCACCAGCGCGGCAACGGCGTCGAAGTGCCGGCCCACCTTGTAGAGCACGACGGCGCCGGGAGCGGCGAGGGTGCGCCGCAGGAGGGCGATGTCGGCGGTCGACGGCAGGATCGTGAGCGGCGTCTCGCCTCGCACCAGCGACATCCCGGCGACGGCGGCGGCCGCGGTCGCGGCGGTGACGCCCGGCACGACCTCGATATTGACCCGCCCGGCGAGGCGGGCGGTGATCGACGCGGCGCTGCCGTAGAGCATCGGGTCGCCCTCGCACAGGAGGACGACCGAGCGGCCGCGGTCGAGGTGGCCCTCGATATCGTCCGCCGCGAGGTCGTAGGCGGCCTCGGCCGCGCCGTCGTTGCTCATCGGCACCGCGAAGGGCAGGTGCGTGGCGTTCTGCGTGTGGGCGGCTGCGATCCTTGCGGCGAAGCTTCCGGTGCTCGTCTCCGGATAGGCGACGACGTCCGCCGCTTCGATCACCCGGGCCGCC
This sequence comes from Acuticoccus sediminis, assembly GCF_003258595.1. Classification (NCBI taxonomy): domain Bacteria; kingdom Pseudomonadati; phylum Pseudomonadota; class Alphaproteobacteria; order Hyphomicrobiales; family Amorphaceae; genus Acuticoccus; species Acuticoccus sediminis. The sequence continues at coordinate 1,354,576 of NZ_QHHQ01000001.1, forward strand.
TTGAGGGTCATGAGCTCCGGATCACCCGGACCGACCCCGACGACTGTTAACGTCCCACGCATCACTTGACCGCTCGCCACTGGAGGACCGGCATCGCCGGCTTGAGCGCCATCAGACCGCCTATCGGCGCCGAATGCGACAACGCGATACGTGTAATCGTCCCGCCAAAGGTCGCATGTCGCGCGATGGTTGCGGCTTCTCCCGCAAGGGTTACGGCGTTGGTGACAAAGACGCCTCCGGCGGGGAGCGCGTCCCACAGCGCCGCGAACAGCGCATCATCCGCGACGGCCCCGCCCATGAAGACGTGCGTCGGCGGCGTGGCGCCGGCGATGGCGGCGTGCGCATCGCCCTCGCGCACCGCAGCGACGGTCCGGGTGGCGGCGAGGTTGGCGCGGATCGCGGCGATGCGGCCGGGGTGGCGCTCGAACAGCGTCGCGGTGCCGCCGGCGCGGCACCAGTCGATGGCGACCGCGCCCGACCCGGCGCCGATGTCCCACAGGTGCCCCGAGTGGGTGCCTCCATGGGGGATCCCGAGCGCGGCGATGGTCAGGAGGCGGATCTCGTCACGCGTGACGCAGCCGTCGTGCTCGAGGTCGTCGACGCGGACGGGCGACGGACCGCCGCGGCATTCGACGGCGAAGACGTTGAGCGGGTGGGCGTCCGGCCCCGCGGCGTCGGCGGCGAGGTCGGCCGCCGTGGTGCGGACCACGGCCTCTTCCGGCCCGCCGAGGGCCTCGAGGATCGCGACCGGGCTCTCGCCGTATCCCGCGCCGGCGAGAGCCGTGGCGATGGCCTTCGGCGCGGTGCCGTCGCGGGTGAGGGCGAGGATCCGCCGGCCCGGGACGGCGGACGACAGGATGTCCCGGGGCGGCGCGGTGTGCAGCGAGATCTGGGTCACGCCGTCGAGCGGCCAGCGCAGGGCCGCCGCCGCGAGGGAGAAGGCGGAGGGGGCGGGGTGGATGGTCATTTCGTCCGGAGCGAGGTCCCGCAGGAGGGTGGCGGCGATGCCGTGGAGGAGGGGGTCGCCGCTCGCCAGCACCGTCGTCGCCCGGCCGCGGCGATCGAGGAGCGCCGCGACGCCGTCGGCGAACGGGCGGGGCCAGGGGCGGCGGCGGGCGTCATCGATGCCGGCCGCCACGAGGAGGCGTTCCGGCCCGAAGACGGCCTCGGCCTGCAGCGCGTCACGCGGCGCGCCGGGGGCGAGCGCCCCCGACGGCAGGCAGCCGATCACGGTGAGCCACGGCTGGGTCACGTCGGACCCACCGGGCGGCGGGTCGCGGCGGATCCCGTCATGCGCCCTCGAGCTGGACTGTCGCGTTGGCGGCGGCGTTGACCGCTGCCCCGGCCATGGCCGATCCGCCCCGCCGCCCCTTCACCGTGGCGAAGGGGAAGGTCGCCATTGCGGCGAGCGCGGCCTTCGACTCCGCCGCGCCGACGAAGCCGACGGGGAAGCCGTAGACGGCGGCGGGCCGGGCACCCTGCCGGATGAGCTCCAGTAGCTCGAAGAGCGCCGTCGGAGCGTTGCCGATCACCACGACCGCGCCGTCTAGGTCGGCGGCGGCGCGGCGGATGGCGATCGCCGAGCGGGTGGTGCCGGCGGCCTTCGCCTCGGCCGGCGTCTCGGGGTCGTTGATGTGACAGCGCACCTGTTCCGGCGGCACGAAGCGCGCCGAGATCGCGAACCGGGTCATCTCGGTGTCGACGATGACGGGCCGTCCGGCGGCGAGCGCCCGCTGCGTCGCCTCGATGACCGGGCCGGAGACGATGATGTCGCCGAGGATCCCGGTGTCGCCGGCGGCGTGGACGATGCGCTCCGCGACGGGCGCCGCGGCGCCGAAGCGCGACAGGTCCGCCTCGGTGCGGATGATCGCGAAGGACTGCGCCGTGATCGCCTCGGGATCGCGCTCGTAGGCGTAGGCGCCGGCGGTCACGACGCTCACGGGGCCCAGCGGGTGCGCCTCGTGCGGGTAGCGCGGATGGTGGTGGCCGTGGTCGTGCCCGTGGTGGTCGTGGCCGTGGCCCTTGTGGCCGTGCTCGTGGTCATGGTCGTGGTGACCATGCCCGTGACCGTCGTGGGCGTGCCCGTGGGAATGGGCGTGCCGATGGTCGTCGGCGTGGGGCGTGTCGCCGTGATGGTGATGGTCGTGCTGGACGGGCGTCAGGACGCGGCAGGCGCCGGTACAGAAGGTGTCGCAGAGCCGGCACGTCTCGACCGATGCGCCCGGGGCGGACGCACCCATGCCCTCGACGTGGTGGTGGTGGCTTTCCTGCGGGGCGCCCACCTCGGCCTCGAAGCCGAGCACCTGCACGCGGTACTTGCACATGCCGCAGTTCATCGCCGCCGGCCCGTCGAGGAGCTCCGTCACGCGCTCGGCGAACGTGTCGATCACGGCCGGATGGTCGCCGAGGTAGGCGGCCTTGGCGAAGGCGATCTCCGGATGCCGCGCGGCCACCGTGTCGGTGAAGCCGTAGATGCGGTCGATCAGCACGCCGGAGAACAGGAAATAGGGGAAGACGACGACGCGCTTGAAGCCGAGCCGCGTGACCTTCTCGAGGCATGGCTCGACCAGCGGGAAGGTCACGCCGGAATAGGCCGTCTCGCACCAGCCGAAGCCGAAGCCCTCCCACAGGAGGCGCGCGACCTTCGCGACGTTGGCGTTGGCGTCCGGGTCCGACGCGCCGCGGCCGACGACGACGAGGCAGGTGTCCGAGGCCGGCGCCGGGCCGTGGGCCGCGTCGAGCGCCTCGACGGCGGCGCGAACGCGGTCGCCCGCGGCGCGCAGCATCCGCGCGTCGACGCCGAGCTCGCGCCCGTAGTCGATCCTGAGGCCGTTCGCGGCGGCGTAGGTGTTGAGGACGCTCGGAATGTCGTTCTTCGCGTGCATCGCCGCGAAGAGCATGCCCGGGACGGCGAGGATGCGCGAGACGCCAGCGTCCCTCAGCGCATCGAGCCCGTCCCGGATCACCGGATTGGCGAACTCCAGATACCCATACTCGACCGGCCAGTCCGGAAAGCGGCCCTTGAGCGCTGCGGCGACCGTCGCGAACTCGGTCACCGCGCTCCTGGACCGGGAGCCATGGCCGCAGACCATGACCCCGATACGCTCACTCACCGAAACTTCACCACCGCGACGACGGCAACGGCAAGGACGGCGACGACGGCGATGACCGCGCCGAGCGGGTCGACGGCGTGCGTGTGGCCGTCGGCGAGGGCGGTGTGGCCCGGGTGGGCGTAGGCGGCGGAGGTGGCGAGGAGGGTGGCGAGTCCGGTCGTCAGGGTGCGCATGTCGTCTCCGATTTGTGAGGCGCGCACCGGGATTGTGGGGGGATCCCGCCTTACGGCAGCCGTGGATCTGGCCCCCGGGTTGGGTCGGCCGCACCGCGATCGCTTTCAGTTCCTCCACGGAACGCTGCGCTCAAGGAGCTATCAGTCTGCCCAAACCGTGACAAGATCTTACGGTTCTGTGACTCGCCATGCCGGTGTGAACGAATTATTCACCTTACGTGTTTCGCTGGTGTCGGCCTGTCCCACGCTGGCACTGATCGATTGGGAAAGGACTTACTGATGCTGAAGGCACCGCTGTTTGTTGCTGCCATGCTCGTCATCGGCTCCGGCGCCATCGTGAGCGGCGTCCACGCCGAGGAGAACCCGAGTCTCGATATTTCGGGCAAGTGGAAGGGAAAAGGTTTCGTCCAGAAGGACGACAAGTCGCGCAAGATGAACGTGACGTGCCAGATCGAAGGCGAGCAGAACGGCAACGACATCGGCTTCGACGGCGAGTGCCGGGCGATGATGGTGCTGAAGCGGGCGATCGGCGCGGACATCCAGCGTGAGGGCGTGCGCTACCGCGGCACCTATGTCGGCTCCAACGCCGGCCCGGCGGAACTCGACGGCGGCCCGCAGGACGACGGGCGCATCGTCCTGACGATGACCTTCCCCAAGACGATCCACGGCGACGACATCGCGACCATGACGATCGAGCCGGCCAACGACTCGATGTTCAAGATCACCACGGTCGACACCATGGACGACGGCCAGACGAAGGTGACCACCGCCGAGATCACGTTCGAACGGAACTGATGGCCGGTCTCGCTTCCGGCATCCGGACGGCGCGGTGCGACCCCGCCACGGCGGCGACGGAAGGTGTCTGCCGGTGCGGCCATTCGGAAGGATGCGGCCGGCATAACGCATGCTTATGTGAGTGGCGCCGCGTGCGTCCGATTGGCGCGACGGATCGGTCATTTTCGGGTGCCGACCGGCGCCCGGGCCTCCATCGGGAGAGGTGAGGGCGGTGGAAATGCGCCGAAAGTCGTAGCGTTCCGGGGCGCTGGACCGGCCGCGACCCCGTCGGCAGGCGGATCGGCGAAGTGCCTCAGCGGAGAGCTGTTTTCGCGCCCTGCGACAGGGCGCCCCCTACCGGTTCTTCTTGCAGTTCCGCTGCACTCTTGCCATATCTTACGCAACTCGGAGGGTCTGTGCCCGCACAGCCCGCCGGCTCCGCTGGATAAACCATAGGAACCTCAATGGCGACCTGGAATCGGAACACGACTGTACGGCCGACCACTGGAGCCGTGCAGTATGACGCCTCCATTGACCAGGGCCTGCGCAGCTACATGCTCCAGGTCTACAACTACATGGCGATCGGCCTGGCGCTGACCGGTGTCGCCGCCCTGGGGGTGTTTGCCCTCGCCACCACGCAGGATGCCGCTGGCGCCGCCGCGCAGATCGGCAACGGCATCTACCTGACGCAGTTCGGCGTCACGCTCTTCACCACCCCGCTCAAGTGGGTCCTCGCCCTTGCCCCGCTCGGCATCGTCTTCTGGCTGTCGTTCGGCGTCCACAAGATGGATCCGGCCAAGGCGCGCGGTCTGTTCTTCCTCTACGCCGCGCTCGTCGGCGCGTCGCTGTCGACGATCTTCCTCGTCTACACCTCCGAAAGCATCGTCCGCGTGTTCTTCATCACCGCGGTCTCCTTCGGCGGCCTGAGCCTCTACGGCTACACGACGAAGAAGGACCTGTCCGGGATGGGCTCGTTCCTCATCATGGGAGTGATCGGCATCTTCATCGCGATGCTGGTGAACATCTTCCTGCAGTCGTCCGCGCTCCAGTTCGCCATCTCGATCATCGGCGTCCTGGTCTTCGCTGGCCTCACCGCCTACGACACGCAGCGGATCAAGGAGAGCTACTACGTCGGCGACGACGGTGCCGTGGCCGGCCGCAAGGCGGTGATCGGCGCGCTCCAGCTCTACCTGGACTTCATCATGATGTTCCAGTTCCTGCTGTCGCTGCTCGGCAACCGCAACTAAGACACACGGCCGGATACGGCTTCTGGAAGGGCGCGGACCACCGCGCCCTTTTTTGTTGTCCGCCGCCCGGGTGCCGGCAGGAACACGAGGCGATCCGCGCGGACTGGACGCGCATTTCGAGTCGCGGTCATAACGCTGTCACGAACGCTCCCTAGCGAGGCGACATGACGGCACCTCCCACCCGACAGTCGATTCTGAGATCCCTCGCGCTGGCCGAACCGGCGGAGCTCGCCGCCGTTCTGCAGCGCGTCGCGCCCGAGGCGCCGCACACCGTGGTGCGCGGGCCGGAGACCGGCCTCGTCATGGTGCGCGGCCGCATCGGCGGCGGCGGCGCTCCGTTCAACGCCGGCGAGGCGACCGTCTCGCGCTGCGTCGTGCGGCTCGCGAGCGGGGAGGTCGGGTTCGGCCACGTCATGGGGCGGGACGGCACGCGCGCGCGGCAGGTGGCGCTGCTCGACGCGCTGGCCCAGACACCCGCCCACGCCACCGCCGTCGCCAAGGCCGCCGTGACGCTGGAGCGGGACCGGCTCGCCCGCGAGGCCGGCCGCGCCCGGGAGGTGGCCGCGACGCGGGTGGACTTCTTCACCATGGTGCGGGGCGAGGACTGATGGAGAGCGCCATCCTCGAAGGCGCCTTCGCGGCGCCGGTGTTCGACTCGCAGGCGGCCTTCCGCGCGATCCTCGCCGCCCTCGCCGAGCCCGGGACGGCGCATCGCCTGCCCGCGTCCGCACCGCCCGCGCCGCTGTCCCCGACGGCCGGCAGCATCGCGCTGTCGCTGTGCGATCACGAAACGCCCGTGGCGATCGACCCGGCGTTCCGGGCCGCCGCGCCGTGGATCACCTTCCACACCGGTGCGCCGGTCACCGACGACCGCACGGCCGCGCGCTTCGCCTTCCTCTCCGGCCTCGACACGATCCCGCCGGGCTTCGGCGTCGGCGACGACCTCTACCCCGACCGGTCGGCGACGCTGGTCGCGCCGATCCGCCTCGAGGGACGCCGGATGACGCTGAGCGGCCCGGGGATCGACGGTACTCGCACCATAGCGGCGTCCTTCACCGACGCCTTCCTCGACGGCTGGGCGGCCAACCGCGCGCTCTTCCCGCGCGGCCTCGACCTCATCCTGGTCGACGAGATCAGCGGCGCGGTGCTGGCGCTGCCCCGGACCACGGAGGTGACATGTACGTCGCGGTAAAAGGCGGCGAGGCCGCCATCGCCAACGCGCACCGGCTGCTCGCCAAGGACCGGCGCGGCGACCCCGCCGTCCCCGAACTCACCGCCGTGCAGATCGCCGAGCAGCTGACCCTCGCCGTCGACCGCGTCATGGCCGAGGGCTCGCTCTACGACCCGGAACTTGCGGCCATCGCCATCCGCCAGGCGCGCGGCGACATGATCGAGGCGATCTTCCTCGTGCGCGCCTTCCGGACGACGCTGCCCCGCTTCGGCACGTCGCGGCCGGTCGACACCGGGTCGATGGCGCTCGCCCGGCGGATCTCGGCGACCTTCAAGGATCTTCCCGGCGGCCAGGTTCTGGGCCCGACCTTCGACTACACCCACCGCCTCATCGAGGAGGACCTGTCCGCCGAGCCGCCGGCGACCGCCGACCCGCTCGGTCCCGCCCCGCGCGTTACGGACGTCCTGGGCGGCGAGGGCCTCGTCGAGCCGGACGGACAACACGGCACGGCCGGGGGCGGCGGCGAGGAGGAGCCGGGCGACCTCACGCGCGAGGCGACCGTGCCGCCGCTGTCGCGCGCCGTCCGCCTGCAGGCGCTCGCCCGGGGCGACGAGGGCTGGCTCCTCGGCCTCGCCTACTCGACGCAGCGCGGCTACGGCCGCAACCACCCGTTCGTCGGCGAGATCCGCACCGGCGTGGTGGAGCTCGAGCTCGACATTCCCGAGCTCGGATTCGCCGTCACGCTGGGGGCGATGACGCTGACCGAGTGCCAGATGGTCAACCAGTTCCACGGCTCGGCCACGGAGCCGGCGCAGTTCACGCGAGGCTACGGCCTCGTGTTCGGCCGGGTCGAGCGCAAGGCGATGTCGATGGCGCTGGTCGACCGCGCCCTCCGGGCCGACGAGTTCGGCGAGGACCGCGTCGCGCCGGCGCAGGACGAGGAGTTCGTCATCGCCCACTCCGACAACGTCCAGGCCACGGGCTTCGTGGAGCACCTGAAGCTGCCGCACTATGTGGATTTCCAGGCCGAGCTGGAGCTCGTGCGCAAGCTGCGCGCCGCCGCCGAACGCGACGCGGCGAGGCGCGGGGACGCGGATCGGGACCGCCAGGAGGCCGCCGAATGAGCCCGCGCCCGGCGGCCGCCCGCCCGTCGCAACCGCCGGAGGCCGCCCAATGACCAACGCCCGCGCCATCGTCCTCGCCGGAGCCCTCGTCGCGCTCGGGATCGCCGTGCAGCCGCTCGTGCGCGGCGCCGCCGTGACGCCGGCGGTCGCCCAGAACGACGCCGATCTCCAGGCCTTCGCCGACTTCCTCGGACAGCAGCACCAGCAGACGCTGACGGGTCTGGAGCAGATCTACGACCGCCTCGGCGAGACCAACGACCTGCTCGCGCGGATCGCCGACCACATGGCGCCGCCGCCCGTCGAGACCGAGAAGCCCAGAGCGCAGCGGCGATGACGACGACGCTCACCTACAACTTCGCCTACCTCGACGAGGCGACGAAGCGGATGATCCGCCGCGCCATCCTCAAGGCCGTCGCGATCCCCGGCTACCAGGTCCCGTTCGCGAGCCGCGAGATGCCGATGCCCTATGGCTGGGGCACCGGCGGCGTGCAGGTCACCGCCGCGCTGATCGGCCCGGACGACACGCTGAAGGTGATCGACCAGGGTTCGGACGACACCACCAATGCCGTCTCCATCCGCGCCTTCTTCGCCCGTGTGGCGAACGTCGCCGTGACGACCCGCACGGAGGAGGCGACGATCATCCAGACGCGCCACCGCATCCCCGAACGGCCGCTGACCGCCGGGCAGATCCTCGTCTATCAGGTGCCGATCCCCGAGCCGCTGCGTTTCCTGGAACCGCGCGAGACCGAGACGCGGGTGATGCACGCTCTCGAGGAGTACGGCCTCATGCACGTGAAGCTCTACGAGGACATCGCGCGGCACGGCCATATCGCCACCACCTACGCCTACCCGGTGAGGGTGGAGGGCCGGTACGTGATGGACCCCTCGCCGACGCCGAAGTTCGACAATCCGAAGATGAACAACTCGCCCGCCCTCCAGCTGTTCGGTGCGGGGCGGGAGAAGCGCATCTACGCCCTGCCGCCCTACACCGAGGTGGTCAGCCTCGATTTCGAGGACCATCCGTTCGAGGTGCAGGCCTTCGAGGAGCCGTGTGCGCTGTGCGGCGCGACGGGCGTCTACCTCGACGAGATCGTGACCGACGACCGGGGAGGGCGCATGTACGCCTGCTCGGATACGGACTACTGCGAGCAACGCCGTGCCGGATGACCTCGCCGGGCTGGTCCTCAGGGCCGCCGACATCGGCGACGCCGACGCGCTGAACCGCCTCACCAACCTTCCGGGCGTGCGTTACGGAACGCTGCGCATGCCGTTCACGCCGCTGTCGGCGACGCGCACGATGCTGGCGAACGAGGACCCGAACGTCCACCGGATCGTCGCGATCATGGGCTGCAAGCTGGTCGGCATCGTCACGCTGTTTCGCGGCGTCGACCGCACCGCGCACAAGGCCGGGATCGGCATCTGCGTGCATGACGCGTTCACCGGCCGCGGCGTCGGCAACGCACTCATGGCGGCGGCGACCGACCTCGCCGACAACTGGCTGGGGCTGCGCCGTCTGGAGCTCGACGTCTCCGTCGACAACGCGGCCGCGATCCACCTCTACGAGAAGCACGGCTTCGAGCACGAGGGGGTCAAGCGCGCGGACAGCCTGCGCGGCGGGATGCTCGAGGATGTGCTGATGATGGGGCGCCTTCGCGACGCGCCGCCGCGCCAGAGCCCGGAGGGCGCCCGATGACCGAGACGCCCCTCCTTCGCGTCGAGGCGCTCACCACCCGCTACGGCAGCAGGACCGGGTGCGAGGACGTCTCGTTCGCCCTGTGGCCGGGTGAGGTCCTCGCCATCGTCGGCGAGTCGGGGTCCGGCAAGACGACCCTCCTCAACTCCGTCTCGCGGCGCATCGAGCCGACGTCGGGCACCGTCACCTACACGATGCGCGACGGCACCCCGCGCGACCTCGCGACGCTGACGGAGGCCGAGCGGCGGCATCTCGGCCGCACCGACTGGGGCTTCGTCCACCAGAACCCCGCCGACGGGCTGAGGATGAGCGTCTCCGCCGGCGGCAACGTGGGCGAGCGGCTGATGGCGGTCGGCAGGCGTCACTACGGCGATATCCGGCAGGTCGCGGCGGACTGGCTGGAGCGGGTGGAGATCCCGGCCGACCGGATCGACGACGCGCCGCGGACCTTCTCGGGCGGCATGCGCCAGCGCCTGCAGATCGCGCGCAACCTCGTCACGCATCCGCGCCTCGTCTTCCTCGACGAACCGACGGGCGGGCTCGACGTCTCGGTGCAGGCGCGGGTCCTCGACGTGATGCGCCGCCTCGTCGCCGACATGGGGCTCTCGGCCATCCTTGTGACGCACGACCTCGCCGTCGCCCGCCTGCTGGCGGACCGGATGATGGTGATGAAGGACGGCCACGTCGTGGAGGAGGGGCTGACCGAGCGCGTGCTGGAGGACCCTCAGCACCCCTACACCCAGCTCCTCGTCTCCTCGATCCTGGCAGTCTGACGGCATGACGACGCAACCGACCGGCGGCGCGACGATCCTCGAGGTGGAGGGCCTCGCCAAGACGTTCACCATGCATCTGCGCGGCGGGGTCCGCCTCCCGGTGGTCGCGGACGCCGCCTTCAGCGTGGCGGCGGGCGAGTGCGTCGTGCTGGGCGGCCCGTCCGGGGCCGGCAAGAGCTCGGTCCTCAAGATCGTCGCCGGCACCTACGCGGCCAACCATGGCGCAGTGCGGGTGCGTCACCGGGGCGGGATGGTGGACACGACGCGCCTCTCCGCGCGCGAGATGGGCGCAGTGCGGCGCGAGACCATCGCCGACGTCACCCAGTTCCTGCGCGCCATCCCCCGCGTTCCGGCGATCGACCTCGTGGCCGCGGCCGGCACCGGCGAGACGGCACGCGATGAGGCGGCGCACCTCCTGACGCGGCTCAACCTGCCGGAGCGGCTGTGGTCGCTGCCGCCGGCGACCTTCTCGGGCGGCGAGAAGCAGCGGGTGAACATCGCCGCCGGCTTCATCCGCCGCACGCCGCTCCTGCTGGTGGACGAGCCGACCGCGAGCCTCGACCACGCCAACCGCGAGGTCGTCGTCGAACTGATCCGCGAGAAGAAGGCCGCCGGAACCGCCGTTCTCGGCATCTTCCACGACCGCGACGTGCGCGATGCGGTATGCGACCGCGTCGTCGACGTCACGAAATTCGCACCGGGGGACGCCGCGTGAAGCTGTCCGAGGCACCGACCATCCACCCCACCGCGACGGTGACCGACACGACCATGGGGCGCTGGACCGATGTCGGCGCCTACACCGAGATCAGCGCGTCGAGCTTCGGCGACTACAGCTACATCGTCGACGACGGGCAGGTGCTGTTCTCGACGGTGAAGAAGTTCGCGTCGATCGCCTCGCACGTGCGGCTCAACCCCTCGAATCACCCGATCGAGCGGGCCGCCGCGCATCATTTCACCTACCGCTGCGCCGACTATTTCGAGGACGCCGAGCACGATACCGGCATCTTCGAGTGGCGCCGTGCCGATACCGTCACCATCGGCAACGACGTGTGGATCGGGCATGCGGCGACGGTGATGCCGGGCGTCACGGTGGGTGACGGGGCGGTCATCGGCTCGGGCGCGGTGGTGACGCGGGACGTCGCCCCGTACACGATCGTCACCGGCATCCCGGCGCGACCGTTGCGGCCGCGCTTCCCGGCCCGCATCGGCGAGCGGCTGATGGCGCTCGGCTGGTGGGACTGGAGCCATGAGCGCCTGCGCACCGCGCTCCCCGATTTCCAGGCGCTGCCGGTGGAGACCTTCCTCGAGAAGTACGAGTAGAACGCCGCTCAGGGGTCCTTCTTCTTCAGCCGCGCGGCGTTGGCGATCACGAGGAGCGCGCCGGCCACGAAGGCGATGGGGACGGCGTCGTCCTTGGTGAGCCGGCCAAACGGCGTGGCGGCGAGCTGGTCGGCGATGCTGCGCCGTGGCGGGCGCTTGCGGCGCGGCGGCGGCGGGACGGGCTCCGGGGCTGGACGCCGCCGGTCGAGCCGGTCGAACGCGCGGCGCAGCACCGGCCGCGCGCCGGCGACGGCCCGCCGTGTCCGCGCCTCGCCTTGCCGCACGGCACCGCGCGTCGCCTCCGTACCCCGGTCGACGAGGTCGAGGAGGCGCTCGCGGGCCAGCGCTCGCGCCGACAGCGGGACCTTGCGCAGCGCCGGGGCGCCCTGCGCCGTCTCGGCGCTCGCCTCCAGCGCGACCAACCGCTCGTCCTCGAGGACCATCACAAGGCTGAACGCGGCCAGGGCGGTAAGGTCGACGAGACCGTAGAGCCCTTGCTGCGCGGCCGGTCCGATGAGGTCGAGGAGGCTCGGGCCGAGGAGGGCGATCGCCGGCCACATCGTCCACAGCACCATCAGGGTCCGCGCGTGCCGCTCGTAGACGTCGAGGCGCGCGGGGCCGCTCGCGACCGCGGCCTCGCGCACCGGGCCGCGCAGCAGCGCGAACATCAGCCCCATCGTGAGCAGCGAGACGACGAACCAGATCCACGCCGCCGCACCTGTCTGCCCGACCGCGACGGCGCGCGTCGCCACCATCGCGACGTCGAGGAAGACGACCGTGAGCGCCGTCGGCAGCAGCGCCTGACCCGCCGGGACCGCGGTCGCGAGCAGGGACGCGGCGAGCACCGGCGTCGTGAGGAGCCAGATGACGTGGTGCGTGTCGACGGGGTGCGGGCCGACGTAGACCGCCGCGCCGCGCGCCATCACCACGTAGTAGAGCGCGGCCATCAGCGCAGCGCCGCCGTGAAGCGCCGTGCGGGCCGCCTGACGCGGCGTCGCGAAGCCGCCGAGGGCGAGGATCGCGACCGCGCCGATGGCGAGGCCGGCGGCGACGACCCATTCGATGGCGGCGCTCATCGCGCGGGTCCGCGGTGGACGGTGCGCCGCAATGTCGACGGACTGTCACAATCATGTGTGAGATGACGGCTGCGGTGGTCTATCCCAGGCATCGCTCGCTCCCACACGCTCCGTATTGTTTGTTGCGTAGCAAACGAAGGTGCCCGGGATTGGTTCGCCTCACAGCCGACGAAGGTTCGATGCGTTACGCCGTCTATCTGACCCCGCCCGACGGGGCGCCCCTTGCCGAAGCCGCCGCCACGTGGCTCGGCCGGTCGCCGTTCCCGGGCCCGGCCGGGCCCGCCGCCGCGCCCGCCTTGGCGCTTCCCGAGGTGCCGGCGCGCTACGGCTTCCACGCCACCATGCGCGCCCCGTTCGTTCTGGCGGAAGGGCGCACCGAGGCCGACCTTCTCGCCGCCTTCGAGGCGTTCGCGGCGCAGCGCTCCGTCCTGCACCCTGTGCTCGCCATCGCGCCCCTGTCGCGCTTCGTCGCGTTCCGGTCCGACGATCCGGCGCTGAGCCGCGCGGCGCAGGAGACGGTGGAGGCGTTCGAGCCGCTGCGGGCGCCGCTGACCGAAGCGGACCGCGCCCGGCGCAGCCCCGACAAGCTCACCAGCCGCGAACTGGATCTTCTCGAGCGCTGGGGATACCCCTACGTCATGGAACGTTTCGTGTTTCACATGACCCTGTCCGGACCGGTGGGGGAGAGTTTAGACACCGTCACCGCCGCCGCCAAATCCCATTTCGGTGCGCTCGACGGTGCGCCTCACCCCCTCATTCTCGCCATCTATCGGGAGGATGAGCCGGGCGGCCCCTTCCATGTGATCGCGACGCAGAACGCCGCCGCCTCCTCCAACTCGGACCGATCCCGTTGACCACGCTGACCAATGCCACTCTCGTCCTCCCCGATGAGGTGATCCGCGGCCACATCGTGCTCGAGGACGGGCGCATCGCCGCCATCGGCGAGGGCGACGCGCGCGGCGAGGACATTGAGGGCGACATCATCGTCCCCGGCCTGATCGAGCTGCACACCGACCACCTGGAGACCCACGTCGCGCCGCGCCCGAAGGTGCGCTGGAACGTGACGGCGGCGATCCAGGCGCACGACGCGCAGATCGCGGCATCCGGCATCACCACGGTGCTCGACGCGCTGCGGGTGGGCCTCGACGCGGACGCCGACATCTCCTCGCAGGATTCGCGGAACTTCGCGGACGCGATCACCAGCGCCCAGAACGAGGGGCGGCTGAGGGCCGAGCATCACTTCCACCTCCGTTGCGAGGTGTCGGACGAGATGGCCGTCTCGGGCTTCGAGCTCTTCGACGACGTGCCCGAGGTGCGTCTCATCTCGCTGATGGACCACACGCCCGGCCAGCGGCAGTTCCGCTCGCTGGAGGCCTACCGGATCTACTTCCAGGGCAAGAGCGGCATGTCGGATCCCGAGTTCGAGCTGTTCCAGGCCGAGCGTCGGGCGCGGGCGGCGATCTGGTCGGACAAGAACCGCAAGGCGCTGGCGGAGCGGGCCAGGGGACGCGGTGTCATCATCGCGAGCCACGACGACGCGACCACGGAGCATGTCGACGAGGCGATCCGCGACGGCGTGACGCTCGCCGAGTTCCCGACCACGGTGGAGGCAGCGGCGGCGTCGCGCGAGGCGGGGATGCAGATCCTGATGGGCGGTCCGAACCTCGTTCGCGGCGGCTCCCACTCCGGCAACGTTTCGGCCGGGGAACTGGCGGACAAGGGGATGCTGGACATCCTGTCGTCGGACTACGTGCCGTTCTCGATGCTGCAGTCGGCGTTCGTCCTGTCGGACCGCGAGGGGTGGAGCCTGCCGGCGGCCGTCGCGACGGTGACGGCCAATCCGGCGCGCGCGCTGGACATGCCCGACCGCGGCACCCTCGTTGAGGGGCTCCGCGGCGATATCGTGCGGGTGCGCCGCACCGGCGCGGGCGAGATCCCGGTCGTGCGGAGCGTCTGGCGCGCGGGCGACCGCGTCCTCTAGCCGTCGGCCGAGGGTCGGCCGCCGCCCGCCCGGGCCGGTCAGGCGGCGCGGACCTCGGTGAGGAAGCTGGCGAACACGTCGCGGAGCTGGGTGGTGACGTCGCTCATCCGCGTTGCGGTATGCTGCACGTCGTGAGCGTCCGTCTGCGTCTTCGCCGCCGCGTCCACCACGCCGCTGACCGAGGCCGAGGCGGTCTCCGACCCCTTCGACGCGGCGTTGACGCCAGCGCCGATATCGCGTGTCGCCGCGCTCTGCTGCGCCATCACCGAGGAGATGCCGAGCGCGGATGAGCGCAGCGAGTCGAACCGCCCCAGGATGTCGTCGATGCCCTGAACGGCAGAGCGGGTGCCCTTCTGGATGTCGTCGATCTGCTTGGCGATCTCGTTCGTCGCCGCAGCTGTCTGGTTGGCGAGGGCCTTCACCTCGTGCGCCACCACCGCGAAGCCGCGGCCCGCGGGACCGGCCCGCTCGGCCTCGATCGTCGCGTTGAGGGCGAGGAGGTTCGTCTGCTCTGCGATGTCGGCGATCATGGTCGCGACGTTGTTGATCGCCTCGGCCGCGCTTGCGAGGCCGGTGACCCGCGCCGACGTCTGCGTCACGGCCGTCGCCGCCTCGTCGGTCGCCTTCTGCGATGCGTTCACCTTGCTGGAGATCTCGTCGAACGAGCTGTGGAGCTGCTCGATCGCCGCGGCGACGCCCTGGACGGCCCGGGCGGCGGAGTCGGAGGAGGACTTCGCCTCGGTCGAGCCGCGGGCGGTGTGGTCGGCCGTCAGGGCGAGGTGTTCGGCGACCGACGCGAGGGCGTGGCTCATGTCGTCGAGGTCGGCGAGCGTGCGCTCCGCCCGCGACTGGAACTCGTTGATCGCCTCGTTGACGCGCCTTGCCCGCGCCTCGTCCTGGAGGTGGCGGTCGTGCTCCTTTCGGACGAGCGCCTTCCGCTCGTCCTCGCTGCGGCGCATGACGTCGAGCGCGCGGCCGATGTCGCCGATCTCGTCGGTGCGGTTGGCCTCCTCGATGACGATGTCGGTCACGCCCTCGCTGACCATGCCGATGTGCGTGACGATTCGCCGGATCGGCCGCTTCAGCCGGTTAACGTTCAGGGCCGACACCAGCACGCAGACGACCGCCATGATGCCGTTGCCGGCGAGGACGAGGAGGAACTCCAGCCGTGCCGCGGCCGTGTGGTGCTGCGCCGAGGTGAGGAGGCTGCGGGCGGCGGCGTCCTCTACGTCCTTGAGGTCGTTGATGCGCGCGGTGGCCGCTGCGAACCATTGGGGTCCCGTGACACCGTCGAGGCTGCCCGAGGTGACGCTGGCGTGGGCGAGGTCGCGCAGGGCGTCGACGCGGTCCGAGGCCGGGCTGTCGAGCGCGTCGCGGAGGAGATCGAGCTCGGAGGGGCTCGCCTGCGTGTCGGCGAGGTCGATCAGGGCGTGCTGGGCGGCGCCGAGCTGGACGAACCGGCGGTAGAGGTCGGTCGAGAAGTAGCCCATGCCGAAGCCAGCGGCGCCGACTGCCCGCTCCAGCCCCGCCTTCTCCTTCGCGTCGAGGATGGCGACGTAGAAGTTGGCGGACCGGGCGGTGGCGAGGTCGTCCACGCCGTATGCGATGAGGCTGGTGGTGGCGAGGAGCTGGTCGATGATCCCGGTGTAGGCCTTCGCCATCTCGGGCGCCGTCAGGGTGAGGTCGCCGACCGCCTCGCGGGTGCGGGGGAGCGCCTGCAGCGCGGCCATGACGTTGCCCGTCTGCTCGGCCATCGTGCCGGAGTGCGTCTCCCTGGCCATGGCGCCAGCGAGGTTCTGCTGCGCGGTGTCCGTCATCCGCTGCTGGTCGCCGATGAGCTTGCGGAACTCCTGGCCGCCGCCGGAACCGATGAAGCCCGCCGAAAGGCCGCGTTCCTTCTGGAGCTCGTGCGCGAGCGTGCCGAGAAGCGGTGCGAACTCGAGGCGCGCCTCGGCCTCCGCCGCCTCGTGCCACTTGCTGCTTTGTTCGCTCAGGATCCAGCCGCACACGGCCGTGAGGCCGACGAGAGGCACCATCGCGACGAGAAGAATCCGTGTGCCGAGCCGCATATTATGCACCCACAGGTCAATCGAGACGCTGACCCTGGATTAGCAGCGGACACTGGAGCGGGGCCGACTGCCGCGAGACGACCAGATCGGCGGGCGGGATAACACCTATTCGTCGCCTGACGGTCCGGGACGCCGGCGAGCGCCCGTCGGCTCCCGCCGGTACGCCGGCCCACCGCTGGTGCGGCGACGGTGGCCCGGTACCGGGAAGGCCCGCGACAGTGGCGGTTTCGCCGATGAAACCAATCCCTGAACAGACCGTTACATGGCTGGAAGGCTCCGCGATGCGGGCGCCGGCCGTGGCTCTCGCGGCCATGCTTCGCGACCGGGGCTCGCACGAGCGCCCGTCGCAGGAGCCGCCCGGACGCCATGAGCCCCGAAAATTTCGAGCGACAGGGCGAGCAGGGCGCGTTCCGGCGCAGGACCGCCCGCCCGAAGAGGACACATCATGGCAAGCAAGAAGATGAAGATCCCCACCACCATCGATCTCGGCGACCAGACGCGCACGGCGATGGTCGGACTGCTGCAGGCGAACCTCGCCGACGGTATCGACCTTGTCTACCAGCTCAAGCAGGCGCACTGGACCGTGCGGGGCCCCAACTTCATCGGCTTCCACGAGCTCCTCGACCAGCTCCACGAGCAGGTCGAGGACAAGGTGGACCTGACGGCCGAGCGGATCGCCGTGCTCGGCGGCCAGGCCGAGGGCACGGTGGACGTCTCAGCCCAGACCTCGAGGCTGCCGAAGTACCCGCTCGACGCAGTGAAGATCGAGGACCACGTGGCGGCCGTCACGAAGTCGCTCGCGGCCTATGCGGAGAACGTGCGCAAGGCGATCGACGAGGCGAGCGAGGCGGGCGACGAAGGCACCGCGGACCTCTTCACCGAGATCAGCCGCGCGGCGGACCGCGCCCGCTGGTTCGTCGAGGCCCACAAGGTCGCGGCCTGACTGCGACACGATAGGACGAAATGCCGGGCTCGTCGCAATGCGACGGGCCCGCTTTACGTTACAGCAACCTCAACGGGGGCAAAAATAAATCGGGTGCATTGTGAGCATCCGATGGTTGGAGTGTCCCCGGTTGCGTCTCACCGATCTCCCCGCCGGCAGTGCCAGGGTGGTTCCCGGCACGCGTCCGATCTACATTCCCGGCCAGCGGCGCCCGCGGCGCCCGCTTCGTCCCGGACGTGCGCTCCTGAGGACAGGGCGCTGGACGGCTCGCATGTCGGCGCTCGCCGGGGTGCTGCTGGTGTCGATGGGGGCCGGCGTGGGCGAGCAGAGCGTCCTCGCCTCGCTGTCGGGCGGGCTGCCCTCATGGGCGCCGGCGCTGCAGGCCGCGGACCCGGGCGTCGCGCTGTCGCCGCACATGACCTTCCCGGACGGGACGGTTGCCGCGCTGCCGAGCCTCCTCAGCGACATGCCGGCGGAGAAGGGGGACAGCCACATCGCTTCCAAGGCGCCGCTGGCGGCGACGGTCGCGCCGATAGACACCCTCCTCGCGGCCGCGAGCGCCGACACGCTGCCGCGGATGGCGTTCGTGAAGCCGCGCAAGGCCGAGACGGCGCCGCTGGCGAAGGGCAAGCCGCGGCCGTCCTCGCGCCTCGCCGAGGCGGCGCTCACCTCCATGTACTCGGCCTACGCCCCGGAACGGGTGACCATCGAGACGCCGTTCGCGCTCCTCTTCCAGGACCCGAAAACCACGATCCCGACGCCCGGGCTGGCGCCGGGCCTGTCCGGCAACGGGCTCGACCACTGGTGGTCCGACCGGCCGCTGCCCAAGACGATCACCAGCGAGAAGTCCGTGAAGTGCCTTGCCGAGGCGATCTACTTCGAGGCGCGCGGCGAGACGGTCGCGGGGCAGGAGGCGGTGGCGCAGGTGGTGATCAACCGCGTCAAGAACCCGGCCTATCCCGACGACGTGTGCGCCGTCGTCTACCAGAACCGGCACTGGTACAACCGCTGCCAGTTCACCTTCGCCTGCGACCGGGTGAAGGACGTCGTGCGTGACCCCGAGGCCTGGGCGGTCGCCGAGGACATCGCCGGCCGCTACGCGCGCGGCGAGACCTGGCGGCCGGAAGTCGGCGCCGCGACGCACTACCATGCCGACAGCGTCAGCCCGAGCTGGGCCAACCTGATGCGGGCGGTGAAGACGATCGACCACCACACCTTCTACATGACCCTCGGCGGCGGCTGGACCTGACGCCGCCGCGCGTCCCGCCGAAGCCGGACGCGCAGCCCCCCTGCCGGTGCCGCGAGGCCTGCCGGACGGCGAGGGCCGCGTGGCATTCATCCGGCCCGCCGGCGCGTAAAACGCGTGTCGCTACAGAGACTTTCAGTATTCGTTATGGACCCGCACACGAATTGTCATCGCGCCCGGGGACATGATTGCTTGCGCTAGCACATAATGGAGGCTATCTCGGCCGCTGATCACCGGAGGTTCAAGGATGTCCCGATTCTCACTCCCGCTCGTCCTGGCCTGTGGCTCCGGTATTGCCATGATTTCACTGGGCGAGCGGTCGGCCTTCGGTCTCTTCCAGACGGACATCGTCGCCGCGCGCGAATGGGGACGTGAGACGTTCGCCTTCGCCTTCGCGCTGCAGAACCTCCTGTGGGGCATCGGCCAGCCGATCGCCGGCGCGCTGGCGGACCGCTACGGCACGCTGCGGGTCCTCGCGGCGGGCGGCGTCATGTACGCCGCCGCGCTCGCCGGGACCGTCTACATGGAATCGGCCGTCGCGGTCACGATCATGTTCGGCGTGCTGCTGGGCCTTGCGATGTCGGCCTGCTCGTTCACGCTGGTGATCTCCGCCTTCGGGCGCATCGTCTCGCCGGCGCAGCGTTCGCTCGCCTTCGGCGTCGGCACCGCGGCGGGCTCGCTCGGCATGTTCCTGTTTGGCCCGCTGGCGGCGGTGCTCCTCAACTCAGTCGGGTGGGAGACCGGCCTCCTGGTGTTCGCGTCGATCGCGCTGCTGGTCGTGGTGTTCGCGATCCCGCTTCAGGGCAAGCCGGTGCCGGACACGACGGGGCCGCAGCAGTCGCTCGGCGCCGCGCTGTCCGAGGCGCTGTCCTACCGCAGCTACGTGCTGCTGGTGTTCGGCTTCTTCGTCTGCGGCTTCCACGTTGCCTTCATCATCGCGCACATGCCGTCGTACCTGATCGACCTCGGCATGGGCCCGGCGATCGGCGGCACCGCGATCGCACTCATCGGCCTCTTCAATGTCATCGGCTCGCTGGCGGCGGGCGCCATCGGGCAGCGCTACTCGAAGTCCTACTCGCTGGCGGTGCTCTACTTCCTGCGCTCGGTCGCCATCCTCGTGTTCGTGATGGTCCCGGTGACCGGGATGAGCGTCATCGTCTTCTCGTCGGTGATGGGCCTTCTGTGGCTCTCGACGGTGCCGCTGACGTCGGGTCTCGTGGCGGTGATGTTCGGGCCGCGCTACATGGCGACCCTCTTCGGGGTGGTGTTCCTGTCGCACCAGGTCGGATCGTTCCTGGGGGTGTGGCTCGGCGGCCTGATCTACGCCGAGACGGGCTCTTACGACCTCCTCTGGTACATCGGCATCGCCCTCGGCCTCTTCGCCGCGGTGGTCCACATCCCGATCCGCGACGCGCCGGGACCGCGCCTCTCCGCCGCCTCCGCGACTGCGGCGGCCGCGGCCTGAAGCCTTCCGCCCACCGCCATCCGATAAGCCGCCGGGCAGCCTAGAGGGCGCTGCCCGGCGGCATGATCATGCAGGTCGACGTGCCGTGCGCGTAGACCTTTCCGTCGTCGTCGGCGAGCGTCGCCTCGGTCACGGCGACGCGCCGGCCGCGGGTGACCATCCGTCCCGTCGCCGTCAGGGCGCGGCCGTCGGGGCGAATCGCGCGGGTGAGGTTCACCTTCAGTTCCAGCGTCGTGAAGAGCTCGCCCGGGGCGAGAGTGACGTGGGTGGCGCAGCCGAGCGCCGAATCGAGGATCGCCGAGGCCCATCCGCCGTGGACCGTGCCGAGCGGATTCATGAATTGATCGGTCGGGGTTCCGCGGAAGACCACGCGCTCGAGATCGGCGCTCACCAGCTCGAAATTCAACGTCTTCCCCATGGTTGGCATCCGATTTGGATCCGCAATCAGGGTGCGAAGCTGCTCCAGGCCGCTGGGGCCATTGTGCGCTCGGGGCTGGTCTTGCATCCTATGTCCTCTTGTCGCCGACGGCCCAGCGGACGAATATAAGGGTCTGATGACTGATAAGCCGATCGAAATCGCATTGGAGGGGGCCAAGATGGCACCGGGCGTGAAATCGCTCCCGTGCACGTGCCTCCGTCTGCGCCGCATTGCCCGTCAGATCACCTCGATCTACGACGGTGCCCTGGCGGAGAATGGCGTCTCGATCGTGACCTACGCCGTTTTGTCGGCGCTGAGCCGCGAGGAGCCGCTCACCCTGTCCGCTCTTGCCGAGCGCGTGGGAACCGACCGTACGACGTTGTCGCGCACGGTCGAACGCATGCGCCAGGCCGAACTGGTGGCCGCCTCCCCGGGCGACGACCGCCGCGAACGCCGCCTCAGCCTGACGGAGCATGGCCGCGAAACGGCCGCCGCTGCGCGAAGATCCTGGCGGGAGACGGAGGAGATGCTGGTCGAACGCTACGGCGCCGAGCGCCTTGCGACGCTGCACCAGCTCCTCGCTGATCTCGAGCGGGCGGCCGAGACCGAGGAGGATACGCCCTGCCGAAGTGAGCCGCCGCTCGCCGGCTGCTGAGGTCGGGGACGCCACCGACATCAACGCACCCTGAGGTCGACCGGGTGCGGAGGGGATGCTCGGCCGTTGCAAGCGCTGGCACGCATTCCCGCACCGGTTGACGTCGAGCGGGGCGCGTCGCTGCCGCCGGCCTCAGGCGCTTTCCCCGAGCCTCGTCTCGAGGTCGGCGAAGCGGGTGAGGTATTCCGTCTCGGCCTTGCGGGTGGGCCAGGCGACGAGAAATTCCGCCACGGCCTCTGCGCTGACGGAGGGCGCGCCGAAGAAGCGCTGTGCTTCCTCCGGCGCGAACCCCGCGAGGGAGACCGCCTCGTGGTAGGCGGCCATGGTGTCGGCCGTCTTGATGAGGCGCTTGCAGCGGCCGCCGCTGTCGTAGGGGATCGCGAAGCGCAGGTGCACCGCGTGCTCCAGCCGCGCCTCCACCGTCTTGTACGCCTCGCCGATCACCGCCTTGAAGGGCGAGATCATGTCGCCGATGACGTACTCCGGCGCGTCGTGCAGCAGCGCGGCGAGTTGGTCGGCCGGGCTCGGCTCGGCGATCATGCCGAGGATGCGGTCCACCAGGAGCGAATGCTGCGCCACCGAGTAGGGGTGCTCGCCGACGGTCTGCCCGTTCCAGCGGGCGACGCGGGCGAGGCCGTGCGCGATGTCGCGGATCTCGATGTCGAGCGGGGAGGGGTCGAGCAGGTTGAGGCGCCGGCCCGAGAGCATCCGCTGCCAGGCGCGCGGCTGCGGCCTGGTCTGTGCCCTCGGCTTCGCCGCCTTCGCCTTGGTCCGGGCGGTGCCGCTCAAGCGCCCGCCCCTTCGTTCGCCTCCTCGCTGGCCAGCGAGAACGGGGCGCCGGGCGGCACGGTCAGGCGGACCGGCACGTCGCCGGCCTTGAGCTCGTCCTTGACCCGGTCGATCCGCACGATGGCGAGCCCGCCGGTCCCGACAACGGTGCCGAGGCGGCCGATGGCCCGGCCCCCGGCGGTGATCTCGGCGCCGGTCGCGGGGAGCGGCGCGTCGGCGGCGACGATGACGGTGCGCCGTCGGGCCGTGCCGCGGTGGCGCATGCGCGAGACGACCTCCTGGCCGACGAAGCAGCCCTTTTTGAAGTCCACCCCGCCGGTGAGGTCCATGTTGGCGTCGTGGGGGAAGGTGTCGCCGAGGATGAAGTCGATCACGGCGTCCGGCACGCCCGCCTCGATGCGCGCGGCATGGTAGGCGTCGGCGGCCGCCTCCTCGCCGGTGCCGATGCTGCGGCCGCCGATGCCGGGGGCGCGCGGATCGTCCGGCCCCTCGCCGAGGATGACGCCGGCGTCGGTCTCCTCGAACGTGATCGCGGCGCGCAGCTTGTACATGTTCAGCCGGCGCAGGATGTCGGCGAGCGCGCTGGTCGGCAGGTCGAGGAAGAGGTGGTCGTCGCGGGTATGCACGAAGAGGTCGGTGAGCACCTTGCCTTGCGGCGTCAGCAGCGCCCCGTAGGCGAGCGCGCCCGGCGCCAGACCCTCGGTCGCGCAGGTCACGAGCCCGTCGAGGAAGGTGAGCCGGTCGCCGCCCGAAACTTTGACGACGCTTCGATCATTCAGGTGGATGGCCACGTTTGCCTCTCACTCCACGTCGCCTGCCGTGAAGTACCGCAGGCGGCCGGTCTTGGTGATTCCGACGCGGAAGAATGTGTATCGACCTTGGCGTTCCATTTCCTCGACGTCGATTGCGGTCAATATACGATAAAGTTCAACGAAATGGGGCGGCTTGAGTTCTTCAAGGGGCACTTCGGCAAAATAAGGCCACACGTAGGTTCCGTCACCTTCGATAAACACGTGGCCGGTTTCGAGGATTTCGGTAAGGATGGCGAGAATTTCGCGGCCCTCGGGGTCGCCTGACTGGGTCTTGAGAAAGTCCACGGGATCGTCCACGGGCACCGTCGACGATACGACCGGGGGAAGGTCCTGCCCGGAGAAGATCGGACGCAGCGCTTCCACGTCGCCGGTGCGTGCGGCGTCCAGCAGCGCGGTGCGGGTTCTGGCGACTTCGGGCGGCAGAGTCTCGTCGCCCCAGACGACGTCGCCGATGCTGGCGCGGCCTTCCGGTGGCACGGGGATTGCTTCCTGCTCGACCGAATGCGGGTCCTCCTCGATACCTTCCTCGACAGCCTCGGGTTTGTTGACCGTCGGCTTCAGCCGATCCGGCAGAGCGGACTTCGCTCCGGTCGTCGGCCGCATGGGACCGATCGTCGCGTGGAGCTCGAGTTGTTCGGGAGCTTCTGGAGCTTCGGCCACGGGCGCATACGCAAACGCGAAAGCGGTACCGATCGCAGGACAGACGAGGATCGCGGTTGCCACGGGCCGGGCGAGCCGACCGAACGCGCGTCGAGGCATATGCCATCCGCTCCTTTCATCAGCGGGTCGACCATCACACGGCTTCGACCCATTTGCACCCTTCATGAGACAAGGACTCACGTCTTGACGGGCCGATCGGTTTGACCCCTCTCGCCTTCATTGCGCTCGGCATCCTCGGGGGTGTGTTCGTGACGGCTCCCGTCGGACCCGTCAACGTCATGATAATGCAGCGTGCCTTTCGCTACGGTTTCCCGATCGGCCTGGCGGCCGGCGTGGGCGCCTCGCTCGCCGACCTCCTGTTCGCGACGGCGGCCGTCTTTGGCGTATCGACTGTGTCGGCCTTCGTCGAGGGGCATTCGCGGATCATCCAGCTCGTCGGGGGGATCCTCGTCGTCCTCTTCGGGGCCCGCATCCTGTGGCGCCAGCCCGGATTCGGGCAGCCGCTGCCGATGGAGGCCAAGCAGAAGGGCGCCGTCGGAACCGCACTCACGACCTTCTTCCTCACCTTGTGGAATCCCGCGACCATCTTCGGCTTTTTGGCCTATTTCGGGGCGCTCGGCGAGTGGGGGCCGGACCAGGGCGACATCATTGGAACGGCTCAGCTTTTGCTGGGCGTGGCGATGGGGACGATCGGCTGGTGGTGCGGCCTTGCCGCGCTGGTGACACGCTTGCGGCTGCACCTCAACGAGTCCACCCTCAACAAGGTCAACGTCGTCGCCGGTGCGCTGCTCGTCGGCTTCGGCGCGCTGATCCTGGGCCGCTTGTCGGTGACGTACTTCAACGTCATCTGACCGGTGGGGCCGGGCGGACCGGCCGCGAGCACGGAGGCCGCTCATGTGCGGGCGCTACAATTTGACACTCCCGGTCGAGGCCGTGCGCCAGCTCTTCGCCGTGGTCAACGAGGTCGAGCCCTTCCCGCCGCGATACAACATCGCGCCGACGCAGCCTGTGCACGTGGTGCGCCACGGTCCGCACGGCCGCGAGCTGGTGCTGATGAAATGGGGCTTCATGCCGTCCTGGGTGAAGGACCCCGCGAAGTTTCCGCTCCTCATCAACGCCCGGTCCGAGACGGCGGCGGAGAAGCCCGCCTTCCGCAACGCCATGCGCCGGCGCCGCGTGCTGCTCCCGGCGACCGGCTACTACGAATGGAAGCGCGAGGGGAACCGCAAGGTGCCGTTCGTCTTCGAGGCAGGCCATCCGATCGCGCTCGCCGGCATCTACGAAACCTGGCACGGGCCGAACGGGGAGGAGGTCGACACCGTCGCGGTCCTCACCGGCGAGGCGCTGGGCGTCGCGGCGGACTATCACGACCGGATGCCGCTCACCGTTCCGCCCGCCGATTTCGCCGAATGGCTGGACCCGGCCAACGACGACGCCGCCAAGGCTCTCGTCTGGACCGACCGGGACGACTACACGGCCCATCCGGTCTCCACGCTCCTCAGCAACGCCCGAAACGAGGGGGCGGGACTGATGACGCCCGATCCGGAGGGCCCGCCCGAGCCGCGCGCCGCGCGGCGCCGCCAGACGGAGCCGCCGCCTGCGGAGGCCGAGCCGGAGGAGGTGCAGCCGCGGCTCCTGTGACCCCGCGCCTCCCGTGAGGCGATCCCGTCGGGGACCCCCTCAGTGGCCGGGACGCGCGGCGCCCGGCGGTCCGGCTTCAGGCGCCGTCAGCGCAGGTTCTCGTTGAAGAAGGCGATGGTGCGGTCCTCGGCGAGCTTGGCCGCCTCGGCGTCGTAGCGGGGCGTCGTGTCGTTGTGGAAACCGTGGTTGACGCCCTCGTACATCTGCATCGTGTAGTTGACCCCGGCGGCATCGAGCGCGTCCTTGTAGGCGGGCCAGCCGGCGTTGATGCGCTCGTCCAGCGAGGCGTACTGGATGAGGAGGGGCGCCTTGATGTCCGCCACCTGCTCGGGCGCGGGCTGCCGGCCGTAGAACGGGACGCCCGCCGCGAGCTCAGGGTAGGCGACCGCGATCGCGTTGACCACGCCGCCGCCGTAGCAGAAGCCCACCGCGCCGACCTTGCTCGTGTCGTCCCGCCCGTCGAGGTACTCGAACGCGGCGAAGAAGTCGTTCATCAGCTTGGTGGTGTCGAGCTCGGCCTGCATCGCCCGGCCCTCGTCGTCGGTGCCCGGATAGCCGCCCTTCGGCGTCAGCCCGTCCGGCGCGAGCGCCAGGAAGCCGGCCCGCCCGAGGCGCCGCGCGACGTCCTTGATGTACGGGTTGAGGCCTCGGTTCTCGTGGATCACCAGGACCGCGGGCCCGGGCGCCTCGAAGTCGACCGGGGTGACGAGGTAGGCCTTGATCTCGCCGTGTCCGTTGGGGGACTGGTAGGTCACCCACTCGGTCTTGATCCACGGATCGTCCTCGGCGACCTGCTGGGCGAGGGCGTAGTCGGGCGAGAGCTGCCGCAGCAGCATCGCCGCGGTCACGCCGCCGACGGCATACTTGGCAGCGCGGTCGAGGAACTCCCGCTTCGTGAGCTTGCCGTGGGCGTAGTAGTCGTAAAGGTCCAGCAGCTCTTGCGGGAAGTCCTTGGCTGTCTTGCGTGCGGTCTGGCCGGCGGGGGCTTTGGCTTGCATCGTGGCTTCTCCTCGTTTGCGCGAAAAGTTGCCTAACGGTGCAGCTTATGGCTACCGCACAAATCGCCGCGTCACGCTGTCATGAGCGCGGCTTCGGCCGCCTAGACGGCCAGCCCCGCGGCCTTGAGGTCCGCCCGCATCTGCTCGGGCGAGGTGAAGAGGTGGGCCTGCCAGCCGGCGCCATTCGCCGCCTCCACGTTGGGGGCGGAATCGTCGAAGAAGATCGTCGCCGCCGGATCGAGGCCGAAGCGCTCGGCATGAAGGTCGAAGATCGCACGGTCGGGCTTGATGAGACCCACCTCGGCGGACACCGTCACGCCGCGCGGGCGGGTCAGGACGGGAAAGCGCTGCAACGCGATCTCGAACGTGTCGGCGGCGAAGTTGGTGAGCATCGTGACGTCGTGCCCGGCGTCGATCAGCGCCTCCATCATCGCCGGTGTTTCCGGCAGGAGGCCGGGCACCATCTCGCTCCAGCGCTCGCGGAAGGCGCGGATGAGGGGAGCCTCGTCCGGATACTGCTCGATGAGGGCGGCCTCCGCCTCGGCCCAGGGCCGTCCCCGGTCCTGCTCGACGTTCCACGCTGACGTCGTGACGTTGTCGAGGAACCAGCGGCGCCGATCCGCGTCCGGAATGAGGGTGCGGTACGGTATTTCGGGGTCCCAGACCACGAGAACGCGGCCGATGTCGAAGACGATGTGACGGACGTCGGTCATTCCCCACCATTGCGCTGATGTGAATCAAGGAGATCGAGGCGCAGCCATGCCACCCTCACGCGCAAAACGGGAGTGGTCCGATGCGCACGTCATCCATTTTGGCCGGCCTTTTTCTCACCGCTGTGACGCTCGGAGCTGTCTCGGCGGGCACGCCGGCTTCGGCGCAGGACCGCGCCGCCCGCGGCAAGGCGCTGGCGGAGACCTGGTGCGTGCGCTGCCACGCCATCGGCGAGCCGCAGCCGTCGGCCCTCTCCGACGCGCCATCCTTCGAGGCGCTCGCCAGCCAGCCCGGCTTCGGCAGCAAGCACCTCGCGAACGTGCTCGTCGCGCCGCACCCCGTGATGCCGGAGTTCCCGCTGACCAACGACGACCTTGCCGCGCTCGAGGCTTACATGCAGTCTCTCACGGCGGCGAAATAGGCCCGCCGGGGACACGGCGCTCCGGGTCGGGACGGGACACGGGGCGTGCGTTCGCGAATGTTCGTTTGACACGCGGTTCAAGTTCGGCCCAGCCTGCACCACCCAAGGGCCAACCATTAGAACGCGACATGACCGCCCCTATCCTCGCCATCGACCAGGGCACGACCTCCACCCGCGCCATCGTCTTTTCAGGCGACCAGAAGATCATCGGCGTCGGCCAGCAGGAGTTCAAGCAGCACTTTCCCCGCTCGGGCTGGGTCGAGCACGACCTCGAGGACATCTGGGGGACGACGCTCGCGACCGTCCGCTCCGCCCTCGCCGAGGCCAAACTGGACGCCCCGCAGATCGCCGCGATCGGCATCACCAACCAGCGCGAGACGGTGGCGGTGTGGGAGCGGGCGACGCTGAAGCCGGTCCACCGCGCCATCGTCTGGCAGGACCGCCGCACCGCCGACAAGTGCGAGGCGCTGCGCGCGGAGGGGCTGGAGCCGATGGTGACCGAGAAGACCGGCCTCCTCCTCGACCCCTACTTCTCCGGCACCAAGCTCGCCTGGCTCCTCGACAACGTGGACGGGCTGCGCGCGCGGGCGGAGGCGGGGGAGGTGGTGTTCGGCACCATCGACACCTTCCTGATCGCCCGCCTCACCGGGCACTTCGCGACCGACGTCACCAACGCCTCACGCACGCTTCTCTACGATATCGGCTCCGGCACCTGGGACGACGAGCTCTGCCGCATGCTGGGCGTGCCCCGGTCGATGCTGGCGGAGGTGCGGGACAATGCCGCCGACTACGGCACGACGCATCCCGCCCTCTTCGGCGCGGCCATCCCGGTCTACGGCGTCGCAGGCGACCAGCAGGCGGCGGTGATCGGCAATGCCTGCTTCCAGCCGGGGATGGTCAAATCGACGTACGGCACCGGCTGCTTCGCGCTGATCAACACGGGACCGGATCGCGTCGCCTCGCAGAACCGGCTGCTGACCACGGTGGCCTACCGGCTCGGCGGACGGACGAACTATGCGCTGGAAGGGGCGATCTTCGTGGCGGGCGCGGCGGTGCAGTGGCTGCGCGACGGGCTCGGCATCATCGACCACGCGGCGCAGTCCGGCGAGCTGGCGGCGAACGCCGACCCTAACCAGGACGTCGTCCTGGTGCCGGCCTTCGTCGGTCTCGGCGCGCCGCACTGGGACGCCAACGCGCGCGGCGCGATCTTCGGGATCACCCGCTCGACCGGCCCGGCGGAGCTCGCCAAGGCGGCGCTGGAGAGCGTCGCGCTGCAGACCCACGACCTCATCCGCGCCATGCACAAGGACTGGGCCGGCTCGCGCGACACGGTGCTGCGCGTCGACGGCGGCATGGTCGCCTCGGACTGGGCGATGCAGCGCCTCGCCGACGTCCTCGGCGCGCCGGTGGACCGCCCGTCGATCAACGAGACGACGGCGCTGGGGGCCGCGTGGCTGGCGGGGATGCACGCCGGCGTCTGGCCGGGCCAGGAGGGGTTCGCCGCGGGCTGGCACCGTGACCGCCGGTTCGAGCCGCAGATGCCGGAGGCGGACCGCTCCCGCCTCATCGGGCTCTGGAACGACGCCGTCTCGCGCACCCTGACCCGGGTCAACTGAGCCGGGCGAACCGGCCGTGGACGCGTCGACCGGCGCCGCCAGGGTCCACAGCGTGCCGAAAGCCTGAGGTGTTGGGATAGGCGGCCCCGACATCGACGAGGCCCGCCCGTGCACGCATCCGTCCTCGCCCTCGCGGCGACGCTTCTCGCCGCGCCGTCCGGCACCGGCCCCGCGCTCCTTCGTGGCGATCCGGGCGGGGCGGCGGCCGTGCTGACGGTCCAGTTCGGCGACAGCCCGCAGGAGCAGCGGCGCAAGGCGATCGAGCAGCGCCGCCGCGAGATCGACCGACTGCGCCACGCCGCCGAGCGCGAGCGGGAGGAGCGCCGCCGCCAGCGGCTCGAGGCGATGCGCGGCTCGCAGGAGGCCGGCGGCGCCGCGTGGAAGGCCGACGGACAGGTTCAGGGGAGCGTTGCCGGCGGAACCGGCGCCTACCATGCCGAGTCTTTTGCGGGCGGCGGGGAGGGCGCGCCGCGTGACAGCTTCGGCCGCCGCCACCTGGCATACCAGCTCGCGGCGGATCCGGACGGCGACCGGCGGGCGCGCCGCCTCGCGACGGCCTACGCCCCGGCCCGATCGGCCCTGACGCGGCACCTCCTGTCCCGGGGGCGGCGAGGCGACACGCAGGCCGCCCAGCTCGCCCGCGAGTACAATCAGCGCAGCTGGGAGCGTCAGGAGACCAAGCGGGCCGAGCAGGCGCCCACCGGCGAGCTGGGCCCCCTCGGCAAGCTGCGCTGGGGCGACCTCGTCCGCCGCGACAATGAATATTCCATCTTCCAGACCAACGACCTGCACCGGCTGGTCGCGAACCGGGACGACACCGACCGCTTCCGCTGGAACGCGCTCTCCCTGCAGGAATACACCTTCGACAACGGCTGGACGGAGTCGGTGGCGTCCCGCCGGGACGGCAGCACCGTGCGAACGCT
Organism: Acuticoccus sediminis; assembly: GCF_003258595.1. Classification (NCBI taxonomy): domain Bacteria; kingdom Pseudomonadati; phylum Pseudomonadota; class Alphaproteobacteria; order Hyphomicrobiales; family Amorphaceae; genus Acuticoccus; species Acuticoccus sediminis. Next base: position 1,384,388 of record NZ_QHHQ01000001.1, read on the forward strand.
GCGCGACGCCGAGGACGTCCCCATCCGCCGCACCCGGACCGACGCGAACGGCGACGAGGTGACGCTCTTCAACAACCTGCCGTCCTGGTGGCAGGAAAAGTCGAGGATCGACGTGAACATCGGGGCGGAGGGCTTCGACACCGGGATCGGCGGCCAGGTCATCGACGGCGCCGTCTCGTCGCTGGACGAACTCTACAGGGCTGCGACGGCCGAGCCGCTCGGCAACCCGCGCCGGTCGTTCACGCTGAACCAGCTCCTCGTCAACGAGGGCCTGCGGGGGCTGATGCCGGGGATCGACGTCGACACGATCAACTTCGAGACGAACTCGGCGGTCGTGTCGGAGGACGAGATGGCGGTGCTGGAGCTGATCGGCGCGGCGATCTCGGCGGCGGTGGCGGCCAACCCGCGCGAGGTCTTCCTCATCGAGGGCCACACGGACGCGAAGGGCGACGACCTCGACAACATGGAGCTGAGCGACCGGCGGGCCGAGGCTGTGGCGATGCTGCTCACCGAGGCCTTCAACATTCCGCCGGAGAACTTCGTCACCCACGGCTACGGCGAGGAGTTCCTGAAGGTGGAGACGCAGGACGAGGAGCGCCGCAACCGACGCGTCACCATCCGCCGCATCACGCCGCTCCTGACCGAGGGGACGGAACTCTCCCCGATGGCGACGGCGCCGGACAGCTAGGCGCCGCGCGAACTCAGCCCGGAGCCAAGGTCGACGCGGCCCGGGCGACGGGCCGCATCATGGAGCGGGCCGCGCGGCACCGGGCCGCGCGGGAGAGGCGGGTTACGCCGCCTTGGTTTCGGCCTCGGAGATGAGGCGCCACAGGACGTCCGGGGTCGCCGGCATGTCGACGTGCGGCACGCCGCAGTTCGTCCACAGCGCGTTGCAGACGGCGTTCATCACGGCCGGAGCGGCGCCGATGGTACCGGCTTCACCCGCGCCCTTGATCCCCATCGCGTTGTGCTTGGACGGCACGTTGCGCGTCTCGAAGTGGAAGAACGGCACGTCGTCGGCGCGCGGCACGCAGTAGTCGAGCAGCGAGGCCGAGAGGAGCTGGCCCTCGTCGTCATAGACCGTCCGCTCGTAGAGCGCCTGGCCGATGCCCTGAACGATACCGCCGTGGACCTGGCCCTGCAGCAGCATCGGGTTCACCGTCGCGCCGAAGTCGTCGACGATGACGTACCGCAGCAGCGTCACCTTGCCCGTCGCCTTGTCGATCTCGAGCTCGCAGATGTGCGTGCCGTTCGGGAAGGTCGGCTCGTCCTGCTGGACGCGGCCCTCGCTGGTGAGGCCGCCCGCCGAGGCGGCGAGCTCGGCGAAGGTCACCGAGCGGTCGGTGCCGACGATGCGCACGGACCCGGCGTCGAACTCCAGGTCGTCGGCGGAAGCCTCGAGCCTGTCGGAGGCGAGTTCCTTCAGCTTGGTCGACATCTCCACCGACGCGACGTCCACCGAGGGAAGGCCGAGCGGGATGGAGCGCGAGCCGCCCGTGCCGCCGCCGGTCTTCACCCGGTCGGTGTCGCCCTGGATGACGGTGATGTCGGCCGGGTCGACGCCGAGACGGTCGGCGATGATCTGCGTGTAGGACGTCGCGTGGCCCTGACCGTTGGTCTGTGTGCCGATGAGGAGCGTCATCTTGCCGTCGGGGGCGAGCTCGATCTCGGCCCGCTCGGAACCCGGGAAGGCACAGGCCTCGATGTAGGTGGCCATGCCGATGCCGCGGATCGCGCCGCGTGCCTCGCTCTCGGCCTTGCGGCCGGAGAAGCCGGCCCAGTCGATGACCTCCATCGCGCGGGACATGTGTCCGTCGAACTCGCCGGTGTCGTAGGTGCGGCCCGCGGCGGTCTTGAAGGGCATCTCCTCCGGCTTGATGAAGTTGCGCCGGCGGATCTCCTCCGGGGTGAGGCCCATGATGCGCGCCGCCTCGTCGACGAGACGCTCCACCGTGTAGGCGGCCTCCGGACGGCCCGCGCCGCGGTAGGCGTCGGTCGGCACCGTGTGGGTGTAGACGCCCTTCACCGCGACATACATCACCGGGAAGGCGTAGACGCCGGGCGCCATCGAGGAGCCGACGAACGGAATGTGCGGCGCGAACTGGGCCAGGTAACCGCCCATGTTGGCCTTGAGGTCGACGCGCAGGGCGAGGAACTTGCCGTCGTCGTCCATCGCGATCTCGGCGGTGGTGACGTTGTCGCGGCCCTGGCTGTCGGACATGTAGGCTTCCGAGCGCCCGCAGATCCACTTCACCGGCGTCCCGCCGAGGAGCTTCGCCGCATACATCACGGCCGGGTACTCGGGGTAGACGAAGATCTTCGTGCCGAAGCCGCCGCCGACGTCCGGCGTGACGACGCGGATGTTGGCCTCGTCCGTCTTCAGGATCTCGGCGAGGACGCCGCGCATGCCGTGGCCGCCCTGGGTGCCGGCGGTGAGCGTGTAGCGGCCGGTCGCCGGATCGAACTCACCGAGCGCGCCGCGCGTCTCCATGTAGTTGGTGACGAGGCGGTTGTTGCGCAGCTCCAGCTTGGCGAAGCGGGTGGCCCTGGCGAAGGCTTCCTCGGTGCCCTCGCTGTTGCCGACGCCGTAGCGGAAGGCGAGGTTCGAGCCGTGGTCCGGCCAGACCAACGGTGCGCCGTCCTCGAGCGCCGCGGCGGCGTCGGTGACGCTGTCGGTCGCGTTCCACTCGATGTCGATCATCTCGGCCGCGTCGTTGGCGGCAGCGACGCTGTCGGCGACGATGAGCGCGACCGGGTCGCCGATGTGGCGCACCTCGTCCTTGGCGAGCACGTAGCGCGGGTAGACCGCGGTCGGCGTGCCGTCTTCCTGCTTGTAGGCCGCGCGGCAGGGCAGCGGGGCCATGGTATCGGCGAGGTCGGCGTAGGTCATGACGAGGCGCACGCCGGGGGCGGACTTCGCGGCGTCGACGTCGTTGATCGTGAAGGTGCCGGCGGCGATGGGGGAGCGCAGGACCACGCCGTAGAGCGTCCCCTCCGGGGTTACGTCGGCGGTGTAGCGGCCATGGCCCGTGATGAGGGCCTGATCCTCCACACGCAGGGCGGACGCACCCATCCCGAACTTCGCCATCGTCATATCGTTCATGCGTTATCCCCGTGCGAGCGTGGTGGCGGAGCGTGCTGGGTTCCACCGGCCGATGCCGTGCCGCCCCAGCCCTCGTTTTGTTCGGACCCTAGCCTCGACAAATCGATTGCGCCACCACGCATATACTCTTTGTTGCAGTGCGTTGCCGCCGCGGACGGTCCGGCCGTCAGACCGCGCGAAGGTGGGCGAGGAGCCGGGCCGTGGAGCCGTCGAGCTCCGGGCTCGTCTCGCCCTTGACCGCCGGGAGCAGTACGCCGGCCAGCTCCTTGCCGAGCTCCACGCCCCACTGGTCGAACGAGTTGATGTCCCACAGGACGCCCTGCACGAAGACCTTGTGCTCGTAGAAGGCGAGGAGCCGCCCGAGCGTGAACGGGTCCAGTGTCCTGTAGGCGATGGTGTTGGACGGGCGGTTGCCGGGGAACACCCGGTGCGGCGCGAGGCGGTCCGCCTCGGCGGCGTCCATCCCCTTGGCGAGGAGCTGCTCGCGCGCCTCCTCGAGGGTGCGGCCGCGCATCAGGGCCTGCGTCTGCGCCAGCGCGTTGGCGACGAGCTTGGCGTGATGGTCGGACAGCGCCTCGTGCGGCTGCGCGGCGACGAGGATGTCCACCGGGACGACGTCGGTGCCCTGGTGGAGGAGCTGGTAGAAGGCGTGCTGCCCGTTGGTGCCCGGCTCGCCGAAGATCACCGGGCCGGTGGGGCTCGTCACCGGCGAGCCGTCGCGGTGAACGCGCTTGCCGTTCGATTCCATGTCCACCTGCTGCAGGTGCGCGGCGAACTCGATGAGGCGCTGGTCGTAGGGCAGGATCGCGTAGGCGCCGTAGCCGAGGTAGGTGCGGTACCAGTCGCCGAGGAGGCCCATGACGACGGGGATGTTCTCCTCCAGCGGGCGGGTGCGGAAGTGCTCGTCAGCCGCGGCGCCGCCGGCGAGGAACTGGCGGAAGTTGGTGCCGCCGATCGCGATGGCGACGGAGAGGCCGATGGCGGACCACACCGAGTATCGCCCGCCGACCCAGTCCCAGAAGCCGAACACGCGGTCCTCGCCGATGCCGAACTCGGCCACCTTGTCGAGGGCGGTGGAGATCGCCGCGAAGTGGGCGCCGACGGCGTCCTCGCCGAGGTTGTCGACGATCCACTGCCGCGCGGTGGCCGCGTTGGTCATCGTCTCCTGCGTCGTGAACGTCTTGGAGGCGATGAGGAAGAGCGTGCGCGCCGGGTTGAGGCCGGCGAGCGTGTCGGCGATGTCCGCCCCGTCGACGTTGGCGACGAAATGCACCTTCGGCCCGCCCTCCCGGTAGGGGGAGAGGGCGCGCACCGCCATGCGGGGGCCGAGGTCCGATCCGCCGATGCCGATGTTGACGACGTCGCTGAACGGTGCGCCGTCGGCGGCGGCTATGGTCCCGCCGCGCACCCCGTCGGCGAACGCGACGACGCGGTCCAGGACCTCCTTCACCTCGCCGGTGACGTCCTTGCCGGCGACCTGAAACGGTCCGGGATCGCGCAGCGCCACGTGCAGGACGGCGCGGCCCTCGGTGAGGTTGATGGGCTCGCCCGCGAACATCGCGTCGCGCATTGCCTCGAGACCGGCGGCCCGGGCGCGCTCCATCAGGAGGCGCATCGTCTCGGCGGTGACGATGTTCTTCGAGTAGTCGAGGAGGAGGTCCCCCTCCTCGAGGGAGAAGCGGCCCGCACGGCCGGGGTCGCTGGCGAAGGCGTCGCGCAGGTGGAACCCGTCGAGGCTCTTCAGATGGTCGGTGAGAGCATCGGACATGGGCATGCGGACCGCTCCGTTAGTTGCTGTTGGCGATTGCCAGGTCGTTGGCCTTCTGGAGGTTTTCCCAGAACTGCTTGACGCTCGACTCCCACGAGAACTCCTCGGCGTAGGCGCGGCAGCGGTCGCGCGGGATGTCCAGCGCGTCGAGGCAGGCCTGCCGCAGGTCCCAGTTGAGGGCGCCCGTCTGCGAATCGGCGATGACGTCGAGCGGCCCCATGGTGGGGAAGGCGGCCACCGGGACGCCGCAGGCGAGCGCCTCCATCTGGACGAGGCCCCAGGTGTCGGTGAGGCTCGGGAAGACGAAGACGTCGGCCGAAGTGTAGTGCGCGGTCAGCTCCTCGCCCAGCCGGTTGCCGGTGAAGACCGCCTCGGGATAGCGCGCCTTGAGGTCGGGCAGCGCCGGCCCGTCGCCGACCACCAGCTTGGTGCCCGGCAGGTCGAGCTTGAGGAAGGCGTCGATGTTCTTCTCCACCGACACGCGGCCGACGTAGAGGAAGACCGGCTTCGGCAGGTCCGGCAGCGCCGGCGGCACGTCCGGGTTGAAGGTGACGGTGTCGACGCCGCGCACCCAGCGGACCAGCCGGCGGAAGCCGCGCGCCGCGAGCTCGCGCTCCAGCGTCGTGTTGGACACCATGCAGCACACGCCCGCGTTGTGGAACGAGCGCACGAAGGCGTAGGACCAGGAGAGCGGCACCGGCGCACGCGCCCGGACGTACTCCGGAAAGCGCGTGTGGTAGCTCGTGGTGTAGCCGATGTCGTTCTTGCGGCACCACCGCCGCGCGATCATCCCGAGCGGGCCTTCGGTGGCGATGTGCACGTAGTCCGGCTGGATGTCGTCGATCACCCGGGACACGCGCCACGGCGGCGTCACCGCGAGGCGGATTTCCGGATAGGTCGGCATCGGGACCGTCCGGTACTCCTGCGGCGTGACCATGTACACCTCGATGCCGAGCTTCTCGAGCTCCTGGCGGGTGGTGTCGAGCGTGCGGACCACGCCGTTCACCTGCGGATGCCAGGCATCCGTCACGAGGGCGAGCTTGGTCATCGCCCGTTCTCCAAAAATGTCATGCGGCCTGCGAGCGCGACGCTGCCGCGATGTCGGGTCGGCTCGGCTGCCGCTCGGCGAGACGGGTCCAGCGGATCAGCTCGAAGGTGCCGTCCTCGTGCTCGGCCACGGCGGTGCAGCTCTCCACCCAGTCTCCGGTGTTGATATAGCGCGTACCGTGCATGTCGTGCATCGTCGCATGGTGAATGTGGCCGCACACGACACCGTCGGCACCGCGACGCTTGGCCTCGGTCGACAGCGCCTCCTCGAACTTGCCGATGAAGGAGACGGCGTTTTTCACCTTCAGCTTCGCCCAGGCCGACAGCGACCAGTAGGTGAGGCCGAGCTTGCGGCGCACGATGTTGATCCAGGTGTTGGTGGCGAGCGTCGTGACGTAGGCCCAGTCGCCGAGGAGGGCCAGCCACTTCGCATGACGCACGACGACGTCGAACTGGTCGCCGTGAATGATGAGAAGTTTCTTCCCGTCCGCCGTGGTGTGGATTGCGGAGTCGACGACCTCGACGCCGCCGAAGTGCGTGCCGACATAGTCCCGCAGGAATTCGTCATGGTTTCCGGGCAGGTAGACGATGTCCGCGCCCTTGCGGCCCTTGCGCAGGATCTTCTGGACGACGTCGTTGTGCGTCTGCGGCCAGTACCAGGTCTTCTTCAGCCGCCAGCCGTCGATGATGTCGCCGACGAGGTAGATCTTTTCCGCATCGTGGTGACGCAGGAAGTCCAACAAGAGCTCGGCCTGACAACCCCGCGTTCCGAGATGGATGTCGGAAAGGAAGAGCGTGCGGAACTTGCGCACATCCGGTTCGTCCTCGGAGCCCATTTCCGACCTCGTGCCGTAGCGCTTCATCGATCTGTGGCGCCTGCTAGCATACCTATTTGGTGTATGAACAGAGCACTACCATCCCAGTCCCAGCCTAACAGATCCACTGTGACATGCAGTGGACAGTGGGCATCACTGGTGTGCACGATCTTGCCGGATCAGCCGGTCGAGCCTACCCAGACGACATGACGGTGCATCTTCTCAAGCTCTGTGTCGGCGTGACCTCCATCGACGAGCTTCGGCAGTCGGCGGAGCGGCGTGGTGGTGCCGATCCCTCCGGGGCCATGCGAATCACCACGCGAATGGCGCCCAAGCGCGCCGACGAGGTGCTCGACGAGGGAAGCCTCTACTGGGTCATCAAGGGCAGCGTGCAGGCGCGCCAGCGGGTCGTCGGCATCGAGCCGTTCACCGACGGCGCCGGCGTCGGCCGGGTCCATATCTTGCTGGAGCCGGACGTCGTCGCCGTGCGGCCGCGCCCGTGCCGTGCGTTCCAGGGGTGGCGGTACCTGCGCGCCGACGAGGCGCCGGCGGACTTCTCCCTCGCCGCCGTGGACGAGGCGATGCCCGCCGCCATGCGCCGCGATCTCCTGGAACTCTGCCTGATCTGACTTGCGGCCGCGCCGAACGGCCCGCGCCGTCAAGATGCTGCGACCACAGATGAATTCCGTTCCGCCCCCGCCGCCGTTTCGACGGGATGGGCGTACGCGGGAGTGGCCTCAGCCACGCGGCAACGAGCCGGCACGCGGTCACGCGCCGTCGATCGAGCGCGGCTCACACCGCCAAGTCGGCGAAAACCGTACAGTGGCTCTGTCGTAGCGATCGGCTGGTTTGGCGCCGGCTATCGGGATGACTGCGGCCATCCGGGACGCGGCCATCCGGGGTATCCGAACGGGGAGCGCCGTCGTGCCCGCGGCATGCCATGCCGCTTGCCGGCCCGGTTCGCAGGTGCGCGTCCCGCTCTGGGCCGGGCAGGGGGGCCGGAGCGGGGCGGGACCGCCCGTCCGCTCCGGCGCTTGGCTCAGTTCGGCTCGCCGGTCTCGGCGGCCGGTTGCGGGGCGGCGTCCGACGCGGCCTCGCTGCGGCGCGTCCGCGGAGTGCGGGTGCGCGTCGTGGTGGTGGTGCTGCTGCTGCGCCGACGCGGAGTCTTCGGCTTGGCGGCCTTCTTCGGCTTGGCCTCGGAGGCGTCGCCCTCGGCGTCGGAGCTCTCGTTGTCCGAGGCGCTCGAGTCGTCGTCCGAAGTGTACTCGCCGGCGGCTTCCATCTCTACCGGAGACGCCGTCACGACCGGTTGCGGCGCGCGGCCGGGATCGGCCGTAGTGGACGGGCCGTCGTCGTCCTCGTCGTCGCTCGGGGCGGCGTGCCTGCCGTTCGCCCCGTTGCCGTTGCCGTTACCGTTGCGGTGGTGCGAGTGGGACGGGGCGTCGTCATGGTCGTCGTCGCGGTTGTGGGCGTGGTTGCCGTTGACGCGAATCGCGCGGCGCATGCCTTCGTCGTCGTCTTCCATCCCGTCGTAGCCGTTGATGGAAGGCTGGTCGCCGCCGCGGCCGCCGCGGTCGTCGTCCCGTCGGTCGCGCGGTTGCGGCTGACCGGACTGCTCGTAGGCAGCCGCGACGATCCGGTAGTAATGTTCGGCGTGTTGGAAATAGTTTTCAGCCATCACGCGGTCGCCCGAAGATTGGGCGTCGCGCGCGAGCTGGGCGTACTTGTCAGCCACCTGCAAAGCCGAACCCCGGATCTTCACGTCGGGGCCGTTCGACTCGTAGGAGCGTGACAGCGGATTGCCGCCGCCCTTGCTCCGGCTGCGACCACGAAGACGCTTGCTCGGGTTGTTTGGTCTCATCAGCTCGCTTCTCGATCCGGAACATACGGATGAACACGGACACGAGCGCCCCGGCAGCGCAGTACGCTGCCAATGCGTTGCCATGGACCCCGAAATCGCGGGATCCAATAGCCTCATCCGGTTCGGTTCGGAACGCCGCCTCAGCAGCGAACCACACTTAATCCGCCCAAACGACGACGGAGACCGTTCGCCCCCTCCGGGGTCGGTAACCTGATCGTCGCCAGGATGGCGTCAGTGATAACGACGCCCCGCTCACGGGGCAGGCACACGATGCGGAGCCTTTTCCAGTCACGGGCCATAAGCCCGGGGATGCGGCTGCCGCTCGGCCGACGGCGCCACGTTAGCGGGTCACCGTTGCCTTTCCAATACTTAATTATGATGCCGGGCGATGTTTTCGCAACTGTGGCGCTCAAACCATACTGCGCCGGAGGGACACGGCCCTCGCATCACCATTAAGATCGTCCGCTACGGCCACGACTTCAAGCCCTCGCCGCTCAGCCTCGTAAATTACGGCGTCTCGGGCCGCCGGGTCGATCTCCACAACGAGGGTGCCGCCCGGCCGCAGCATCGTCGGCACCTGGTCGAAAACGGCGCGATATGCGTTCAACCCGTCCACACCGCCGTCGAGTGCCAGCCGTGGGTCGAAATCACGCACCGTCGGCTCCAGCGTCGCGATGTCGGCAGTGGTCACGTACGGCGGGTTCGAGACCACGAGGTCGAAGGTCTGCGCCAGCGCCGCCCCGAAGTTCGCCTGCACGAACGATGACCGGCCGTCGAGGTTGTGCCGCTCGGCGTTGCGCCGCGCCTCGATCAGCGCCTTGTAGGAAATGTCGACGCCAACCCCATAGGCGGCCAGTCTCTCCGACAGGATGGAGAGGAGAATCGCACCGGTGCCGACACCGAGGTCGGCGATGAGCGTCGGCGCCTCGGGCGGATAGAGCGCCGTCAGCGCGAGCTCGACGACCGTCTCGGTCTCCGGTCGCGGCTCCAGCGTGTCGTCGGAGACGCGAAGGTCCAGCGACCAGAAGGCCCGGCGGCCGAGGATGCGGCCGATGGACCGACCCGCGAGCCGCTCCCGCGCGCGGCGCTCCAGCTCGGCGATCTGGTCCGCGTCGATGGTGAGGCGCGGATTGGCGATCAGTTGAGTCGTCGTCACGTCCAGGGTTTCGGTGACGAGGAGGCGCGCGTCGAGGTCGGGGGTCGAGATTTCCGCTTCGCGGAAGACGCGCCGGAGCGTATTGTAGAGGTTGCCGAGTTCCGGCTCGCCGGTGAAGATCGGTTCCGCTCGGTCAGGCATCGGCTTCAGCGAGCAGTTTTGCATTGTGATCGGTCGCCAGTGCGTCGATCACCTCGCCGAGACCTGCGCCGGACAGGATTTCATCGAGCTTGTACAGCGTCAGGTTGATCCGGTGGTCCGTTACGCGCCCCTGCGGGAAGTTGTAGGTGCGGATGCGCTCGGAGCGGTCGCCGGACCCGACCTGCGTCCTGCGGTCCGCGGCGCGCGATTCGGCCGCCTCGCGGCGATGCATGTCGTAGAGCCGGGCGCGCAGAACCTCCATCGCCCGGGCGCGGTTCTGGTGCTGCGACTTCTCCGACGACGTGACCACGATCCCGGTCGGCAGGTGGGTGATCCGCACCGCCGAATCGGTGGTGTTGACGTGCTGCCCGCCGGCGCCGGACGCCCGCATCGTGTCGATGCGGATGTCGTTGGCGGGGATGTCGATGTCGACCTCCTCGGCCTCCGGGAGCACGGCGACGGTGGCGGCGGAGGTGTGGATGCGCCCCCCCGATTCGGTCGCGGGGACGCGCTGCACGCGGTGGACGCCCGATTCCCACTTCAGCCTGGCGAAGACGCTGTCGCCGCGCACGGCGGCGATGATCTCCTTGTAGCCGCCGGCGTCGCCTTCCGAGAGGCTCATCACCTCGACCCGCCAGCCGTTGTCGGACGCGAACCGCTCGTACATGCGGAAGAGGTCGCCGGCGAAGAGCGCGGCCTCCTGACCGCCGGTCCCGGCGCGCACCTCGAGGATGGCGCTCTTGCTGTCGGCCTCGTCCTTGGGGAGGAGGGCGACGCGGATCTCGTCGGAAATCGACTCGATGCGCCTCAGGACCGTCGGCCGCTCGGCCTCTGCCAGCTCCGCGAGCTCGTCGCCCGAGCGCAGCATCTCGTCGATGCCGGCGAGCTCCTTCTCCGCATCGCGGAGGGCGGAGACGGACCGGACGAGGGGTTCCAGTTCGGCATACTCCCGCGACAGGCGGACGAACTCGTCAGCCGCGGGGCCGGATGCCATGCGTTGTTCCAAGATGTTAAAGCGGTCGACGACTTCGTCGAGCCGCTGCCGAAGCGCCATGAGTTCGTTTGGGTCCTAGACCGGAATGTCGTGTGCGTCCGCAAATCGCGACAGCAGATGACGAATGTCGTCGCTTCCGCGTCCGGGTTCAAGTCTTGGCCACAGGCGTGCGCGCAACCGTCCCAAGTCCGTGGCGCGAATGGCGGTTTTCACAGGGCCGATGGCGGCCGGCGGCATCGAGAGCTCGGTGTAGCCGATGCCCATCAGGCACAGCGCTTCCAGCGGCCGGCTGGCGAGATCGCCGCACACGGTGACCGGCACGTTCGCCTCGCGGCAGGCGTCGGCGATCCGCTTCAGGATTCGCACGAACGACTGCGACAGGGTGTCGAACCGCCCCGCGACGCGCACGTTCGAGCGGTCCGCCGCCATCGCGAACTGGTAGAGGTCGTTGGTACCGACCGAGACGAAGTCGACCACCGCCAGCAGCTCCTCCAGCTCGAAGAGCAGGGAGGGGGTCTCCAGCATCACGCCGAGCTTCAGCGTGTCCGGCAGCTGGTAGCCGTGCTGGTGCAGGAAGCGGCGCTCGCGGTCGACGAGGGCGCGGCTCGCGTTGAACTCGTCCACGGTGGTGACCATCGGGAACATGAGCTTCAGCTCGCGCCCGGCCGAGGCCTTGAGGAGCGCGCGGATCTGCGAGCGCAGGAGGCCCGGGCGGTCGAGGCCGAGGCGGATCGCGCGCCAGCCCATGGCCGGGTTCTCCTCCTCCATCGTGCGCAGGTACGGCAGCACCTTGTCGCCACCAACGTCGAGCGAGCGGAAGGAGACGGGGCGGCCCTCGGCCTCCTCGTAGATCTTGCGGTAGAGCTGCTCCTGCTCGCGCGGGCGCGGCAGGGTCGGCGAGAGCATGAAGAGGACTTCGGTGCGGAAGAGGCCGACGCCGGCGGCTCCCGACTCGCGAAGGTGCGGCATGTCCGCCAGCATGCCGGCGTTCATCGACAGCGTGACCTCGACGCCGTCGCGCGTGACGGCGGGGAGGTTCCGGAGGCGCCGGTACTGGGCCTGGCGCCGCGCCCGGAAGCGCACCTTCTCGGCGAACACGTTCTCGACGTCCGCCGAGGGGCGGATGTGGACGTCCCCGCCGTCCGCGTCGACGATGATCGCCTCGCCGGACTCCACCATGGAGGTGACTCCGGACGCCTGGCCGATCGTCGGGATTCCGAGCGCGCGGGCTATCAGGGTGACGTGGCTCGCCGGGCTGCCCTCTTCCATGATGAGGCCGCGGATGCGCGCGCGGTCGTAGTCGAGCAGCTCGGCCGCGCCCATCGTGCGGGCGACGATGATCGCGTCCCCCGTCACCTGCGCCAGCGACGTGGAGGAGCGGCCCATCAGCTCCCTGAGGAGGCGGTTGGCGATGTCGTCGAGGTCGTGCAGCCGTTCGCGCACCAGGCGGTCGGTGGAGCGCATGAGGCGGGCGCGGTTGTCCGACTGGACGCGCTCGACCGCGGCCTCGGCGGTCAGGCCGGAGCGGACGACGTCGGCCATCTTGCGGGCCCAGCCGCGATCCTCGGCGATCATCAGGAACGCTTCGAGGACGTCGCGCGGCGCGCTCTCGGCCTGCACCTCGTCGCGCGACAGGTGGGCGACGAGGTTGCCGCGAATCTTGTCGAGCGCGGTCTCGAGGCGCGACAGCTCGAAGTCCACGTCGTCCGTCAGCAGGCGGGTGACGATGACGCGCGGCTCGTGCAGCACCGCCCGGCCGAGGCCCACGCCTTCACACAGCGCCACGCCCGACACATGGAGCTGGCGCTTTATGTCGAGCGCCGCGGTCGGCTGCGGGATCTTCTCGAGATCGCCGGTCCCGGCGATCTCGGCGATCACCATCGCAGTGGTCTGCAGCGCCTCCACTTCCTCGTTGTCGTAGCGCTTGGGCGCGCGGTTCTGGACCGTGAGCACGCCGATCATGCGGCCGGCCCGCAGCACCGGGACGCCGAGGAAGGTGTTGAAGTCGTCCTCGCCGATCTCCGGCAGGTAGGCGAACGAGGGGTGAGCGCGCGGATTGGTGATGTTGAGGGGCTGCGCGGTCTTGGCGACACGGCCGACGAGGCCCTCGCCGACGCGCAGTCCCGCGCGGTGCACCGCCGAGGCGTTGAGGCCGTGCGTCGCGTAGAGTTCCAGCACGCCGTCGGCGCGCAGCACGTAGAGCGACGACACCTCGGCGACCATGTTGTCGGCGATGATGCGCACGATCCGGTCGAGACGGTCCTGCGCGTCCATCGGCGCAGCCATCACGGCGTGCAATTGCTTGATGAGCTGTCGCGGGCCGGCGAGCGTGTCGCGCATCGGTCCTCCCTTCGTCACCCGTGTCTGTCAGCGCCAACCGGGCATGTCCGGCTCGTGCCGGAGGTCGCGTTCCTCGAATATTCTCCTGAGGCCAAGCTGTCTATTTGATTGGCCCGGGGCACTTCATATCCGCCGCGACCTTCGCCAGCAATGGTTGCGTTCGCCTCCCGCGACGGTCGCCCTTCTCGCGCCATGGCGGCGGGATCGAAGAGGATGCAACGAATGCGCGAGTTTAGCTTCGGACGGTCGAGCATTGGTCATGCGTGTCACGATGCAATCCGAATACCGTGTCGGCGGCCGCAAATATCGTTAGGAATGGAATGCCATGCCTCCCCTGAGCTCTTGCAGGAATGCAGGCTGTTGGGGGTCGAATTCATCGCCCCCGCCCCGGCTGCGGCAAGAGCGACTGTCGCACCCGTGAGGAGGGTCCGCGAGCACTTTCGGCCGGCGCCGGGTACACCAGACGAAAAAATTTCGCGCACGGCGGTCTCGCCCGTGCATCGGGGCCAGATCGGCAGGGGAGAGGGGATGATGGGGAGCCTCCCGACGCATCGCCCGATCAATCAGAGGTAGGTCTCTGGCCGCCGGTCACATTGCGCAACAACGTCTTTCACCAGCACGTGGCCACGATCGGCCAGCCGGTGGACCATCGCATTGATCGCGCAGCCAGAATCCGGAGATGCGTGTCCCGGAAACGCGGTCGGCGGAGAATGGTTCCGCCCAACGTCAAAAAATAAAAATTTTCACAAGACTGAATTCGCAGCGACCGTGAGGGGCTGCGCTCCGCCATGGTCGTCTGCCGCCGTCCAGGCGGTCGGCAGACGCGCGGCGGGCCGTCCCGGCGGAGGCGCGCGGCGCGCCTCCGGACGGGCCGCCGGTCAGGCAGCGGCCTTGTCGAGGCCGTAGACGGAGTGGAGCGTGCGGACCGCGAGCTCGGTATAGGCCGAATCGATCAGCACCGAGATCTTGATCTCCGACGTGGTGATCGCGCGGATATTGATCGACCGCTCCGCCAGCGCCCTGAACGCCGTCGCGGCGACGCCGGCGTGGCTGCGCATGCCGATGCCGATCACCGACACCTTCACCACGTCGCGGTCGCCGATGATCTTGCCGAAGCCCAGCTTGTCGCGCTGCGCCTCGAGCGTCGCCAGGGCCCGCTCGTAGTCGGCCTCGGGGATGGTGAAGGTGATGTCGGTCGTGGACCCGTCGTCCGAGATGTTCTGGACGATCATGTCCACGTTGATGCCCGCCTCGGCGAGCGGCCCGAACACCTTGTAGGCGACGCCCGGGGAATCGGGAACGTCGCGCAAGGTGACCTGGGCCTCGTCCTTGGCGTAGGCGATGGAGGTGACGGTTTCCTGTTCCATATCGTCCATCTCGGCGGTGATCAGCGTGCCTTCGGGCGGCAAGGCGGGGTCGGCGAAGGAGGAGCACACGAGGACGGGCACTTCGTGCACCATCGCGAGCTCCACCGAGCGCACATGGAGGACCTTCGCGCCCAGCGAGGCCATCTCCAGCATTTCCTCGTGCGACACGCGCGGCAGCCGGCGTGCCGACTTCACGATGCGCGGGTCGGTCGTGTAGACGCCGTCGACGTCCGTATAGATATCACAGCGGTCCGCCTTCAGCGCGGCCGCCATCGCGACGGCGGTGGTGTCGGAGCCGCCGCGTCCCAGAGTGGTGATGCGGTTCATCGACGAGATGCCCTGGAAGCCGGCGATTACCGCCACCTGTCCCTGCGCAAGGCGCTCGCGCAGCACGTCGGCATCGATCGAGTTGACGCGTGCGGCGCCGTGGGCGTCGTCGGTGCGGGTTTTAATCTGCCAGCCCTGCCAGGAACGCGCGTCGATTCCCATCGACTGGAGCACGATCGCGAGGAGACCCGAGGTGACGTTCTCACCGGAGGAGACGATGGCGTCGTATTCGCGCGCATCGTGCAGCGGTGAGGCGTCCCGGCAGAGGGCGACGAGACGGTTCGTCTCCCCCGCCATGGCCGAAACGACAACGGCCACCTCGTTCCCCGCTTTAATCTCGCGCTCCACGTGACGTGCGACGTTGCGGATGCGGTCGAGGTCGGCGACGGACGTGCCGCCGAATTTCATAACGATGCGGGCCATGGGGGCGGTTTCAGATGTTGCGTATTGAGTGGAGGCCGCTAGCTAGCAGGGTCAGCCACGAACAACAACGGTTAGCCCATGTCCACCATCGATGTCGCCGAAGTCGACAAGTTCGATCGCCTCGCCGCCGAGTGGTGGAATCCGAACGGCAAGATGAAGCCGCTGCACAAGTTCAACCCGGTGCGGCTGACCTACCTGCGGCAGACGCTGTGCCGGCATTTCGACCGCGATCCCAAGCTGGAGGCGCCGCTGGCGGGGCTCAGGATCGCCGACATCGGCTGCGGCGGCGGGCTGCTGTCCGAGCCGCTCGCCCGGATGGGCGCCGACGTCGTCGGCGTCGACGCGGCGCGGACCAACATCGAGGTCGCCCGGATCCATGCCGGGCAGAGCGGCGTCGCGGTCGACTACCGCAACACCACCGCCGAGGACATGGTCGCCGCCGGCGAGACCTTCGATGCGGTGCTCGCGATGGAGATCGTCGAGCACGTCGCCGACGTCGACGCGTTCGTCGCCGCCTGCGCCGCGATGGTGCGGCCCGAGGGGCTCACGGTGTTCGCGACCATCAACCGGACGCCGAAGGCCTTCGCCCTTGCGATCGTCGGGGCGGAATATGTCCTGCGCTGGCTGCCGCGCGGCACGCACCAGTTCCACAAGCTGGTGCGGCCGGTGGAGCTGGAGCGCGCGCTTGAGGCCAACGGCCTGTCGCCGCGCCAGCCGGTCGGCGTGGTCTTCAACCCGATCCGCGACGAGTGGAGTCTCGGCCAGGACACGGACGTCAACTACATGATCCTGGCGGTGAAGCCGGCAGAGGGCCAGGTCGTCTGACCGCGGGAGCGGCGGGACCGGCCCCGCGACCCTGACCGTGGACGCCGCCGCCGGACCGGGCGCCCCAGCGGACGCGGCCCGGCACGCGCGGCGGTGCGTCAGTCCTTGGTGACGTTCGCCTTGATCCACTCCTCGATCTTGGCCGCCACCGCGTCGGAGTTCTTGTCCATCATCAGCATGTGGCTGTTGCCGGTGAGGCCTTCCTCCGGCAGCGGCATCCACGTGACGGTGCCGCCCGCGCCCTCGATGGCATCGGCCCAGGCGCGGCTCGCCGCCTGGAACGTCGGCCAGGGCTTCATGTCCATGTAGTCGCCCCAGACCATCAGGTGCGGCACGTTCGCCACCCTGGAGGCGTCCGCCTCCTCGGCCTTGGGCGCGCCGGACGGCTCGATCGCGACCAGCGCCTTGACGAGGTCCGGGTTGGCGAGCGCGGCGTTGTAGCCGAAGTTGCCGCCCTGGCTGTGCACGACGACGATGCACGGGCAGACCTTCTCGACGAGCGCGTTGTAGGCCGCCTGGGTGCGCACGTCGTTGGAGACCCAGCGCGGCACGGACTGCTTGGTGAACTGGTTGTAGGCCTCCAGCGGGAACTGCGTGCCGTCCATCGCGACGCGCTTCGCGGGGTCGATGTCCCAGCCGTCCTGCGGGCCGATGCGGAAGAGGTGCCAGCCCTCCTTCATGGTGCGGAAGAGCGGCGGGCCGTCGTAGATCTCGGGATAGCGCGCCCAGGAGGAGCGCCCGCGCTCGACGGCGTCGGAGACGTAGACGTCGTGGCCCGCCTCGAGGAAGAACTGCTGCCAGCCGGGATCGCCGTCCGGCTTGGTCTCCCACGTGACGCCGGTGAGGCCGCCACCGTGCCACATCAGGACGGGAAGGCCCGTAGGCTCGGCGAGCTTGACGTACTGCACGTACATCTGACCGACGTTGAAGTTGCCGTTGGGGTCGACCTCGATCGGCTTCATCCCCTTGGTGAAGCTGATCATCTGCTTGTCGAGGCCGGACAGCTCGACCACCTCGCCGCCGACGTGGAAGCTGCCGATCTCCTTGACGCGGTAGTCCGCCGCCGCGGGGCCTGCGAGCGCGATGGCCCCGACGAGTGCCAGGATCGATCTCATGACGTTTTCTCCCGAGGCCCGGCTCTGCACGGCCGGGCCTTGCTCTTGTCGGTTGCGCTCATGCAACCGATTCGGGAGATCGTCAGACGCGCTTAATGGCGAGTCAATATCTGATTAATTAAGCGGCAGCGCGTTTTTCCAGGAAGTCGCCCATGCGCCCCATCGCCTCCAGGATCCGGTCCTTGGCGGCGGCGTAGGACACACGGACGTAGCCCTCGCCGAGGGTGCCGAAGTCGGGGCCGCCGATGAGCGCGACGCCGGTCTCGGTGAGGAGCGCGTCGGCCAGCGCCTTCGCCTTCCACCCGGTCTCCTTGATGTTCGGGAACGCGTAGAACGCGCCCTTCGGCGTCGCGCAGGAGACTCCGGGCAGGGCGTTGAGCGCGGCGACCACGGCCTTGCGGCGGTCGTCGAACGCCTCGACCATGCGGGTCACGTCGTCCTGCGGGCCGGTCAGCGCCGCGATGCCGGCGTACTGGGTCGGCGCGTTGACGCAGGACCAGGCGTTGACGGCAAGCTTGCGCACCTTGTCGTAGAGCGGCTTTGGCCACAGCGACCAGCCGAGGCGCCAGCCGGTCATCGCGTACGTCTTGGAGAAGCCGTCGAGCAGGATCAGCCGGTCGCGCAGCTCCGGGAAGGACGCCAGCGAGACGTGCGGCAGCCCGTCGTACGTCATGCGCGAGTAGATCTCGTCCGACATCACCGCCACGTTGGGGTGCTGGTTCAGGATCTCGACGAGCCGCCTCACGTCATCCGGCGGCGTCACGCCTCCCGTGGGGTTGGCGGGCGAGTTGATGATGACGAGGCGCGTCTTGTCGGTGATGCGCTCGGCGACGTCGTCCGGTGAGAAGGCGAAGCCGTTCTCTTCCTTGATGGGGATCGGGATCGGCGTCGCACCGGTGTACTCGATCATCGAGCGGTAGATCGGGAAGCCCGGGTCCGGATAGAGGATCTCCGCGCCCGGCTCGCCGAACAGGATGATCGCGAGGTACATCGTCACCTTGCCGCCCGGCACGACGAGGATGTCGTCGGGGCTGGTGTCGACGCCGGAGCGCATGGTCATGTCGGCGGCGATCGCCTCGCGCAGCTGCGGGATGCCGGTGGCGGGCGTGTAGCCGTGGTGGCCGTCCCGCAACGCCTTCACCGCCGCCTCGACGATGTGCGAGGGCGTCGGGAAGTCCGGCTGGCCGATGCCGAGGTTGATGATGTCGCGGCCCTGCGCGGCGAGGGCGTTGGCCTTGGCGAGGACCGCGAAAGCGTTCTCCTCGCCGATCCGGTCGAAGCCCGGGGTCGTCGTCAGCATGTTGTTTCCTTCCTCTCCGGCCCGGTTCTAGTCCTGCGGGCTCCTATTGCGCCAGACGATCCCCTCGACCTTGATCCGGCGCGACGGATCGGCGGGGCGTTCGACGGCGAAGCCGTACGCATCGAGCGTGCTCGCGACGGCGGCGGCGATGGTCATCGGGTCGGCGGCCGGGTCGGTCGCGCCGAAGGCAAGCCAGAGTATGCCGGTTTCGATCGCGTCCGCGACGTCCTGCTCGTGGTAGAAGGTCCAGCCCTTCACCCCGGAGTCCGGGCCGCCCATCTCGTCGTAGATCTCGGCGACGTCGGCCATCCCGTCGGACTGGGTGTAGCCGGCGCGGTGCAGCGCGAGGATGCCGTCCTTCTCGAGCTGGTCGAATGCGGCCATCAGCCGGGTGACGTCGGTGATGGCCGGCCAGTCGCTCTCGGCGCCTCGCTTCAGGCCCCAGGCCTCGTCGAGGGCGTCTTCGATGAAGCGGCGGTCGTCGGCGGACAGCGCGTGCGCGTCGTCGACGAGTTCGAGGATTTCCTCCCGGACTTCCTCGGGGGATTCGAACCCGCCCCAGACGGCGTATTTGATCTCGGTTTCGAGACCCGTTCGATCGGACTCGGTCATTTCGTTGCGGTAAAGCATTCGTGTTCTAGTGTACTGCCGGATCGCGCTGGGCGATGACTTGGCCCCGGATCCGCTCGCGATGGAGCACATATAGGCCCGCGCCAGCGATAATCGCCGTTCCAACGAACGTCCAGACGTCCGGAATTTGATGGAAGATCGCCCAGCCGAACAGAATCATCCACATGATCTGCGCGTAGATGAAGGGCGCCAGCGTCGAGGCGCTGGTGAAGCGATGGGCGACCGTGAGGGCGAAATGCCCCGACGCGCCGAAGAAACCCATCATCAGGGCGAGGACCCACTGCCATCCGTCGAGGGCGGCGAGCGCGCTCGGCCCCACGGGGAGGAGCACGACGACGCCGACGACGGCCGACAGCATCAGGAGGCTCGCCGAATTCTCGGTGCGATGCATCCGCCGCGTCAAAACGACGTAGAGCGAATAGTTGATCATGCCGCAGATCGACAGCATCGCCGCCCAGTGCATCGCCCCCGTTCCGGGGCGCAGCACGACGAGGACGCCGATGAAGCCGACGCCGACCGCCGCCCAGCGCCGGATGCCGACCTTCTCGCCGAGCAGCGGCCCCGCGAGCGCGGTCACCACGAGCGGCGCGGTGAACATGATCGCGCTGGTCTCGGCGAGCTGAAGATACCGCAGCGCCCAGAAGTTGAAGAACGTCGAGGCCAGCAGCGTCAGCCCGCGCAGGGCCTGCATGAAGGGGTGCTTGGTCTTGAACGGCGACCAGTCCCGCCAGACGCGCAGGAACAGCGCCGCGAGGATCAGGTGCGCGGTATAGCGCAGCCACGCGATGTGCGCGGCGTCCATGGTCTGGCCGAGCCACTTGGCGGTGGTGTCGAGGCACGCGAACATCGACACCGCGTAGACCATCAGGATGATACCGCGGATGTTGGCGCCGGCCTCGGTCGTTGCTGGAGGAAGAGGCACCTACTCGGCGGCCTCCTCGACGTCGAGCAGATCGTCGATGTCGTCGGGCGTCTCGATGCCGTTGGCGGCGAGGAGGTTCTTTTCCATCTTTTTCAAAAACTTGCGGATCCGCTTGCGGTCCTTGTCGTCGAATCCCGCGAGCGCCTCCTTCTCGACCCGCTTCCACATCTTGTCGATGTCGCCGATCAGGGCGCGTCCGGTCTCGGTCAGAGAGACGCGGGCGAGGCGGCCGTCGACCTCGGACGTCTGGCGCAGCACGAAGCCGTTGGCGGCGAGGCGCGTGACCATCTTCGTGACCGTCGGCGGCTGGACGCCGAGCTCGGCGGCGAGCGCGGACATCGTCTTGCCGTCACTGTCGGCCAGGGCCTTCAGGACGTTTTCCTGGCCCGGGTAGAGCCCGATCGAGGACAGGTGGGCGCCCGCACGCGCACGCTGGGCTTTCGCCGCGCGCGCGAGGCGATGCGTTGCGGATTTGGAATGATCGAACGGCATCGGTGCCCTCTCGACGCGCGGCCTCTGCCGGAGGGCGGCAGTCGTGCATCGCTGGTGCCATACGACCCCTGAGACGCAACTTCAAGGGAGCGGCGACGAACTTTGGCGCCAAATTTCAGACCTGCAAGGTTGCCATGCCCGCCGGAAATCGGCGGGGATCCGTGCAACTCTTTGCGGTTGCAGAGCGATCCCGGCGGCCCGGCGAAGCTAGAAGCCGGCGATCAGCCGCTCGACGCGCCGGACGAGGGCGGCGCGGTCGGCGTCGCTGGCACTGTCGATCCGGTGAAGCGCCACGTAGTCCGTGCGGCAGCGCCGGTGGCAGAGGGCCCTCATCCCGCGCAGCAGCGTACGCCGGCCCGGCTCGCCGACGAGCTTGGAGTACAGGAACGGCGCCCCCGCCGTCGTCACCACGGAGAGCCGGCGGATGTGCTGCAGCGTGCCGCGCATCGGCTCGGTGGCCGTCGGCAGGGCGAAGGTCGCGTGCGGGACAAGGACCCGGTCGAGCCAGCCCTTCAGCATCGCCGGCAACCCGAACCACCAGGTCGGGTAGTGGAAGACGACCGCTTCGCACCAGCGCAGGTTCGCAAGGTGCGGCGCGACGGGGACCTCGTTGTCGCCGGGCGTGTGGTAGCCGAGCCGCTCGGTGCGATCCATCACCGGGTCGAACCCCTCCGCGTAGAGGTCGGTCACGCGGACCTCGTGGCCGGCGCGGCCGAGCGCGGCGATGCTGGTAGCGGCGAGGTGCTGCGTGAAGCTCTCCGGGTTGGGATGGCAGACGACGACGAGGACGCGCATCAGGCCGAGAGGCTCGGGAAGAGGTAGGGCCGCCCGTAGTCGAAGTCCGGGTCGTCCCAGGCGATCATCTTGCCGGGGTTGAGGAGCCCCTTGGGGTCGGAGCGGCGCTTGAAGCCGAGCTGGAGCGGGTCGGTCTGCTTCATTCCGCCTTCCTCCAGCGTGTACCGGTGGGGGTTGAAGATCGGGCAGCCGTTGTCCTCGTGGAGGGCGATGATCTCGTCCAGCCGCTCCTCCGTCGTGAACCGCACCAGGGGGAGGCCGAAGCAGCCGACCGCGCCGTCGAAGCGCACGAACTCGAGGTGCGTGGGTGCCTCCTCGCCCAGGAGGGCCGACATCTTCAGCACCTTCCCGGCGATCCCGGGCTGCGGGTAGAGGACCTGGAGATAGGTGATGTCCGGGTCCATCCGCAGCGCGCGCAGCGTCGTGTGGTTCCAGGAGAGCTCGAACGCCGGCGGCAGGCGGCTCCTCGCCTCCGCCTCCAGCGTGTCGGTGCGCAGGACGACGCGCCCTCCGGCGCGTTTGCCGAGCGCGGCGACGTCGCCGGCCGCGAAGGAGGCCGCGATCGTCACCACGAACGCCTCGCCGTCCGGCAGGTAGGGCTTGTGGCGGCGCAGGTACGGTGCGATCGCCGCGTCCATCACCGCGACGTTCTTGAGGAGGAGGCCGTCCGCCGCGGCGAGCGCCTCGCCATGGTGGACCGCGGCCTCCAGCGTCGGGAAGGCGGTGATGAGGTCGACCCATTCGACCGCGGGCGCCAGCGGCATCTCCACCTCGGTGATGACCCCGGTGGTGCCGTAGGCGTGGCTGACGCGGTTGATGTCGCGGCCGGAGAGGTCGAGCACGGTGGGGATGGAGCCGTCCATCGCCGCCATCTTCACCCGCACGATGTTGCCGACGTCCCGCAGGCCGCCCCAGCGCACCGAGCCGACGCCGCCCGACCCGCCGGCGATGAACCCGCCGATCGACGCGGTGTGGTAGGTCGACGGGAACATCCGCAGCTCCTGCCCGGTCGGGCGGGTGACCTTGTCGATGTCCGCGAGGATCGCGCCCGGCTCGGCGACCACCGTCCCGTTCTTAACCTCGATGACGCGGTTCATGTTGCAAAGGTCGAGGACGAGGCCGCCGGCGAGCGGCATCGCCTGGCCGTAGTTCCCGGTGCCCGAGCCGCGCACCGTCAGCGGCACCTCGTTCTTGAAGCAGGCGCCGACCACGAGGAGCAGCTCGTCCTCGTTGCGCGGGCGCGCGACGATGTCGGCCTTCACGCTGTCGAGCTGGCGCTTGAGGACCGGGGAGTACCAGTAGAAGTCCCGGCTCTTCTGCAGGACGAGTTGCGGGTTTTCTTCGGTCGGGACCTCCGCGATATCGATTTTCAGCGCGGCAAGGTCCATCGGTCATCCAATTCGCGATAATCGGGCAAAGGGGCGTCCAAAACGGCGCCGTTCCTGATCACGGTACGATCGACCTGCGGTCGTGCAAAGAGCTCGGTCCAACGTCTGGCTCGAAAGATCGTGAGGTCCGCGACGGCGCCCGGAGCCACCTTGTCCCGGTCCGGCAGGCCCATGATCGCCGCCGGGGTCGCGCTGAAGGCGAGCGGCCACTCGCCGACGGGGTGGTCGAGGTGGAGGAGCCGCGTCGCCTCGCGCCAGACCTCGGCCATGTCGAGGTCGCCGTAGGCGTAGAACGGGTCGCGCGTATTGTCCGAGGCGACGGCGACCGGGATGCCGCGAGCGGCCATCTCGTGCACCAGGGTGCCGCCGCGGATGCGCGGCGTGCGCCCCGCGACGCGGTCCTGGAGATAGAGGTTGCAGAGCGGAAGGGAGACGATGGCGAGCCCGGCCTCGGCGACGGCGTCGAGCGTGCGGTCCGCCTCGCCGTCGTCCATCGTCATCAGGGTGCAGCAGTGGCCGCAGGTGATCGTGCCGGAGAAGCCGATCCGGGTGGCCTCCGCCGCGATCAGCGCGAGGTCGTTGCGGGTCGGGTCGAGCGCCTCGTCGACGTGGAGGTCGACGTCGAGACCGCGCGCCTCCGCCTCCTCCAGAAGGGCGCGCAGCTTCGCCTCGCGGCCCGACACCGTGTACATCACCGCGCCGACGATGCCGCCGTGTTCGGTCACGTGGTCGAAGTGCGGGCCGAGGTCGTCGGGCAGGAGGTCGATGGGGTTGAGGCTGCAGCCCTGGAGGGTCATGCGCCCGGCCCATCGTTCGCGCATCTCGGCGAACACGGGCCAGGAGATGCGGTCCTGCGGCGCGATGGAATCGATGTGCGTGCGGATGGCGGCGGTGCCGTGGGCGTAGGCGGCGCGCAGGGCGAAGTCCATCCGCGCCGCCACGTCGTCCGCGCTCCAGAAGGCGGCGCGGTCGCGGCCTGTCGCCGCCATGGCGCCGGCGAAGGTGCCGTCGGGGTTGGGCGTGCGTGGCCAGACGTGGCCCTTGTCGAGGTGGGTGTGCATGTCGACGAACGCCGGGACGACGATGCCGCCGGCACAGTCCCGCGCGCCGATCAGGCTGCCGGACGCCGGCTCCACCGACGCAATGCGCGCGCCGTCGAGCGTGATGTCGAAGAGGGCGAGGTCCTCTCCGTCACCGTCCTGAAACGCGGCTGGGATCGCCGCGTTCGCCAATCTCACCGACGCCCCTCCATCGCACTCTCGTGCCATCGTCCCAGGATCCTGTTCGAGACGATGCTCAGGATCACGTAGATCGCGACGCCGGTGGCCGAGATCAATGCGAGCGCCGCAAAGAGGCGCGGGATCTTGAGCTGGTAGCCCGCCTCGATGATGCGCGTCGCGAGGCCGGAGCCGAAGCCGGACGTGCCGGCGACGAACTCCGCCACGACGGCGCCGACCAGCGCGAGGCCGCCGGAGATCCTGAGCCCGCCGAGGAAATAGGGGAGGGCGGCGGGGAGCAGCAGGTGGCGCAGGGTCTGCCACCGCGAGGCGCCGTAGAGGCGGTAGAGGTCGCGCAGGTTCCGGTCCGCCGACATGAGGCCGAGCGTCGTGTTCGACAGGATCGGGAAGAAGGCGATGATCCACGCGCACAGCAGGATCTTCGCGAGGTGATTGTCGATGTAGATGTTGATGAGCGGGAACACGGCCACGATCGGCGTCACCTGCACCACCACCGCGATCGGAAAGATCGAATATTCGATCACCCGCGACTGGGTCAGGACGACCGCGAGGAAGACGCCGCCGATCACCGCCAGCGCCAGCGCCGCGAGGGTCACGGCGAGCGTCGTCGCGAGCGACGGGAGGAGGAGGGCGCGCTCGTCGACCAGCGTCTTGAGGACGAGGCCGGGCGAGGGGAGGATGTAGGGCGGGATCTCGTTCGCCTTCACCGTCCAGTCCCAGAGGTAGACGAGGCCGGAGATGACGAGGATCGGCAGGATCGTGCGCAGCGCCCGGTCGAGCGCCTTGCGGCGCGGCGCCGACCAGAGGCCGCGTGCGCCCTCGCGGGGGATATGGGCGACGGAATAGTCCTCGCTCATGCGCCCCCCATCGCGCGCGACAGGGCGTCGGAGGTGGCGCGTGCGAAGTCGGCGTAGTGCGCGCTCATGCGGAAGTTCGGGCTCCTCGGCGACGGCTCGTCGATGGCGATCTCCTCGGCGATCCGGCCGGGCCGCGAGGTCATGACGGCGATCCGGGTGGAGAGGTAGACGGATTCGAAGACCGAGTGCGTGACGAAGATGATCGTCCAGCCGCGCTCCTTCCAGAGCCGCAGGAGGTCGTCGTTCAGCTTGAAGCGGGTGATCTCGTCGAGCGCGGCGAACGGCTCGTCCATCAGCAGGACGGTCGGGTCGGTGGCGAGCGCCCGCGCGATCGACACGCGCATCTTCATGCCGCCCGAAAGCTCGCGCGGGTAGGCCCGGTGAAAGTCCTGGAGGCCGACGCTCTCCAGCGCCTCGACGATGCGCGGCTCGGCCTCCCTGGCCGACATGCCCTTGAGGCGCAGCGGCAGCCAGACATTGTCGTAGACGCGCGCCCACGGCATCAGCGTCGGCTCCTGGAAGACGAAGCCGATGTCACGCGGGCGCCGCTCGCCGCCCCAGGCGATCCGACCCGTCGTCGGCCTGTCGAGCCCGGCGATGAGCCGCAGGACCGTCGACTTGCCGCAGCCGGACGGCCCGAGGAGGCTCAGGAACTCGCCCCGCGCCACGCAGAGGTCGACGTCCGAGAGGGCGACGGTGCCGCTCTCGAACTTCTTCCCGACGCCCGAGAGGGAGACGATGGTGGACCCGTTGGGGACGGTCCCGGCCGCGCCCCCCCGGGAAACTGCTCCGTTGGACTGAACCAAGGTACTACTTCGTCAGCTCCGCCTTGAGGTCGAGCCCGACGCCCTTGTTGACGAAGTCGAGCGTGAAGGTCTTGGAGATGTCGATCCCCTCCGGCGAGACGTTGGCGGCGACCATCTTGTCGTAGAAGCCCTGGATGTGCTCGGCCGACATGGCGCCGATGCCCTGCTCCAGCGCCTCGCCGGAATCGACGATGCCGTACTCCTTCATCTTCTCGATCGAGAAATCGATCTGCGCCTGGGTCATGTCCGGGTTGGCCTTCAGGATCATGGCGTTGCCGGCGGACGGGTCACCGTAGAGGTACTTCGTCCAGCCGAGCGCCGACGCGTCGACGAAGCACTGCACCGCCTCGGGACTGGCATCGATGAACTTCGACATGACCTCGACCGTCGTGGCGTAGGTGTCGAAGCCGTAGTCGGCGATAAGGAAGATGGTGGGCACGAACCCGCCTTCCTGCTCGACCGCGAACGGCTCGGACGTCACGTAGCCCTGCTGGCCGGACTTCTTGTCGGCGAGGAAGGGGGCGGGGTTGAACGTGTAGGGTTTGCGCTGCTCGACGCTGAAGCCGTACGCGTCGATCATCCACTGGAAGTACGACTGGAAGCCCTGCTCGCCGATGAAGAGCGTCGGGATCTCGGTGAGGCTCTCCCAGGTGTCGAAGCCCTCGCCCGGGTGGGTCATGATCACCTGCGGCTCCTTCTGGAAGTGCGCCGCAACGATCTTCAGCGGTATCCCCTCGTTGGCCGCGTTGAAGACCTCGAGGAGGTTGCCGCCCATGTGGAACTGGATCTTGCCCGCGAGCAGCAACGCGCGGTTGTTCACCTGCGGTCCGCCGGGGGCTATCGTGACGTCGAGGCCGCATTCCTTGTAGGTGCCGTCGGCGAGCGCCTGATAGTAGCCGCCATGCTCGGCCTGGGGCAGCCAGTTGGTGCCGAAGGTGACAGGCGTCAGGTCCTGCGCTGCCGCGGGCAGCGCGACCGTCAGGAACGCGACCGTCAGAATGGTCCGTGTCATCGTCTCTCTCCCCGGAGCCGGACGGTGGCTCCCTTGGCTCCGTGCCTCTTCGCCGCTGGCGGGTCCGGCGGAAAGGACCCTCCCGCCGGCCGGGCATCGGCCACCTCCGCGTGCAACGTTCGTGCCGTTCGGGCTCCGATCACACGCATGGGATCGACGCCGCCCCCATGCTATCAGGTGGACGATGAAGCGCCATACACCCGCCACCATTCGACGCCCGTTCGCGAACTATCCCCACGCGGTGGAGGTGCCGGCGGGGATGCGCCTCCTCGTCCTGTCGGGCCAGCTCGGCATCGCGCCGGACGAGACCGTGCCGCAGGGCGCGGAGGCACAGGCCGAGCGGTGTTTCGCCAACATCGCCGCGATCCTCGCCGAGGCGGGGGCAGGCCCCGGCGACGTCGTCAGGCTCAACGCCTACGTCACCGGACGGGAGCACCTTCCCGGTTACATGGCCGCGCGCGACCGCTTCGTCGCCGACCCCGCGCCGGCGTCCACGCTGATGATCGTCTCCGGCTTCTCGCGCGAGGAGTTCGTGGTCGAGGTCGAGGCGCTCGCGGCGCTGCCCTGAGGGCGCGCGCCGGCGCCGGTCGGCGAGCGTGGCCGCCGTCGAGGCAGGGACGGGGCGGCCGGGCGGGAGAGGCCAAGGTTGCGGCTTGCCGAGACGGGGTCTAAGGCGGTTCTCCCTTATGGAGACGTCACCATGATCTCGCCGCGCCCGTTCTGGGCGGACATGACCGCCTTCGACTTCCCCGACGATCCGCAGGAGTGGATCGCCGTCGTCCCCACCGCCGCGATCGAGCAGCACGGCCCGCACCTGCCGCTGGGCACCGACGCGATCATCGCCGAGGGGATGGTGAGGACGGTGGTGGACCGTCTCCCGGGCGACATTCCGGCGACCTTCCTGCCGGTGCAGAGCGTCGGCAAGTCCAACGAGCACATCGACTTCCGTGGCACCCTCACGCTCACCTGGGAAACCGCGATCCGCGCCTGGATCGAGATCGGCGAGTCGGTTGCCCGGGCCGGCCTGAGGCGGATCGTCTTCGCCAACTCCCACGGCGGCAACATCGCGCTCCTCGACGTCATCACCCGCGAGCTGCGCGTGCGCTTCGACATGCTCGCCGTCCACGCCAACTGGATGCGCTTCGGCGACGCCGACCTGATCGGCGAGGAGGAGCGGGCCATCGGCATCCACGGCGGCACCCTCGAGACGGCACTCATCCGGCACTTCCGTCCCGAGCTGGTGCGGGAGGAGGAGGCCCGGTCCTTCCCGAGCGCGCAGTCCCGATTCACCACGGAATTCAATCATCTCGTCGCGCATGGCCGCCAGCCCTTCGCATGGAAGGCCGGGGACCTGTCGCCGCACGGCGTCGTCGGTGATGCGAGCGTAGGCAACGCCGATCTCGGCCGCCGCCTCGCAGAGCATCAGGCCGACGCCTTCATCGAGCTGCTGCGCGACGTTTCGCGCGCGGACCTCGCGGTTCTGCTGGGGAAACGCGGCGTCTGAACGCCCCCGACTTTCCATAAGTACAGATTTTACACATGCATAAGCAAACGGCTGGACGCCCTCCTCGCCGGGCGACTAGTCTTGCAACCACACATTCGCGCGGCGACGCGAAGTCCAATAATGGGGAGCATCCGATGAGACGCATTTTGCTCGGCACCGCAGCGGTCGTAGCCCTGACGAGTGCCGCGTTTGCGCAGGACGAGAAGACATTCTCCTACGCTTTCCAGGGCGAACTGAAGTCGCTCGACCAGTACACCCTCAACGAGACGTTTTCCCTCGGCACGCTCGGCAACGTCTACGAGGGCCTCATCAAGCGTGACGGGGACCTCAACATCATTCCCGGCCTCGCCGAGAGCTGGGAGATCGTCGACGACACCACCTGGCGTTTCCACCTGCGCAAGGGCGTGAAGTTCCACAACGGCAACGACTTCACCGCCGAGGACGTCGTCTTCTCCGCCGACCGCGTCCGCTCCCAGGGGTCCGACCTCACCACCCGCATCCCCAAGGATGCCAAGTTCGAGGCGGTCGACGACTACACCGTCGACGTCCACCTCTCGAGCCCCAACCCCATCCTCCACTACGAGTGGGGCACCTGGGGCATCATGGACAAGGACTGGGCCGAGGAGAACGACGCCGTCGCCGTGACCTCCGCCACCTCCGCCGGCGAGGACAACCAGAACTACGCCGCGCTCCATGCCAACGGCACCGGCCCGTTCAAGATCGTCAGCCACGAGGCGGGCGTGCAGACGGTGTTCGAGGCCAACAAGGACTGGTGGGACTGGGACAACCGCGACTTCAACATCGACAAGGTCGTCTTCACCCCGATCGCCCAGGACGCGACGCGCGTGAACGCGCTGCTGTCGGGCCAGATCGACATGGCCTACCCGATCCCGGTGCAGGACATCCCGCGCGTCGACTCGAACCCGGGGACCGACGTCCTCACCGGACCGGAGCTGCGCACGATCTTCCTCGGCTTCGACCAGATGCGCGACGAGCTGAAGTCCTCGTCGGTGAAGGGCAAGAACCCGTTCAAGGACGTCCGGGTGCGCAAGGCCTTCTACCAGGCGATCGACATCGAGGCGATCAAGAAGAAGATCATGCGCGACCTGTCGAGCCCGGCGGCCCTGATGATCGCGCCGCAGCTCTACTCCAAGTCGGATCAGTTCAAGCGCTATCCGTATGATCCGAAGGCGGCCAAGGCCCTCCTCGAGGAGGCAGGCTACGGCGACGGCTTCACCGTGATGATGGACTGCCCCAACGACCGGTACGTCAACGACGAGCAGATCTGCCAGGCCATCTCGGCGATGCTGGCGAAGATCGGCATCACCATCGAGCCGAACTTCCAGCCCAAGACGCAGTATTTCGCCAAGGTGCTGGCCTCCAACAAGTACGACACCTCGTTCTACCTGCTGGGCTGGACGCCGGGGTCGCTCGACAGCTGGAACGTCCTCTACAACCTCAACAACTGCCGCAACGAGGACGGCACCGAGGGTGGGGCGTTCAACCTCGGCGGCTACTGCAACAAGGACCTCGACGCGCTCACCGCGAAGATCCTGACCGAAAACGATCCGGACACGCGCGACGAGCTGATCGGCGACGCGTTCACGATCATCCACGACGATGTGGCGCACATCCCGCTGCATCAGCAGGGCCTGGCGTGGGGCAAGTCGACCAACATCGACCTCGTCCAGCGCGCCGACAACGAGCTGATGTTCTACCACATCAAGAAGAACTAAGATGGGGGCGGGGCGGCCCGGCCGCCCCCTTCCCGCGCGAGGCCTGACTTGATCGCGTTCATTATCCGCCGCCTCGTCCAAGCCGTCATCGTCATGGTGGTGGTGGCGCTCATTGCGTTCAGCATGTTCCGCTTCGTGGGCGATCCGATCAACCAGATGGTGGGGATCGAGACCACGCCCGCTCAGCGCGAAGATCTCAGGGAGCGGCTCGGCCTCAACGCGCCGGTGCCGGTGCAGTTCTGGCGCTTCATCTCCAAGGCCGCGCAGGGTGACTTCGGCATCTCCTACCAGTTCAAGCAGCCGGTGGCCGACCTCCTCGCCGCCCGCGCCCCCGCGACGCTGGAGCTGTCCCTCGTCTCGGCGCTCTTCGCGCTCCTGGTGGGGATCCCGATGGGCGTCTACACGGGGCTCCGACGAACGGCGCCGCTGTCGAAGCTCTTCCTCACCGTGTCGCTCGTCGGCATCTCCCTGCCGCCGTTCCTGATCGGCATCCTGCTCATCTTCATCTTCTCGGTCAGCCTGCACTGGCTGCCGTCGTTCGGACGCGGTCAGGTGGTCGACCTCGGCTTCTGGACCACGGGGCTGCTGACGGCGAGCGGGCTCAAGGCGATCATCCTCCCCGCGATCACGCTCGGCCTCTTCCAGATGACGCTGATCATGCGCCTCGTGCGCTCGGAGATGCTGGAGGTGATGCGCTCCGATTACATCCGCTTCGCCAGAGCGCGCGGGCTGAGGGCGCGCAGCATCAACTTCGGCCATGCGCTGAAGAACACTCTGGTCCCGGTCATCACCATCACCGGCCTTCAGCTCGGCTCGGTCATCGCCTTCGCCATCATCACCGAGACGGTGTTCCAGTGGCCGGGGATGGGGCTCCTCTTCCTGCAGGCGGTGCAGAACGTCGACATTCCCATCATGGCCGCCTACCTGCTGCTGATCGCCTTCCTCTTCGTGGTCATCAACCTCGTCGTCGACCTCCTCTACGTGGCGGTGGATCCGCGCATCCGCCTGTCGGGGCGGGCGGCATGAGCGTCGAGGCCGACCCCGCGCCGATCGAGCCCGAGGCACGGGCGACGACGGCCGCCGTCACCGCCCGCCCGCGCGGCCTCGTCGGACGCACCTTCGACTCCGACCTCTGGTACTCCTTCCGCCGCTCGCCGGTGACCGTGCTGGCGGCGATCGCGACCATCGCCATCTTCGCCTCGGCGCTCGCCGCCCCGTGGCTCGCCCCGCACGACCCGTTCGACCTCGCCTCGCTGTCGCTCCTCGACAGCCTGACACCTCCGGTCTGGATGGACGGCGGCAATCCGGATTTCCTCCTCGGCACCGACGACCAGGGCCGCGACCTGTTGTCGGCGATCCTCTACGGCACGCGGATCTCGCTCACCGTCGGGTTCGCCTCGGTGGCGTTCGCGGCGATCCTGGGGATCTCGCTCGGGCTTCTGGCGGGCTACGTCGGCGGTGCGGTCGATACCGTCATCATGCGCATCGCCGACGTGCAGCTCACCTTCCCGGCGATCCTCATCGCGCTCCTGATCGACGGCACGGCACGGGGCCTCTTTCCGCACATGAGCCGGGAGGATTCGGCGTTCTACGTCCTCACCCTCTCCATCGGCCTCTCGTTCTGGGTGCAGTACGCGCGGACCGTGCGCGGCTCCACGCTGGTCGAGGCCAACAAGGAGTACGTGATGGCCGCGCGCCTTATCGGCCTCTCGAAACTTACCATCATGGTTCGGCATGTGCTGCCGAACGTGCTGGGACCGGTGCTCGTCATCGCCACCATCAACCTCGCGCTGGCGATCATCCTGGAGGCGACGCTCTCCTTCCTCGGCGTCGGCGTGCCGCCGACGGAGCCTTCGCTCGGCACCCTGATCCGGGTCGGGCAGGACTACCTGTTCTCCGGGGAGTGGTGGATCACGATGTTCCCCGGCGCCATGCTCGCCGCCCTCGTCCTCGCCGTGAACCTCCTCGGCGACTGGCTGCGCGACGCGCTCAATCCGCGCCTGCGATGACCCCGCGCAGCGCCCGCGTCCCCTCGCGACCCGAAAAGGAGCATCGCTGATGGTACGACTACTCGACGGAGGAATGGGTCAGGAGCTGCGCCGGCGCGCGGTCGGCCCGACGGATTCCCTCATCTTTTCCGCCCGCGCGCTGATCGAAACGCCGCACGCCGTCCAGTCGGTGCACGAGGACTACCTCCGGGCCGGCGCCGACGTCATCACCGCGCACACCTACGTCACCAACCGCTGGCGCCTGCGCCAGGAGAAGCTCGACGACGACTGGGCGCGCATCAACGCGATCGCCTGCGACCTCGCCGACGCGGCGCGCGAGGCGGTCAATCCCGGGGCGCTCGTCGCAGGCTCGGTGCCGCCGCTGCGCCAGGCCTATCAGGCGGACTTCGTTCCCACGGCGACGCTCGACGCCGAGTATGCCGAGCACGTCCTCCTCCTCGCACCGCGCGTCGACTTCTTCCTGTGCGAGACGCTGTCGACCTCGGCGGAGGCGATCGCCGCTGCGCGGGCCGTCGCGTCCGTCGATCGCCGCGCCTGGATCTCCTTCACGCTCGAGGAGGAGGGACCGCCGCGGCTGCGGGGAGGGGAGCCGCTCGCCGTCGCGGTCGCGGCGATTGCCGGGGCGGGACCGCTGCCTGTCGACGCGATCCTCGTCAACTGCACCACGCCGGAGGCCGTCGGCTTCGCCGTCGCCGAGCTCGCCGCGCTCGAACTCCCCGTGCCGTACGGCGGGTACGCCAACGGCTTCGGCCCGGTTCCCGGCGACTTCGGGCTGACGAGCGGCGTCTCCGACCTCGTGGAGCGCAACGACCTCGATCCGGACACCTACGCCAGTCACGTCGCCCGCTGGATGGCCAACGGCGCCACCATCGTCGGCGGCTGCTGCCAGATCGGACCGCCCCACATCGCGCGCCTGAGGGAGCTGATCGACCAGCCATGAGCGACACCGGACACGTCGAGCCCGTCCTCTCCGTCCGCCGTCTCAAGGTGGAGTTCCCGACCCGTCGCGGCGTGCTGCGGGCGATCGACGACATCTCGTTCGACATCGCCCCGGGGGAGGTGCTCGGCGTGGTCGGCGAGTCCGGCGCGGGCAAGTCGCTGACGGGGGCGGCCATCATCGGCCTCCTCGACCCGCCGGGCCGGATCGCGGAGGGGCAGATCCTGCTGGAGGGCAAGCGCATCGACGACCTGCCGCCTGAGGCGATGCGCAGGATCCGCGGCCGGCGCATCGGCATGGTGTTCCAGGACCCGCTGACGAGCCTCAACCCGCTCTACACCGTCGGCCGCCAGATCACCGAGACGATCCGCACCCACCTCGGGCTCGGCCAGAGGGCGGCGCGCAAGCGGGCGATCCAGCTCCTCGACGAGGTCGGCATCCCGGCCGCCGGCAGCCGCATCGACGCCTACCCGCACCAGTTCTCCGGCGGCATGCGCCAGCGCGTCGTCATCGCCCTCGCGCTGGCGGCGGACCCGGTGATGGTGATCGCCGACGAGCCGACCACCGCGCTCGACGTCTCGGTGCAGGCCCAGATCATCGGCGTCCTGAAGCGCATGTGCCGCGAGCACGGCGCCTCGGTCATGCTGATCACCCACGACATGGGCGTGATTGCCGAGACCGCCGACAGGGTGTGCGTCCTCTACTCGGGCCGCATCGCCGAGATCGGGCCGGTGCGCGACGTGGTGCAGCACCCGCAGCACCCCTACACGGCGGGCCTGATGGGCTCGATCCCCAAGCTCGACCACGCCGACCCGCGGCTGAAGCAGATCCCCGGCTCGATGCCGCGCCTCGACCGGATCCCGGCCGGCTGCCCGTTCAATCCGCGCTGCTCCGAGGCGTTCGCCAAGTGCATCCTGTCGCGGCCAGAGCCGATGCCGGTCGACAACTCCCGCGTCGCCTGCTGGCTGCGCGAGCCGCCGGTCGACGCCACGACGCGGTGGGAGGAGCCGGCATGAGCGAGGTCGCCGCCACCACCGCGACCGACTGGACCGCGGCGGCCATCGCGCCGGCCGCCACCAACCCGGGCGAGGTCATCGTCAGGGTCGAGCACCTGTCCAAGGTGTTCGACGTGTCGGCACCCTGGCTCGACCGGGTGGTGAACTTCCAGAAGAAGCAGCTCCTTCAGGCGGTGTCGGACGTCTCGTTCGAGATCCGCCATGGCGAGACCTTCGCACTGGTCGGCGAGTCCGGGTCGGGGAAGTCGACGATCGCCAAGATCGTCGTCGGCCTGCTGTCGGCCACCCGTGGGGAGGTCGTGGTGGAGGGGGTCCCGGTGGGGCGCGATTCTGCCGCGCTGCGCCAGCTCCGGCGGCGGATGCAGATGATCTTCCAGGACCCCTACGCGAGCCTCAATCCGCGCATGCGGGTGGACAGGATCATTGCCGAGCCGATCCGCGCCTTCGGCCGCGCCAAGGGGCGCAGCGTGCCGGAACTGGTGGCGGAGATCCTCACCGGCGTCGGCCTCGACCCGCGCGACGGGCAGAAGTTCCCGCACGAGTTCTCCGGCGGGCAGCGCCAGCGCATCTGCATCGCCCGGGCGATGGCCTCGAGCCCGACCTTCCTCGTCTGCGACGAGCCCACGTCGGCGCTCGACGTCTCGGTGCAGGCGCAGATCCTCAACCTGATGCGCGACCTCCAGGACGCGGAGGATCTCACCTACCTCTTCATCAGCCACGACCTCGCGGTCGTGCGGCATATGGCGACGCGAATCGGCGTCCTCTACCTCGGCAGGCTGGCCGAGGTGGCGCCGGCCAAGGGCCTCTTCGAGACGCCGCGCCACCCTTATACGCAGATGCTCCTCGGCGCGGTGCCGGACCTCGACATGTCGGGCCGCGAGAGGGTCCCGGTCGTGGGCGAGATCGCCAACCCGATCAGCCCGCCGCCCGGCTGCGCCTTCCACCCGCGCTGCCCGCTCGCCAACGAGCGCTGCCGTGTCGAGCGGCCGGAGCTGCTGGCGGCGGGGCCGGGCATGGCCGCCTGCCACGCGGTGGAGGAGGGGCGCGCCTGACCGCGCGCGTCCGCCGGCATGACCGCGCGACCGGTTGTTTGGCCGGCGCGCCCGTGTTAGGCGCCTCGGCCATGACCGAGAGCCCCATTCGCTGACGGGCCGGCCGTTGCCAGAGCCACCGACCATGCACGGGCGTCCGCCTCCTCCCGACCTCGTCATCCGCCCCGAAACCGAAAACGACGACGACGCCGTCGAGGCGATCTACCGCGTCGCGTTCGGCCCGGGCCGCTATTCGCGAACCGCCTACCGGCTGCGCGAGGGGATCGCGCACGACCCGCGCGTCTCCTTCGTGGCCGACCGCAGCGGGCTGGTCATCGGGGCGATCCGCCAGACGGCGGTGATGGTGGGGGGACGGCCGGCCTACCTTCTCGGCCCGCTGGCGGTCGCCGAGACGGCGGCCAAGCAGGGCATCGGCCGGACGCTGCTCACCCGCTCCATCGAGGCCGCCGCGGCAACGATGGCCGATGCACTGGTTCTCGTCGGCGACCCGGCGTTCTACGCGCCGTCCGGCTTCGAGCAGGTGTGGGACGAGATCGTCATGCCGGGCCCGGTCGAGCGGCACCGGCTGATGCAGCGGCCGATGCGCGGGCGCGTGCACGGCAGGCTCCTGGCCGATCCATGGCCGGAGGTGGCGCCGGAGCCGCTCGCCCCGCGGGAGGCGCCGGCGGCGACCTGAGCGAGGAGGGGGGCCGTGGGTGGGCCCGTCCTCGCTTCGACACGGGGCCGAAGAAGAAGGGCCGGACGAAGAAAGGCGGGTGCCGGAGCACCCGCCGGGCGGCCTCAGGCCGGGCTGTAGACGCGGCGGTTGACCAGCGCGGTACCGCCGAGGAGGCTGGCGCCGGTCTTTGCGGCGGCGAGCACCGCGAGGTCGGCCAGCGGCTCGATCAGCACCACCAGCATGTATGCGCCGCCGAAGCTCGCGACATTGGCGAGGTTCTCGGCGCCGAAGCCCTGGCCGTAGAACGCCCAGAAGGCGACCCAGGCGACGATGCCGCCCTGGTAGGCCGTCGACAGCGCCAGCGCCTGAGCGTAGCTCACCTCGACGTAAGGGGTCTTCGCCGGGATGATCCGCTTGGCGAGCAGGCTGACCGCGCCGAGCGGCACGATGAGCGTCGTGACGTTGATGAAGTACTGCGGCAGGTCGTACGGGGCGAAGAAGAGGCCCTGGATGAGGAGGCCGCCGGCGAGGCCGATGGCCGCCGGACCGGCGCCGAAGATCAGGAAGATCGTCGAGCCGAGGATGAGGTGCACCTCGGAGACGCCGACCGGATAGTGCGGCAGCACCTCGAAGAAGACGAAGACCGCGATGGTCGCGAGGACGGATCGCGTGAGGAAGGCGACCGGGCCGTCCTGGCGGATCGTGTCGAGCGCGAGCTTCGCGCCGATGACGGCCGAAGCCGCCGCTGTTCCGACGGCAAGCGCCATCTTGGCGCCGTAGACGACGCCGGGTTCGATATGCATGGTTCCACCTTTCTGCACCCACCGTGCAAACGGGGTTCGAGGACGCGGGCGGGAGCCCGCACGGCCGATGGCAGGTGTCCTGGCTTGCGGGTCGCTGCTCGATCCCACCTTCCCAGCCGCGCCCTTCGGGGTGCCGCCAGTGGTGTCACGGGATGTCGCTCGCCGCTCACAGTTGCGGGGGCAGCCACGGATTCGGTCCCTGTTGGGTACGCCACACCGTGTTCCCTTTTCACCCGCCCCATGCGTCTGCCGGAGCGGGAGCCATCGCGGGACAAAATCCCGCAGGCGGGTCCAGGATGCAAGCCTTAGTTCCCGGGACGGTGATCACGGCCGCGCTGTCGGTGGACACGGCGCGACGAAGCTAACGATAACGCATAGGCTGCTCTTTCCATTTTGCGTCGGCGGACGGTAACGTCGCGTGACATCACAACAGACGAGCCCGACATGACGCGTTTTGCGCCACTCCTCGCTTTGACCGCCGCCGCCGCTCTGATGACCGGCCCCGCCAGCGCTCAGGACCCGACGAAGGCCTGCTTCGTCTACGTCGGCTCGATCGGTGACTTCGGCTGGACCTACCAGCACGACCAGGGCCGCCTCGCCGTCGAGGCCGCGTACGGCGACAAGGTCGAGACCGCGTATCTGGAGAACGTCGCCGAGGGGGCGGACGCGGAGCGGGCGATCGAGCGTCTGGCACGGTCGGGCTGCGACATCGTCTTCACGACGTCGTTCGGCTTCATGGACGCCACCAACCGCGTCGCCCGCCGCTTCCCGGACATCAAGTTCGAGCACGCGACCGGCTACAAGCGCGAGTATCCGAACGTCTCGACATACAATTCGAAGTTCTACGAGGGCCGCTACGTGATCGGCCAGATCGCGGCGCAGGTGTCGAAGACCGGCACCGCCGGCTACATCGCCTCCTTCCCGATCCCCGAGGTCGTGCGCGGCATCAACGCCTTCCTCCTCGGCGCGCAGTCCGTGGACCCGGACTTCAAGCTGAAGGTCATCTGGGTGAACACCTGGTTCGACCCGCCGCGGGAGGCGGACGCGGCGCGCGCGCTGATCGACCAGGGGGTCGACATCATCACCCAGCACACCGATTCGACCGCGCCGA
Source organism: Acuticoccus sediminis (assembly GCF_003258595.1). Lineage (NCBI taxonomy): Bacteria > Pseudomonadati > Pseudomonadota > Alphaproteobacteria > Hyphomicrobiales > Amorphaceae > Acuticoccus > Acuticoccus sediminis. The sequence goes on from NZ_QHHQ01000001.1 coordinate 1,421,936, forward strand.
TGCAGGTTGCGGCCGAGCGCGGCGTGCATGCCTTCGGCCAGGCCTCCGACCAGATCGAGTTCGGCCCCGAGACGCAGCTCACCGCGATCGTCGACGACTGGGCGCCCTACTACATCGAGGAGGTGGGCGCGGTGATGAACGGCACCTGGAAGCAGCAGGACACCTGGCACGGCCTCGCCGAGGGCAACGTCTCCATGGCGCCCTACACCAACATGCCGCCCGAGGTCGCCGCGAAGGCCGAAGAGACGGCGAACGCGATCGCCTCCGGCGCGCTCGAGCCGTTCACCGGCCCGATCAACAAGCAGGACGGCTCGGTGTGGCTGGCGGAGGGGCAGGAGGCGAGCGACGGCGAACTCCTCGGCCTCAACTTCTACATCGAAGGCGTCGACGGGCAGCTACCGCAGTAATCGCCCGGACGACCACGGGTCAGGACGATCGTCCTGACCCGCGCAGCGCCTGTGGCCAAACGGCCGCCGGCGCTTGCCGTGCGTTTCAGACGAGACATACTTTGGCATCGCCGCCCTCGACATCGCCGGGGGCGGATGGCCCGGGCGACCGTGCCGCGCGCCGGAGGGAGGAGAGTCGGGCACCATGCGCCTCGCGCTGATCACGCCGAGCTTCAGCCGAGACCACCCGCTGTGCGTCGACCTCTGCCGCTCGATCGACACCTACCTCGCCGACGACATCGAGCACGTCCTCATCGTCCCGGAGGCGGACAAGGCCCTGTTCGCCCCGCTCGCCGGCCCTCGCCGGCGCATCATGACGGACGAGGAGGTGCTGCCGACGACGCTCTGGAAGCTGCCGCTCCCGACCCGGATCGGCATCCCCGGCGTCTGGCACAAGCGCATCCGCACGCTCTACCTGACGCCGAAGCTCAGGGTGACGCGCGGCTGGCTGGTCCAGCAGGTGGTCAAGATGTCGGCGCACCGGGTGTCGGACGCGGAGGGCTTCGTCTTCGTCGACTCCGACATCGCCTTCGTGCGCCCCTTCGGCACGGACACGTTCGTCCGGGACGGCAAGCTGCGCTTCCTGTACGAGCCGGACTGCATCTACCAGTGGGTGGACCAGTACACGCGGTGGCAGGACGTCGCCTGCGATCTCCTCGGCATCGACCGCTTCCCGTTCGCCAACGACAACTACATCGGTGCCGGGATCTGCTGGCGGCGGGACCGTCTCGCCGAGGTGCGCGACCGGATCGAGGCGACCGCCGGGCGCCCCTACCACGAGGTGCTCCTCGGTCAGACCTCGTTCGCCGAATACGTCATCTACGGCACCTACTGCCGGCACGTGATCAAGGGCGACACGGGCCACTACGAGACGCCGCGGAGCTTCTGCCTCGGCGACTGGGTGTTCGACACGTCCGACCCGTCCGGCTATTCGGCGTTCGTCAACGGGCTGGCCGACGACCACGTCGCGGTCCTCATCCAGTCGACGAACGAATGGCCGACCGAGCGGCGGCGCGCGGCGATCGACGCGATCCGCCAGAACGCCGGGCTCGCGGCATGAGCGGGCGGGCGGTGCGCGCGGCCACCCGCCGCGTCCTGCGCCGCCTCGCGCTCGCCCTGGCGGTCGTCGCCGGTGCCACGCAGCCCCTGCTGGCGCAGACGCCCTATTCGAACGCGGAGCTGATCGACGGCTTCATGCTGACGGTCTTCGGCGCGGAGGTCGGCAACACGGCGCGCGATCTCGAGGCGGCGAGCGTCGTCAAGAAGTTCGAAGGGCCGGTCCATTACTCCATCGTCTCGATGGCCAACGAGGACTACTCGGGGAGCGTCCGCGCGTTCCTGCGCGACCTGTCGCGCGCCGTCGACGGGCTGACGCTGAGCGAGGCGGCGGCGCCCCGGATGGCCGACATGGTCATCTTCATGGTCGACCGGAACGACTACGTGCCGACGATCCGCAGCGAGGTCTGGCCGGGCGTCGATACCGGGTTCCTCGAGGAGAACGCCTGCTCGGCGGTGATCGCGGCGCGCCCGTCCGGCATCGAGCGGGCGTTCGTCTTCCTCGTCGCGGACGAGGGCTTCGTGCCGCTCTCCCACTGCATGGTCGAGGAGATCTCGCAAAGCCTCGGGCCCGCCAACGACAGCGACGACCTGCCGGACTCGATCTTCAACGACTCGTCCGAGGTGAACGTCTTCGGTGTGTTCGACTGGTATATCCTGAACATGCTGTACGACCCGCGGGTGCGTCCGGGCATGCGGATCGACGAAGTCGCCGCCGTCCTGCCGGATGTGATCGCCGATGCGAGGACCCGGCTGCCGTCAATCATGGCGACGCGCCCGGCCATTGCAGCTCACGCATCTTTTACCCCGCCGTAACTATTTCGCCACAATCGCCGGAAATTAAACTTCCTCTCGCCACTGTGAGTAGGAGTTCTGACCCAGGGCGAACATATCATGGTGGCGTATGCGAAGAGCAGTCCGCAGAGCGAGGGGTTGTGCCGTATGTCCAAACGTTACCGTTATCTGACGAGCGGCGCGATCGGCGCCGCGCTCATGCTGGGCTCGATCTATCCCGCAGCCGCGGACAGTGAGCGAGCCTGGTGGATCCAGACGCTGCGCGAACACCAGATGCAGAACGGCACGACCGTCGGCGTGACGCCGACGACGCAGAGGCGCGCCGCCGTCGCCGCGTCGCCCGTCGGCCGTGCGCCCGCCTCGACGACGGTGACGTCGGTCACCCGGCCGCGGGGCAATGTGAGCGCCGTCGCGGCCGCCCAGTCCGCCCCGGTCTACCGGATGGTGGGCGGGCGCGTCATGCCGCTCGAGCCGACCGTCGCCGAGCAGCAGCGCACGATCATCCATCAGGCCGCCGTCGCGCCGGCCGCCCCGTCGCTGCAGATCGACCCGCAGTTCCTGCCGACGGAAGTCTCCTTCAGCGGCTACGCGCCGGGCACGATCGTCATCGACACGGAGGAGAAGTACCTCTACCTCGCGATGCCCGGCGGTGTTGCCAAGCGCTACGGCGTCGGCGTCGGCCGCCCCGGCTTCCAGTGGGCCGGGACGCACCGCATCTCCCGCAAGGCCGAGTGGCCGGGCTGGACCCCGCCGCCGCAGATGCGCAAGCGCCAGCCCGAGCTGCCCGCCTACATGGAAGGGGGGCCGAACAACCCGCTCGGCGCGCGCGCCATGTATCTCGGGTCGAGCCTCTACCGCATCCATGGCTCCAACGCGCCCTGGACGATCGGCCACGAGGTGTCTTCCGGCTGCATCCGTATGCGCAACGAGGACGTCGTGGACCTCTACGAGCGCGTAAAGGTCGGCACCAAGGTCGTGGTCATCCGCTGAGCGGTTGCAAAAATGACGGTCGGTCTGCGCCGCAGGCCGACACCGCCCTGTTTCAGGGCGTTCAAGCGATATTCTTCATTGCATAGTGACGTAACACTTTCTTAATGTGGCACCGCCGCTGCGGGGGAGCGGTGCTAATCGGCGAGGCATAATGCGCGTCAATCCGCAAGTTCTGTCCCAGAGTGTCGCCCTCGATGGACTGCCGGAAGAGCTCGCGGAAGAGCTGACCAAGGTCGCCCGCACGCGCCCCGTCAAATCCGGCCAGTCCGTATTCGAGGCCGGCGACCCGGGCGATGGCTTCTACGCTCTTCTGGAGGGCTCTCTTCGCGTCATCCTGCGCGGCGAGGAGCACGAGCAGGTGCTCGCCCTGCTGTCGCCCGGCGCGATCTTCGGGGAGATGTCGCTGTTCGACGGCGAGCCGCGCTCGGCCAGCGTCGTGGCGGCCAAGCCGTCGCGCGTCGCGTTCTTCGACAAGTCAGCGGTCTACCGGTTCGCCGACGACCACCCGGCCGTCTACCGGCACATGCTGGCGATCGTCGGCAAGCGCCTTCGCGCGTCCAACGCGTCGCTGGCGGCGCGCTCGCTGCTCCCCCTGTCGGGGCGCGTGGCGCAGACGCTGCTGCACCTCGCCGACCTCTTCGGCAAGGATGTCGGCCAGGGGCGCACGCTGGTTCACCACAAGATCAGCCAGGCCGATCTCGCCGCCATGGTCGGCGCGGCCCGCGAGAACGTCTCGCGCGTCCTCAACGACTGGAAGCGCGAGGGGCACATCAGCCGGATCTCCGGCTACTACTGCATCGAGGAGGCCTCGGTGCTGCGGGCCCTCGCGACCATCTAGCCGCGCGGCACGGCCCGGGAGGCTCCGGCGTGCCCGGGATCGGGCTTGGGGACGCCCCGACTGCCGGGCGGCCGACGAGACGCGGCCGACCGGTCCGGACAGGGCGGGCGCCCCGGATCCACACGTCGCGGAGACCCTTCTGGAGGAGGATGGTGGTGAGTGTCGCCGTCGTGATCCCCCGGAGGATCTGGCGCGTGTCGGCGTCGGTCGTCATGCCGCTGTCCCTTGACCGTCGCCCGGTGTCCCCGGCGACCGGTCGGCCTCGGTCGATCCATATCGCTCAGAAGCGGGGGAGGACGGGAGGCGGCTGCGGCGGTCCCGCCATCGCGACGGCGGGACAGGCGGCTGCAAGCGGCGGGGTTAGAAGGGGAAGGCGTTGATTCCGGCGGTGAGGCTTCCGACCACCAGCGCCAGCAGGATCAAATATTCGGGCAGCGAGGACTGGGTCTTTTCCGGCTGGGTCTGTTCGATGGGGTCGTGATCTTGCGGCATTGATCTTCCTCTATTCGCCACAACAACGGCAACGCGCACAAATGGTTTCACGCTCAGCGCAATAAATCGGTATACGTTGGAATGAGGGGTCCCATCCGTCCAAACCCCGATAATCGCGCACGAACCCTAGAGCTTTGCGCGCGCAGGGGACAGATGAGTTCGTCCCTATACACGATCGGCGTCGTTGGGTGGTGAAGATCCCGTAAAGGGTTTCCGGCCGAATGGAACCTGTTTCTTTATCTCCGGGGCGTCTCGCCTGTGGATACTTAAAAATGTTTCGGTTCGGAGATGTGCCGGTAGCACCTCCGCCGGCGCCGGGCCAGTCGCGAGCGTGGGGGAACCGCCCCGCCGGCCCCATTCCGGGCGCCAGTGCGGCGTCTGGGTGACACATCTGCCGGTCCCGCGCTCTCCAGACGGCACGCCCTCACACCTTGCGAACCCGCAAGGCCTATGGTCAGGCTTCCAATCAAGCGAAAAAATGCTCGCCTGAGGAGCCTCCAATGAAGACCACACTCATGGCGCTGGCCAGCGCCGCCGCCCTTGCCGCCGCGTCGCCCGCCCTCGCCGACGACGCGAAGATCGGCATCCTTCTCGGTTTCACCGGCCCGCTGGAAAGCCTCTCGCCCGCCATGGCGCTGGGGGCCGAGCTGGCGATCGCCGAAGTTAACGAGTCGGGCAATTTCATGGACGGCGGGTCCGTCACGTCTGTCCGCGGCGACGACACCTGCATCGACGCCGGGGCCGCCACCACGGCCGGCGAGCGTCTCGTGACCTCCGAAGGCGTCAACGGCATCATGGGCGCCATGTGCTCGGGTGTGACCGGCGCCGTGCTGCAGAACGTCGCGATCCCGAACGGGATGGTGATGATCTCGCCGTCGGCCACCTCGCCGGCGCTGACCTCGGTGGAGGACAACGGCCTCTTCTTCCGGACGGCCCCGTCCGACGCGCGCCAGGGCGTCATCGTCGCCGACATCCTCGCCGATCATGACGTGAAGAGCGCCGCGCTCACCTTCACCAACAACGACTACGGCAAGGGCCTCGCCGACTCGATCGCCGCCGCCGCCGAGGCGAAGGGCATCGAGATCACGATCAACGCCCCGCACGAGGACGGCAAGGGCGACTACTCGGCCGAGGTCGCCGCGCTCGCCTCCGCGGGCGGCGACATCCTGATCGTCGCCGGCTACCTCGACCAGGGCGGCCGCGGCATCATCCAGGCGTCGCTGGACTCCGGCGCGTTCGACACCTTCTTCCTGCCGGACGGCATGGTCGGCGACGCGCTCGTCGAGGCCATTGGCGACGACCTCGACGGCTCCTACGGCGTGCTGCCGGGCTCCGACTCCGAGGGCTCGCAGATCTTCGCCGGCCTCGCCGAGAAGGCCGGCAACGTCACCGGCGTCTACGCGCCCGAGTCCTACGACGCGGCCGCGCTGATGCTGATGGCCATGCAGAAGAGCGGCTCCACCGATCCGGCGACCTACAAGGACGCCATCATGGACGTCGCCAACGCGCCGGGTGAGAAGATCCTCCCGGGCGAGCTCGGCAAGGCGCTCAAGATCCTCGCCGACGGCGGCGACGTCGACTACGTCGGCGCCAGCGACGTCGAGCTGATCGAGGGCGGTGAGAGCGGCGGCTCCTTCCGCGAAATCGAGATCAAGGACGGTGCCATCGAGACGGTGCAGTATCGTTGATCACCACCGCGACGCCGGCCGCTGAGACGGCCGGCTCCTCCACCATGGCTCGCGGCGATCCGATGATCGCCGTGAGGGGCCTCGACAAGTGGTTCGGCGGGATCCACGCCGTCCGCGAGGTGTCGCTCGACATCGGCCGCAACACCATCACGGGACTGATCGGCCCCAACGGCGCTGGCAAGTCGACCCTCTTCAACGTCATCGCGGGCCTCTTCGCGCCGACCGGCGGCACCGTCCACCTGGACGGCGAGGACGTGACGGGCCTCCCCCCGCACACGTTGTTCCGGCGCGGCCTCCTGCGCACGTTCCAGCTCGCCCAGGAGTTCCACTCCCTCCCGGTGCGCGAGAACCTCATGATGGTGCCGCCGCACCAGCCGGGCGAGAACCTCTTCAACGCCTGGTTCCGTCCCGGCGCCGTCGCCGCCCACGAGGCCGAGCTGCGCGACAAGGCCGACGAGGTGCTGGAGTTCCTCACCCTGTCCCACCTCGCCAACGAGCGCGCGGAGAACCTCTCCGGCGGCCAGAAGAAGCTGCTGGAGCTCGGCCGCACGATGATGGTCGACGCCAAGATCGTCTTCCTCGACGAGGTCGGCGCGGGCGTGAACCGGACGCTCCTCGGCACCATCGCCGAGGTGATCCAGCGCCTGCAGGCGGAGCGCGGCTACACCTTCTGCGTCATCGAGCACGACATGGACTTCATCGCCAGGCTCTGCGACCCGGTCATCGTGATGGCCGAGGGCGCGGTGCTGGCCCAGGGCACCTCCGACGAGATCATGGCCAACGAGCACGTCATCGAGGCCTACCTCGGGACCGGCTCCAAGCACGCCCGGCCGAAGCAGGCGGGCGAGGGCGCGGCGCGCCCCGGGTCCCCGTCGTGACGGCGCGGATGAACCGTGATGTCGAGCCTCACCCGCTACCTCCTGATCGCCTTCGCCGCCATCCTGATCGCGGCGGCGCTGGTGCCGCTGATGGGGTACCGCCTGTTCGTCATCGCGCCGCGGCCGGGGATACCGGACGGGTTCGTCGCGATCGTTCGCGGGGCGGAGCTGACGCCGTTCGATTCGCCCGAGGCGGTCTGCCAGCGCTGGGGCGCGCGGCCGGACAACGACTGCGTGACGCGCGCGATCACCGAGGTGAACAGGACCGGGCAGATCCTGATGCGGCTGCCCTACCACCCGGTCCTCGCTGCGCTGTCGGGCGTTCCGGCGGACGCGCGATGACCGGGGGCGGGACGCTGAACCACCTTCGGGCGATGAACCATGGGGAGACCGTGAGCCGATGAGCTTCCTCGTCGCCCGCGACATGCGCGGCGGTTACGGCGCCGAAGACATCCTGCAAGGCTGCACCGTGGAGGCCGACCGCGGCGAGATCGCGGTGATCGTCGGCCCCAACGGGGCGGGCAAGTCCACCGCGATGAAGGCGATCTTCGGCATGCTGCGCCTGCGTGCCGGGTCGATCACCCTCGACGGCGCCGACCTCACCAGGATGAAGCCGACCGACCGCGTCAGGAACGGCATGAGCTTCGTGCCGCAAGTGAAGAACGTCTTCCCCTCCATGACGGTGGAGGAGAACCTCGAAATGGGCGCCTTCATCCGCCGGGACGACTTCTCCGGCACGATGGACGAGGTCTATTCGCTCTTCCCCGTGCTCGCCGAGAAGCGGCGCCAGCCGGCGGGCGAGCTCTCTGGCGGCCAGCGCCAGCAGGTCGCCGTCGGCCGCGCGCTGATGACCAAGCCCTCCCTCCTGATGCTGGACGAGCCCACCGCCGGCGTCTCCCCCATTGTCATGGACGAGCTGTTTGACCGCATCATCGACGTCGCCAGGACCGGGATCGCCATCCTGATGGTGGAGCAGAACGCCAAGCAGGCGCTGGAGATCGCCACCCGCGGCTACGTCCTCCAGCACGGCCGCAACGCGCACACCGACACCGGGGAGGCGCTCCTCGCCGACCCGGACGTGCGCCGCACCTTCCTCGGAGGCTGACCGATGGAAGGCTTCCTCAACGCCATCGTCCTCCTCGCGAACTTCGCGCTCGTGCCGGGCCTCGCCTACGGCTCGCAGCTGGCGCTCGGGGCGCTCGGCGTCACGCTCATCTTCGCGGTGCTGCGCTTCTCCAACTTCGCCCACGGCGAGACGATGTCTATCGGCGCGATGGTGACGATCTTCTTCACCTGGGCGCTGCAGTCCTGGGGCGTCTCCATCGACCCGCTGCCGACGGCGCTCCTCGCGCTCCCGGTGGGCATCGTCTTCACGGTGGCGCTGGTGCTGCTGACGGACCGGCTGGTGTACGCCTATTACCGCGAGAAGCGGTCGGAGCAGGTGATCTTCCTCATCGCCTCCGTCGGCGTGATGTTCGTGACGGCGGGCCTCATCCGCTTCATCATCGGACCCAACGACCAGATCTTCACCGACGGCGCCCGCTTCGTCTTCTCCGTGCGGGACTTCCGCGACGCGACGGGTCTCGACGAGGGTCTGGCGCTGAAGACCACCCAGCTCGTCACGCTGGTGACGGCACTGGTCTGCGTGGTGGCGCTGTTCCTGTTCCTGCAGAAGACGCGCACCGGCAAGTCCATGCGCGCCTACGCCGACAACGAGGACCTCGCCACCCTGTCGGGCATCGACGCGGGCCGCGTGGTGACCATCGCCTGGACGCTCTCGGCGACGCTCGCGGTGATCGCCGGCGTCCTCTACGGGCTCGACAAGAGCTACAAGCCCTTCGTCTTCCAGGAGCTGCTGCTGCCGATCTTCGCCGCGGCGATCGTCGGCGGACTAGGCTCGCCCGTGGGCGCCATCGTCGGCGGCTACGTCATCGCCTTCGCCGAGGTGCTGACCACCTACGCCTACAAGCGCTTCCTCGGCCATCTCCTGCCGGACGACTGGCTGCCGGACGGCCTCGCCCAGCTCCTGGGCACCGAGTACAAGTTCGCCGTCGCGTTCGTGATCCTCGTGATCACGCTGCTCATCCGGCCGACGGGCCTGTTCAACAGGAGATCGGCATGACCCGGAACAGTCGCGCCCGCACGGTGCTGCCGTTCGTGGTGTTCTTCGTGCTCGTTGCCATGACGGGCTTCCTGCAGAGCTGGACCGTCGCGCTGACGATCATGAACATGTGCCTGGTCTCGGCGATCATGGCGCTCGGCGTGAACGTGCAGTGGGGCTACGCCGGCCTCGTCAACTTCGGCGTCATGGGCTTCACCGCGCTCGGCGGCCTCGCGGTCGTCCTCGTCGCGGTGCCGACGGTGGACGAGGCGTGGGACCTCGGCGGGCCGGGCGTCCTCTTCGGCATCTTCATCCTCTGCGCGACGGCGGCGGTGACCCTCGCCGCCCGCACGCTGGTCACCGGGCGGGCCGCGCGGGCGCTCGTGACCACGGTGCTCGTCCTCGCCGGCCTCTGGGGCGCGACGACGGTGCTCGGCCCGTCGACGGCGGCGATCGAGGGCGTGAACCCCGCGCTGCAGGGTTTCCTCGGCGGCCTGGGGCTGCCGGTGCTCCTCGCGTGGGTCGTCGGTGGGCTGCTTGCCGCCGGCGCGGCGTTCGTGATCGGCAAGATCGCGCTGGGCCTGCGGGCCGACTACCTCGCCATCGCCACCCTCGGCGTCTCCGAGATCATCATCGCCGTCCTGATGAACGAGGACTGGCTCGCGCGCGGCGTGAAGAACGTCGTCGGCCTGCCGCGCCCGGTGCCCTACGAGGTGGACATGCGCACCACCGAGTGGTTCCGGGACCTCGCTTCGACGCTCGGCATGGCGCCGATCCCGCTCTCGTCGGTCGTCGTGAAGCTCGCATACGTCGGCCTCTTCGCCGTGGTTCTCGGGCTGATCCTCTGGCTCGCCGAACGCGCGCTCGCCTCGCCCTGGGGGCGGACGATGCGCGCGGTGCGTGACAACGAGGTGGCCGCGAACGCCATGGGCAAGGACGTCAAGCGGCTGCACCTCCTCGTGTTCATCGTCGGGTCGGGGATCATCGGCATCGCCGGTGCGATGCTGACGACGCTCGACGGCCAGTTCACGCCCTCGACCTACCAGCCGCTGCGCTTCACCTTCCTCGTCTGGGTGATGGTGATCGTCGGCGGCGCGGGCAACAACTGGGGCGCGACCGTCGGTGCCTTCCTCGTGTGGTTCGCATGGGTGGAGGCCGAGCCCGTCGGCACGTGGCTCATCGACTGGACGACGATCGCCCTCGGCGAGGATTCCGAGATCCGCCGGCACCTCCTGCAGAACGCGGCCCAGATGCGCCACGTGGTGATGGGCGTCCTGCTCCTCGTCGTCCTGCGCTTCGCCCCGCGCGGCATCATCCCGGAAACGGACCGGACGTAGCGGCGGACCCGCCCCTCCCGGATCACGCGTGGAACCGGCGGGGCGGGCCGGCCATTCGGACATCGTGTTATTGCGACGCGGGCGGGGCCTCCGGGTCCCGTCCGCGTTCGCGTTCCTGGACGGGATGGGGGAAGCCGTGGCGCAGAATATCTACGACGACCCGGCTTTCTTCGCCGGATACAGTCAGCTCCCGCGGCAGGTCCACGGCCTCGACGGGGCGCCGGAGTGGCCGGCCCTTCGTGCCATGCTGCCGGACGTCCGCGGCAAGCGCGTCGTCGACCTCGGCTGCGGCTTCGGCTGGGTGTCGCGCTACCTGCGGGGGGAGGGGGCGGCGTCCGTCCTCGGCATCGACCTGTCGCGGAACATGATCGCCCGGGCGCGGGCGACCACCGACGACCCTGCCATCGTCTACGAGGTGGCCGACCTCGAGACACTGATCCTTCGGGAGGCCACGTACGACCTCGCCTTCAGCGCGCTCGCGTTCCACTACATCGCGGACTTCGCCCGGCTCGCCGGCACGATCCATCGCGCCCTGAGCCCCGGCGGCGTGCTGGTCTTCACGATCGAGCACCCGATCTACATGGCGGCCGATCGCCCGGACTGGATCGCCGGCGCCGGCGGACGCCGGACGTGGCCGGTCAACGGGTACGCCCTCGAGGGCGTGCGGCGGACGGACTGGTTCGCGCCCGGCGTCGCGAAGCAACACCGGACCCTGGCGACGACCCTCAACACGCTGATCCGCGCAGGCTTCACCCTGACGGCGGTGGAGGAGTTCGCCCCGACCACGGAGCAGGTCGCAGCCGCTCCGGAACTCGCCGACGAGCTGGAGCGGCCGATGATGCTGATGGTCTCGGCACGGCGCTGACCGGCTCCGGCGGCCGGTCGCCCCGTCAGGGGGCTCGCCGCCTCAGCGGTCGTAGATGTAGCCGCGTGCGATCTTCTCGGCGAACTCCTCGGCCGCGCGGGCGGACATCGTCCCCTGGTGGAGGTCCTTCGTCGAGGCGATCTTGACGCCCTCGGCCTCGAGATCGGCGATCTTGCGCGGGTTGCCGGTCACGAGCTGCACCGACCCGATGCTGAGAGCCTTGATGAGCTTGCCGGCGATGTTGAACGAGCGCTCGTCGACGTCGTGGCCGAGGGCGAGGTTGGCCTCGTCGGACGTATGCCGCCGCTCCACCCGCTTGCCGTCCACGTAGCCGTACTGGAGCGCCAGGCACTCCAGCTTGGCGCGCATGCCGATCCCGCGCCCCTCCTGCCGCAGATAGATGAAGACGCCCTCGCGGTTCTCGGCCATCTCCTCCATCGCGACGCGCATCTGGCTGCCGCAGTCGCACATCGACGACCCGAACGCGTCGCCCAGCAGGCATTCGGAATGGATGCGCGTCAGCACCCCCTTTGCGCCGCGGAACTCCCGCTCCACGGCCGCGGCGAGGTCGTACTCCTCCAGCCAGTTCCGGCGGCTGTACAGGATCGCCAGATGCGGCGCGTCGCCCATCGACACGCCGAGCGGCTCGAACGCGACGCAAAGCGCGATCTGGCGGCGAATCTCCACCGGCGTCACAGCGACGAGATTGAGCGCTGCGAATGACATGGATTCCGACAGAGGCATTCGGATCAAATCTCCCACCAGCACGCTGTTGCCACCCTCATAATCGTTCGGACGGCGTGCGGTTTCGTGTTGGCCAGCACAATACGACCACGACGCGCCCTGCCAACAACTACGTGCTGTACTAGTTTGGGGTTGAATGACGGGCCCGACCAGCCCGGTGACCAACCGTCGCACGGAGCTCCAGCATGACGACCACGACCGGAGAGAAAGAGGCAACAATGGAGCGCGGCTCGTACTCCTCCGTCGCCAAAATATTCCACTGGCTTACGGTTCTGGCCGTCCTCTTCATGCTGGTGACGGGATTTACCATGACGTACCGGGGCAACCAGCTCGATATCTGGGACGCTCTGACGAACGGGCTCTATTCGAGTCATAAGCTTGTCGGGTTCACGATCTTGTGGCTGACGGCCCTGCGGCTGGTCAACCGCCTGATCCGCGGAATTCCGCCGATGCGGCCGCGCCTGCCGGTAGCGCAGCGCGTCGTCGCGGCGGCAACGCACTGGGCGCTCTACGCGCTCCTGATCGTCATGCCGCTCCTCGGCTGGACGGCGGTGTCGATGTTCCCGGCGCTGCAGATCTTCGACTGGTTCTCGCTGCCCGCGCTCACCGCGCCTGACAAGCAGGCCTACGAGGTCGTCGCCGGATGGCACGTGGTCGGCGCGTTTGTCCTGATCTTCTTCGCCGCGCTCCACATCGGCGCGGCCCTCTTCCACCTGGTCATCAAGCGCGACGGCGTCTTCATGCGCATGTGGCCCGGACGCTGACCGGCCGCATGCGCATAATCGAAGCGCTGCGGGAGGCGGCGGCGGCCGGCGCCCCGCTCGTCGTGGCGCAGCTCGGCCAGTCCCTGGACGGACGCATCGCGACCCCGTCCGGCCACTCCCACTACATCAACGGGCCCGAGGCGATCACGTTGCTGCACCGCCTGCGCGCCGAGGTCGACGCGGTGCTGATCGGCGCCGGGACCGCGCGGGCTGACGACCCGCAACTGACCGTCCGGCACGTCGACGGGCCGAGCCCGGCCCGCGTCCTCATCGACCGGCGCCGCTCGGCGGGGGCCCGGCTCAAGCTCCTCGCCGACGACGGCCGCCGGCGCATCGTTTTCGGCGCGCCGCTGGCCGACGACCCACCCGGAGTCGAGACGATCCCGGCCGACGCGCCGCTGGCGCCCGCCGCCGTGCTGGCGGCGCTCGCCGAGCGGGGACTGAATCGCGTGCTGGTGGAGGGCGGGGCGACGACGGTGAGCCTGTTCATCGCGGCCGGGGCGATCGACCGCATCGCCGTCCTCGTCGCGCCGATGATCATCGGCTCGGGACCGACCGGTATCGCGCTGCCGCCCATCGACCGGCTCGACGGAGCGATCCGGCCGGTCGTCGCCACCGAGACGCTGCCCGGCGGCGACGTGCTGTTCGACTGCGACCTGAGGGGTGGTCAGAACGTCGCGAGATGATCGCTGTGGCCGACGAAGATCGCGCTCGCGTCCCGCCGGGCCTCGCGCCACGCGCGGATCTCGCCGGCCCGATCGGGCATGATCTCCAGCGCCGTCTCCGCCCAGCCGTCCAGCTTGGCGTTCATGAGGTCGGCGTCGAGGGGCGCCGTGAGGGTCCAGGGGCTGTCGGCCACCTCGACCGTGGCGCCGACGGACTGCAGCGTATCGGTCAGGGCGCCGGCGGCGTCCGGGCCGAGCGCGCGGCCGAAGGACTTCATGCCGCGCTGGTGCGCATTGAAGGCGTCGATCATCGCGCCGTCGAACGGATGCTCCGGCTCGACGCGCAGCCGCCCGTCAAAGGTCAGCATCGCCAGAAGCGGGATCCGGTGCCGCGCCAGCGCCTCCGCCAGCCGGTCCAGGAAGGCCTGCGAGGTGAGGTCGAAGAGGGCGGAGGCGGTGACCGCGTCGGGTGGCTCGGACCAGAGCGGATCGACCGTCAGGTCCGCGTGGTGGGTGGCGACCCGGAGTCCCTGGTAGTGCTGGAGGTTCTTCTGGGCGACCTGCAGCAGATCGGCGTCAGCGTCGACAAGGGTCCAGTCCTGCGGCGGGCGTATGTGCGGGAAGAGCTCGCGAACGGTGGCGCCGGTGCCGGAGCCGAGGTCGATCACCCGCAGCGGGCGGCGCAGCGTGTCGGTCAGCTTGGCGAAGTGCGTCACCAGCGGCGAACGGGCGCGCCGGTCCGCGCCGCTGCGCATGGCGAGCCATGCCGCGGAGAACGTCATGCCGCGCCCACGGCGCCGGACAGGCAATCCGCGATCGCAGCGGCGGACATCTCCCAGGTGGCGGCGTCCTTCGCGGCGGCGCGCGCGCCGTCGGACAGCCGGGCGGCGAGGGTCTCGTCCGTCAGGACACGGCGCAGCGCGTCGGCGAGCGCGACGGGATCGTCGACGTCCACCAGCACCCCCGCCTCGGGCGGGACGACGGAGGGCACGGCGCCGCCACGCGTCGCGACGATCGGAAGTCCCGACGCCATCGCTTCGAGAAAGACCATACCAAATCCCTCATAGCGCGTGGCCAGCGTGAACAGGGTCGACCCGGCGTAGTGCTGGCGGATGTCGTCCTCGTGGAGGGCGCCGGTCAACGTCAGCCTGTCCGCCATGGGTGCGGCCATGGCCTCGATCCCGGCTGCCGTCTCGGGATCCCAGGCGTTCGAGCCGATAATGACCCCTTCCCAGGGAATGTCCATGATCCGGCTCAGGGCGTCGAGGAGAACGTCGTGGCCCTTGCGCGCGATGAGCGATCCGACCGCGACGATCTTCGGCGGTGTCACGGGGGTCCGCGGCTGCTGCCAGCGCGGGTCGAGGCCGGGGACCGCGACGGTGATCGCCTCGCGCGGGACGGCGAAGTCGGACACCAGCGTGTCGGCCGTCGGCGGGCTCGTCACCACGACGCGGGTCGCGACGGTCAGCGCCGACCGCTCGGCGGCGCCATAGCGCGTGGCGTCCGCCTCGGAGAGGCCGGTCTCGAGCGCCAGCGGGTGATGCACCAGCGCGACGAGCGGCGCCTTGACCTGCCGCAGCGCGCTCGCGGGGAGGACCGAGTAGGCGAGGCCGTCCACCAGCAGCACGTCCGCGTCGGCGGCCCGAAGCGCGGCGATCGTCTCGTCGATGTCGGACGCGGAGGGGTCGGGGAAGCTCCCCGGCAGGACGAGGTGGGTCACCTCGTGGCCGAGCGCCCGCAGCTCGGCCAGCATGCGGCGGTCGTAGCGGTAGCCTCCCGAGGGCGCGTCGATGTCGCCCGGGATGGCGAACGCGATGCGCATCCTAGATTTTGGCCTCGTACCACGCCTTGGCGATGTGCGACTCGTTCAGCGTCACGCGGATCCGCGCGACGTTGCGCCCGTCGTCGCCGAGGGTGCCGTCCTTGGCCGCGGCGGCGAGGCGGTCGAAGATCCAGCGGCACAGGACCTCGGTCGTCGAGCGTGTGGACTTGAAGTCCGGCAGCTCGTCGAGGTTGGCGTAGTTGAGGGGCGCGAGCACCTCCTTCAGCGTCTCGGTCGCGAGGCCGATGTCGATCACGATGTCGTTCGGGCCGAGCGTCTCGGTGAAAAAGGTCGCGTCCACCACGAAGGTCGCGCCGTGCATGTTCTGCGCGGGGCCGAACGCCGGGCCCGGCAGGCTGTGGGCGATCATGATGTGATCGCGGACTTCGAGGGCGTACATGGTCTACTCCGGGGCGTAGTCGAGCGTGATCGCGAGCGGTCCGTCATCCTGGAGCAGGCCGGGGAGGCGGTCGGGCGCGTCGGCGAATGCAATGCGGTGGGTCAGAAGCACGTCCAGCGCCGGGTCGTCCAGCAACCCCAGGGCGGTATCGAGCCGGCGGGCGTTCGACCACCGCGCCGCGCGGTTCGCCGGAACCTTGCCGACCTGCGACGAGACCAGCGACAACCGCCGCGAGTGGAAGGCGCCGCCGAGGGGGATCGCCGTCGTCCCTTCGCCGACCCAGCTCGCCTCGACGATGCGGCCCTCCAGGCCGACCGCGTCGATCGCCGCGGCGAGGGCCGCGCCGCTGCCGCTGGCGTTGATGGCGACGTCGACCTCGCCCGACGCCGTCTCGGCGAAGGCCGCGCCCATCGCCTCCGCAAAGGGCCGCTTGGCGACGTCGCGGTCGATCACCGTGACCGTCGTCGCGGGGATGCGGGCGAGGAGACGTGCGACGAGGAGGCCCACCACGCCGGCACCAATGACGAGGATTTGATCCCCGGGAGCGGCCCCGCTGTCCCATACGACATTGAGCGCCGTCTCCATATTTGCGCCCAATGTGGCGCGACGCGGTGGCACCGCGAGGGGCAACGGGATGGCCGAGGCTTGAGGGACCGTCAGATGGGTCTGGTGCGGATGGAGCACGAAGACGCGCTCGCCGAGGCGTTCGGCCGGGCCGTCGACGATCTCGCCCACCAGCGCGTAGCCGTACTTCACCGGAAAGGGGAAGGCGCCCTCCTGGTTGGGGCAGCGCATGCGCTCGGCCTCCGATTCCGGCACCCGGCCCTCCAGAACGAGGCGCTCGGTGCCGCGGCTGACGGCCGAGTGCGTCGCGGCGACGCGCACCTCGCCCGCCTCGAGCGGCGGGAGGGGGGCAGGCTGCAGCGCATAGCGACCGGGCGACTCGCACCACAGTGCTGTCGCATGTCGCACCATGCTGGACGTGGGGAATGATTTGTCCATATCGCCCCGTCGATAGAACTGACCTGCCGGTGTTGTCGAGTGGCGTTTTCGGCCGCACATGCGGTTCAACCAGTAAGAGTGGCGCTAGAGGTAAAGGCCAATAGGACCGATGGCTGAGATGACGACACCGACCACGGCCCCTGCGACCATTTCGCCGGCATCGGAGCTGCCGCGACGACTTGCCGGTCGCCGGATCATCTTTGCCGCGCTCAATATTGCGACGATCGCCGGTCTCGCCGGGGCGATGCTGGCGCTGCTCGCGGCCGACGGCGTCGGCACCGTCGAGGGGCTGATGTGGGGCGCGTACGTCCTGACCCTGCCGTGGCTGTCGATCGGCTTCTGGAACGCCGTCATCGGCACCGCCGTCATTGCGCGGGGGCCGCGCCCCGGCGATCCGCTGGCCCTCGATGACGCGGCCGGAACGCCCATCGTCACCCGCACCGCCATCGTCATGACCCTGCGCAACGAGGCGCCGGCGGAGGCGATCGGCCGGCTGCGGCTCATGCTGGACGACCTCGAAAGCTCCGGCGAGGCGGAGCACTTCGACATCCATGTCCTGTCGGACACGAACGACCCGGCGATCGCCGCCGCCGAGGCGGACGAGATGGCCCACTGGCGCCACGGCGCAACCCGCCCCGACCGCATCCACTATCGCCGCCGCACCGACAATCGCGGCTTCAAGGCGGGCAACATCGAGGACTTCTGCGACGCGCACGCCGGCGACTACGACTTCTTCCTGACCCTCGACGCGGACAGCTTCCTGTCCGCCCGGGTGGTGCTGCGCCTGGTGCGAACGATGCAGGCCGCACCGCACCTCGGCGTCCTCCAGACCCTCGCCATCGGCACGCCGTCGACGTCGGTCTTCACCCGTACCTTCCAGTTCGGCATGCGCCACGGCATGCGCGCCTACACCGCCGGCTCGGTCTGGTGGACGGGCGACTGCGGTCCGTACTGGGGCCACAACGCGCTGATCCGCATGGCGCCCTTCCATGCCCACTGCCGCCTGCCCGAGCTTCCCGGCGACGGCCCGCTCGGCGGTCACGTGATGAGCCACGACCAGGTCGAGGCGGTGCTGATGCGCCGCGCCGGCTACCACGTCCGCGTCATCGCCGAGGAGAGCGAGAGCTGGGAGGAGAACCCGCCCACGCTGCCGGACTTCATCGGCCGCGAGCTGCGCTGGTGCCAGGGCAATTTCCAGTACTTTCAGCTTCTCGGCATGCCCGGCCTGAAGCCCGTGAGCCGCGTGCAGCTCGTGCTGGCGATCCTCATGTACGTCGGCGCGCCGGCGTGGATGGTGTTCATCCTGCTCGGCGCCGGCGCCGTGGCGGCCAACGGGGCGAGCGTGCCGATGGGGTGGGGGCTGGCGCTGGTCGGCGTCATCCTCTTCATGTGCTTCGCGCCGAAGATCATGGGGCTCCTCGGCGTTTTCGCCAGCCCGACGCAGTCGCGCCGTTACGGCGGGCGGTTCCGCGTGGCGCTTGGCGGCGCGTTCGAGCTGGTCGCGTCCACCCTGATGGCACCCGCGGTCGCCTTCGCCGTCGCGGTGTTCGCCTTCGGGCTGATGTTCGGCAAGCGGGTCGAGTGGCGGGCGCAGGCGCGGGCGGTCCGGCAGGTCACGTGGCGCGAGGCCTGGGCGAGCTTCCTGCCGCAGACCGTCTTCGGCATCGCCCTCCTGGCGCTGTTCGTGGTGGCGGCGCCGAACCTCATCTGGTTCGCGGCGCCGGTCGTCGCCGGGCTCGTCCTGGCGGTGCCGTTCGCGGTGCTGACGTCGGACCCCGGGCTGGGCCTCGCCATGACGCGCACCGGGGTCTGCGCCATCCCGGAGGAGGCCGTGGTGCCCGCCGCGCTGGTGCGGCTGCGGCAGATCAAGGTCTCGCAGGGCGGCGACCCGGGCGCGGTCAGCGCCACCGCGTGACCGGGCGACGGTTCGGCCGGGACCGAACCTTCGGCGCCTCGTCACCGACTATCGGTGGTCTCGCCAACGGGAGAGACCGCCATGCTGACATGCGTGATCCGCTACCATATCGACCCGACGAAGCGGGACGCGTTCCACCGCTACGGCGCGGCCTGGGCCGAGGCGATCCCGCGCTGCGGCGCCGACCTCGTCGGCTACTTCGCGCCGCACGAGGGCTCGACGACGCTGGCCTACGGCATCTACCACATCGAGAGCCTCGCCGCCTACGAGGCCTATCGCGCCCGCCTCGCCGCAGATCCGGTCGGCCGGAGCAACTACGAGTTCGCCCGGGCGGAGAGGTTCATCCTGCGTGAGGACCGCACCTTCCTGAAGCGGGCGGTGGCACCTTGAGGCACCGCCAATGCTGCACGATAGCGCTTGATGTTCCATAAATGTTCTGACTATCCTGCCCGCCAACGACAAGGGGTGGAACATGGCGCACAGAAGCCGGCTCGGGGCGATCGTGGTGGACTGCAGGACCGAGGATCTCAGCGAGGCGCTCGCCTTCTGGACCGCCGCGCTCGGCGCGCCGGGGACCATCGATCCGGACGGCAAGTACGCGGTCCTCGAGGGAGGGGACGGCCTGCCCAAGCTGCTGCTGCAGGCGGTCGACCACGACAGCCGCGTCCACCTCGACATCGAGACGGACGACATCCCGGCAGAGGTGGCGCGCATCACCGCGCTCGGCGGCAGGCCCGTGGCCGAGTTCCCGCGCTGGACGGTGATGGAGGCGCCGACCGGGCACCGCTTCTGCGTCGTCCGCCCGCAGCGCGACGGGCTGGAGGAGGACGGCACCCTCTGGAACGCGGACTGACCGCCCTCAGGGGCAGGCGCCGTCGACCCAGTCCATCGCCGCCGCGATGTCGGTGAGGGGGAAGGCGTAGTGCCAGGCGATGCCCTCGGCGGTGGTGGCGTCAATGGTCAGCGTCTCTCCCGTGCGCATCGCGGCGGCGAGCGCCTGCGACTCGCCCGGATCGGCGACGAAGGCATGGACCCCGCGCGAGGTCATCGCGAACGTGCGGGCGTCGACGGTGGCGGTGACCGGCACGTCGGCCTTGAGGTCGATGCCGAGGGTGAAGGTCGGTACCTGGCGGGTGCCGGTGCTCGCACGGTTGGTGACGAAGAACCAGACGCCGCCGTGCGGCGCCCAAACCGGCCGCTTCCGCTCCGGGGCGGCGAGCGTGTAGCAGGTGTCGCCGACGGTGGCGTCGGTGATCTTGTAGGTGTTCCACCCGTTGAAGGCGCCGGTCGCCGCGGTCTCCGACCCTCCCGGGACGGCGTCCGGAGAGCTTTCGGCCGCGGCGGCGGGTGTCGCGGTCGCCTGCGCCGCGGCAAGGTCGGTCACGCCGGCTTCGGCGACGGATGCCACCTGCAGCCCCGACGCCTCGCCGTCGGCCGCGGTGATCGCGATCGTGTCCGGCGCCGCCGCGTCAGAGGACGCCTCGCTGGCCTCCGCGACCTGACCCAGCGCCGGGTCGCGGCCGGAGGACTGCGAGCCGCCTGGCGCGGAAAGGGCGACCGCCGCCTCCGTGGCGGCCGCTTCGGTACCGGCCGCCGCAATGTCCTGCGCCGCGGTGACCGGCCCGGTATCGTCGGGCGAGGGCGCGGCGGCCTCCCCGGCGCGCTGGAGCTCCGCGATGCGCGCCTCGGCGAGGGCGGCGTACTCGGTGTCCCTGTACTGTGCCGCGAAAAACTCAAGCACGCGCACGGACGTCGAGGAGCTGAGGCTCTCCCAGGTCTTGGCTGCGAGCGTGTCGCGCTGGTTCCCGCCCGGAGAAGCCGCGGCGACCGGCGCGGCGGTGGCGGCATCCTCGCGCGGCCTGGCGCCGGCCGACAGCAGGGTCGTCAGTGTCGGCGACGCGGCGACGATCGCGGCCAGCGAACGGCCGGTGCCGCCATCCTCGACCGCCTCGGTGTGGAGGCCGACCATCATGCGCGTCGTCAGGTCGAACAGCGGGGCGCCCGACGAGCCTGCGGCGGTGGCGCAGGTGTGCCGCAATGTCCCGTCGCCGGCGGGCGTGTCGGCAAGGCCGCAGCCGTCGAGCGTGACCGACTGTTCGGCGCCCGCGGGATAATGGACCGCGAACAGCGGCGGGCGGTCCTCGAGCCGTTCCGGGTGGAGCGGCACCGTCCCCCAGTCCTCGCCGACGTTGCCGTGGACGCGCAGGATCGCGTAGTCGAGCACCTCGCTCGTCTCCAGCGCCGGCAGCTCGACATGGTAGGACGCGACGCCGCTGCGTTCGCCGGGGGTGAGGTAGCCCATCCACAAAAGCCCCGCGAGGGCA
Source organism: Acuticoccus sediminis (assembly GCF_003258595.1). Classification (NCBI taxonomy): domain Bacteria; kingdom Pseudomonadati; phylum Pseudomonadota; class Alphaproteobacteria; order Hyphomicrobiales; family Amorphaceae; genus Acuticoccus; species Acuticoccus sediminis. Next base: position 1,443,058 of record NZ_QHHQ01000001.1, read on the forward strand.
TCCGCGGCGCACTGACGGCTCGTCAGGACGAGGTCGGTGGCGACGACGCTCGCGGTGCAGTAGGCGATCCCGCCCGCCTCACGCTGGACCGCCAGGCGGCCGACGGCGCGGGCGGTGATCCTGAGCACGTCGCGCTCGTGGAGCTTGCGGACGGGCGTGATGCTGTCCGATCCTGCCGGCGCGGCGAACCCGCGCGGCGACGGGTCGAGGTCGTAGATCGTTCCGGACGAGTAGAGGGCGACCTGCGCCGCCGAAGGGTCGGGCGTCGCAAGGAAGATGGCGAGGAACGCGGACGCGGCAATGCCGGCGCGGGCGAGCCGAATGGCGGTGCGAACCCGAGCGGTGGCGGCGATCAGCGTATGCATCGATCCGGCCTCCGGTCCAACTTGTGGCGGTGCGTTTCATATGCCGGGCCCTGCCGCAGAGTGCTGTGACTGACGTCACGAGGCCGCTGATATCTCAGGATCCGTGCAGTAAAGCTTGTGCGTCAACTCATGGGCGCGCCACCGCCAGATGAGAGTATCGATCCGAGCGGAGTACAATATGACCGAATTGCCAGACGGACTTGCGGCGTTTTCGCTCGTGGGCCGGACCGCGCTCGTCACCGGGTCGAGCCAGGGGATCGGCTACGCCCTCGCGGCCGGTCTCGCCGCTGCCGGCGCGCGGGTCGTCCTCAACGGGCGCGACGTCGAGCGCCTCGCCGCCGCCGCCGCGCGCCTCGCCGGGGCAGGCGCGGACGTCGCCACCGTCGCCTTCGACGCGACCGACCATGCCGCCGTGCGCGCGGCCGTCGACGAGATCGAGGCCGGGGGCCGCGCGATCGACATCCTCGTCAACAACGCCGGGATGCAGCACCGCGCCCCGCTCGAGGAGTTTCCCGCCGAGGCGTTCGAGCGGCTGATGGCGACGAACGTCACCAGCGTCTTCAACGTCGGGCAGGCGGTGGCGCGGCACATGATCGGCCGCGGCGCGGGCAAGATCATCAACATCGCCTCGGTGCAGACGGCGCTCGCGCGGCCGGGGATCGCGCCCTACACGGCCTCCAAGGGAGCGGTGGCGAACCTCACCAAGGGGATGGCGACGGACTGGGCGCGCCATGGCCTCAACATCAACGCCATCGCGCCCGGCTACTTCGACACGCCGCTCAACGCGGCTCTCGTCGCCGACGCGGCGTTCTCGGCGTGGCTCGCCGGCCGCACGCCGCAGGGGCGGTGGGGTCGCCTGCCGGAACTCGTCGGCGCATGCGTCTTCCTCGCCTCGGACGCGGCGAGCTTCGTCAACGGCCACACGCTGTTCGTCGACGGCGGCATCACGGCGAGCCTCTGACGCCCTTCGGCGCCGCTCGCCGGCGGGACTATTTGGTGGCAGACGACGGGCGCTCGATCACGACCAGCGGATCCGGGTTGCGCGCCCACTTCACGCCGCTCCACGTGACGGCCCGGACCTCCATGCGCCCGTCGGCGATCTCGATCAGGTTGAAGGCGTTCGCCTCGCCGCGCGTGCGGGAGGAGAGGGCGGTTCCGGCCTGGATCACCGTCACGCGGTGCGCCGCCTCGCCGGCCTCGGCGACTACGGCCGAGGTCGCCGGCGCCGTCTCGAACGCGGCGGCGTAGGTGCGGTGGAGGTGGCCGGCGGTGACGAGGTCGACGCGCTCGTCCACGAACACCTTCAGCGCCTTCTTCGCCCGCTGCACGATCGCCTTCGGGCGCGTGGCGAGGTCCGCCCCCTCCTCCTCGAGGAAGGGGTGGTGGGCGACGATGATCCGGAAGGCGCCGTCGGGCGCCACGACGAAACGCTCGTCGAGGGTCCGGATCTGCCCGCGCGACAGGCTGCCGTGCGACCAGTCGAGCTTCAGGCGCATCCGCCGCGCCGTGTTCAGCCCCACCACCGCGACGTCCGGCCCGAACCAGGCCGGCTCGAGGTCCTCGGCGATGTAGTGGCGCCAGCGCCGCCACGGGTGCAGCAGGCGCTCGGGAATGTTCCAGGGGGTGACGTCGTGGTTGCCCGGCACCGCCAGCGTGGGCGCCTTCAGGCGGTCGATGAACTCCCGGGCGCGTTCGAACTCGTCGTGGCGGGCGGCGAGGGTGAGGTCTCCGGAGAGAATCACGAGGTCGAGCTCGGCGACGTTGAGCTCGTGGATGAGGGTTTCCGTCGTGGCCGGGTCTTCCGATCCGAAATGGAGGTCAGAGACCTGGGCGATTGTCGTCACGGCTCCTCCTTGGGGGCGAAGACTTTGATTTCCCCGCGGACGATCTCAACCGTGCAGGGTGAGGCGATCAGCGTGCTTTCGCCGTCCAGCATGGCATGCATGCGGCGGCGGGGGCCGGCGATGGTGGCGCCGGTGGCGACGACCTTGTCGACGTGCTCGTCGCTGGCGAGCTGGCCGAAGGCGCCGCGCACGAGGAGCCGGGCGACGTCCGCGCCGGTCTCGGGGTGGATCGCGAACACCGTCATCTGCCCGTTCGCGAAGGAGACGCGGCGCGGTCGTGGCAGCATCCAGTCGCCGATGGTTCCGACGAGGAGGGCGAAGGACGGCGCGGTGAGGACCTTCTCCCCGCCGTCGGTCGCGGCGTTCAGCGTCATCTTCGGATCGCGCGGCAGTGTCGTCAGCGCGTGCGCGGCGAGCCAGATGCGGTCGAGGATGCGCATCCTGCCGCGGCGGGCCTCGCGGTGGACGCCGATGCGCACCGGCAGCCCGGTGAACAGCGTGTGCATGAAGACCCGGTCGCCGACGCGTCCGTAGTCGACGTCGCGCGTCACGCCGTCGGCGATGACCCTGGCGGCCGCCTCCGTGTCCTCCGGAATGCCGAAGTCGTAGGCGAGGAGGTTCATCGTGCCAGCCGGGAGGATCCCGATCGGCCGGCCACCGCGGTGAGCCTCGATCGCCGCGCGGATCGTGCCGTCGCCGCCGCTGACGACGATGATGTCAGCTTCGGCGTCGCGGCTCTGTTTCAGCTGCGCGGAGAGGTCGCCCCGCATGGGCGTGACGGTGATGCCGACGCGCTCCAGCGCGGCGACAGTGGTGTCGAGGGCGTCATGGTGTTCCAGGTGTCGCCCGGAGGAGGCGTTGAAAATCAAGGCTGCCGACGGCATCGAGGTCTCGCGTTCCAGTCGTACCTGAACGCGGGAGCGTTCAGATTTGTTGCCACCGGCTGCAATTTCGTGAGCGCATGGCTGGGCCGGGTGTTCATAAACCGTTTCGCGATCTAATGGAGCCGGGGAGAACGAGGGGGCGAGCGTGCGCGAGCGTTGGCGGCGAATCGGTGGTGAGGCGATGACGGCGGCGGGGGCCGTCGGCGAGCGCCTGGGCGAGGCGTTCTCGCCCACACTGCGCCTCGGCGTCACCGGGCTGTCGCGCTCGGGCAAGACGGTGTTTCTCGCCGCGCTGGTGCATAATCTGGTCCACGGCGGCCGCCTGCCGCTGTTCGCGCCCTATGCCGAGGGGCGGCTCTCCAGCGCCGGTCTCGCGCCGCAGCCGGACGACGAAGTGCCGCGCTTTCCCTACGAGGACCATGTGCGCGCGCTGGTGGACGAACGTGTGTGGCCGTCGTCGACACGCAAGATCGCGCAGCTGCGCGTGACGATCGAGTACGAGAGCGCGCGGGTGCTGACGCGCCGATTCGGCTCCGGACGGCTGCACCTCGACCTCGTCGACTATCCGGGCGAGTGGCTCCTCGACCTGCCGCTGATGCATCTCGACTATGCGGCCTGGTGTCGCGAGGCGATGGACGAGGCCGCCCGCCGCCCGGCCGACGCGGCACCCTTCACCACCGCGCTCCAGGGCGTCGACCCCTCCGCGCCCGCGAGCGAGGCGGTGGCGCAGGCCCTCGCGGAGGCCTTCACGCGGTACCTGAAGGACGCGCGGGCCGACCCCAACGCGCTCGCCTCGCTGCCGCCCGGGCGCTTCCTGATGCCGGGTGACATGGAGGGGTCCCCCGCGCTCACCTTCGCGCCGCTGCCGATCACCGCCAGCGAGGCCGCGCCGGGCTCGCTGCAGGCGATGATGGAGCGGCGCTACGAGTCCTACAAAACCCATGTCGTGCGGCCCTTCTTCAAGGACCACTTCGCCCGGCTCGACCGGCAGATCGTCCTCGTCGACGTGCTGGCGGCGCTCAACGGCGGGCCGCAGGCGCTCGACGAGCTGCGGCGGGCGCTGCGCGGCGTGCTGTCCTGCTTCCGCACCGGCAAGCTCTCCTTCCTCGGCGCGCTGGTGGACCGGCGCATCCAGAAGATCCTCTTCGTCGCCACCAAGGCCGACCACATCCACCACGCCGACCACGACCGCCTGGAGCGCATCCTGAAGCATCTGGTCGCGGAGGCGGTGCAGACGGCCGAGTTCTCCGGCGCGGAGGTGGACGTCGCCGCCATGGCCGCCGTCCGGGCGACGCGCGAGGCGAGCGTGACGCGCGGCGGCGAGACCTTCCTCACCATCGCCGGGACGCCCATGGAGGGCGAGCGCATCGGCGAGCGCGTGTTCGACGGGCGCAAGGAGGTGGGGCTCTTCCCCGGCGACCTGCCCGACGACCCGCGCGAGGTGTTCGAGACGCCGCGGGACGAGTACGGTGTGACGACCTTGCGATTCCGGCCGGGCAGGATCGAGACGGCCGGCGAGGTGACGTTGTCGCTCCCGCACATCCGGCTCGACCGGGTGCTCCAGTACCTCATCGGAGACCGCCTCCAATGAACAAGCGCCGCCCCATCGTGTTCGATATCGACGAGGTCGAGTTCGACGACGAGGCGTTCGAGCCGGAGGCGCCCGAGGTCGAGGCCTTCGAGCCGCTGCCCGAGCGGGAGGCGGAGCCCGAACCCGCGGCCGCCTCGCCGACGGGCGGCCGGCGGTCGGGCCGGCGGGGACGGCGGGAGGCGGACCCCATCAACGAGCCGGAGTCGCGCGCGGCCCCGGTCGTGACGCCGGCGCCGCTCAGGCGCAGGCGCCGCTGGAGCTGGCTGTCGGTCTTCACCGTCGGCATCTCCGGACTGGCCGCGCTGGCGCTGTCCATCTCGCTCTACGCCTTCGTCGAGGACCTCCTGGCGCGGATCCCGGCGCTCGGCTGGCTCGCCGCCGTCCTGACCGCGCTCGTCGTCGTCGGGCTGTTCGGCATGGTGCTGCGCGAGTGGCTGGCGATCCGGCACCTCAAGCAGATCGAGAACCTGAGGCGCCGCGCCGACGAAGCGGTCGCCACCGACGACCCGGCCGACGCGCGCGACGTCCTGGCCGACCTCATCGACCTCTACGGCGACCGCCCTGCCACCGCCCGCGGACGCAAGGCGTTGAAGAGCCACATGCGCGAGGTGATCGACGGGCGCGACCTCATCGCACTGGGCGAGCGCGAGGTGCTGTCCCCGCTCGACCGGCAGGCGACGACGCAGATCGTCGCCTCGGCGCGGCGGGTGGCGGCGGTGACGGCCCTGTCGCCGCGCGCGCTGGTGGATATCGCCTACGTCGTCTTCGCGGCGCTGTCGCTGGTGCGGCAGATCGCGATGATCTACGGCGGGCGGCCGGGTACGCTCGGCTTCCTGCGCGTCCTGCGCCACGCCATCGCCCACCTCGCCGTGACCGGTGGGATGGCGGCGACCGACTCGCTGATCGGCGAAGTGATCGGCAAGGGGATCGCGGCCAAGCTCTCCGCCCGCCTCGGCGAGGGCATCGTCAACGGACTGATGACGGCGCGGCTGGGGCTGGCGGCACTCGACGTCCTGCGCCCGCTCCCCTTCCACGGCACGCGCCGCCCGCGCATCAACGACGTCATGGCCGAGATCGCCAAGATCGCGCCGAAGGACGACAGGTAGCCGGGTCGGGCAACACGTGCCGCCTTTGGTTGAGAGATAATAATGTTATCCTCGGGCGCAGTTTTCCGAGGATCTGGCATGAGATACGAACGCGAACTCATCTCGAACGGCAATCCGATGGAGGCGATCGTCGGGTTCAGCCGAGCCGTGCGCGTCGGCCCGTACATCGCGATCGGCGGGACGGCTCCCGTGGACGCGAGCGGCAGGACGGTGGGCGTCGGCGACGCGGCGGCGCAGGCGCGCCAATGCCTCGAAATCATCAAGGCCGCGCTGGAGCAGGCGGGATCCGGCCTGCAGGACGTCGTGCGGACCCGCGTCATCCTGACCAACATCGACGACTGGAAGGCCGTGATCGACGTGCGCAAGGAATATTTCGCCGACGTGCGTCCGGTCGACACGATCATGGCGGTCGATCGCTTCGTGAACCCCGAGTGGCTGGTCGAATTCGAGGTTGACGCAGTCGTCGCCGATCGCACGTAGAAAGGGTGGCGGTGACGCGGCCGGATGCGGCTCGTCAGCGCCGGCCGCGATGCTATAACGGCCGTCGGCCCAAAGGAGTGTCGCGATGTTCACGCCGTTGTTCGAAGGCCTGCGCAAGGAAGGCGTGCCCGTGTCCCTGCGCGAGTACCTGACGCTTCTGGAAGCGATGCAGGGCGGTCTCGCCGACGACGATATCGAGACGTTCTACTACCTCGCCCGCTCCACCCTGGTGAAGGACGAGACGAAGATCGACGCGTTCGACCGCGTCTTCGGCCGCGTCTTCCAGGGTCTGCAGTCGCTGTCGGAGGCGGCGGACGGCGTCGACGTCGCCGAGCTTCCCGAGGAGTGGCTGCGCGCGCTCGCCGACCGGGTCTTCACCGAGGAGGAGAAGGCCCAGATCGAGGCGCTCGGCGGCTTCGAGAAGCTGATGGAGACGCTGCGCCAGCGCCTCGAGGAGCAGAAGGGGCGCCACCAGGGCGGCAACAAGTGGATCGGGACCGGCGGCACCTCGCCGTTCGGCCACGGCGGCTACAATCCGGAGGGCGTGCGCATCGGCGGGCCCGGGCGCCACCGCCGCGCGGTGAAGGTCTGGGACAAGCGCGAGTTCCGCGACCTCGACGGCGACGTCGAGATCGGCACCCGCGCGATCCGCATCGCCCTGCGCAAGCTGAGGAAGCTCGCCCGCACCGGCGCGGCGGAGGAGCTCGACCTCCCCGAGACCATCGAGGCGACCGCGCGCGAGGGGTTCCTCGACGTCCGCACCCGGCGCGAGCGGCAGAACGCCATCCGCGTGCTCCTGCTGCTCGACATCGGCGGCTCGATGGACGACCACGTGAAGGTCTGCGAGGAGCTGTTCTCGGCAGCGAAGTCGGAATTCAACTCGCTGACGCAGTTCTACTTTCACAATTGCGTTTATGAGGGGCTGTGGACCTCCAACGCGCGCCGCCGCACGGAGGTGACCTCGACGATCGACATCATCCGCCGCTTTCCGCCGGATACGCGGCTGATCTTCGTGGGCGACGCGGCGATGAGCCCGTACGAGATCGTCGCCCCCGGCGGCTCGGTGGAGCACTGGAACGCGGAGGCGGGGGCGATCTGGCTGCAGCGACTTCTCGGTCATTTTACCAAGGCTGCGTGGATCAACCCGGTCCGGGGTGATCTATGGAAATACACGCAGTCGACCGAGCTGCTGATGGACATCATGGACGGGCGGATGTTCGAGCTCACGCTGTCCGGTCTCGACGCTGCCATCGACGCGCTGAGGCGGTAGGGCCGCGGGACGACTATGGACGCGAGAACTTCGGGCGAGACCACGGCCGCGCGGCAGAAGTCGCTGTCGGTCCTGCTGCGGGAGCTGGCCGGCTTCCCGTTGCCGCCCGAGCACGAGCGCCCGCACAGGCCGATCGCCGCCTCCCGGTTCATCCCGCTGTCGCGTCAGGCGGTGATGGCGCACCTCTGCCGCCACATCGAGGGCGAGAAGGACGGCGAGACCTTTGCGATGGCGGCGCTGCGGCTGGAGCGGCACCGCAACCACGACTACCGCCGCCTCGCCTCGGAGGTGCGCCGCGTCTACCTGCCGTTCAGCCCGGACAACGACACCGTCAACGTCCTCCAGTTCGAGCCGGCGGTGCGCGAGGAGATGGAGGACCACCTCTCCGGCCTGACGCGGCACCTGCTCACCCGGGCGAACTATACCGCGCTCGAGATGGACGAGATCGACGCCATCCTCTCCGAGCAGTCGAGCTACTCGCTCCGCATCGAGGTGGACCTCGACGAGTACGACCTGCTGCAGGTCTACGTGCGCGACGTCTACATGAAGCCGCATCACGTGCGCCGGCCGGAGACGGCCTACCTCAAGTCGTACACGTACAACATCCGCGCCTACCGGCGCCTCTTCATCCTCCTCAAGCTGAAGACCGACGAGGAGCGGGCGGCCGAGATCGCCGAGGTAGAGCGCGTCTCGCTGAAGACGGCGCGCAAGCGGGTGGCGAAGCGCCGCCGGCAGCTGCCGTCCGGGCTTTCGACGGACAACATCTACATCAAGGTCTTCAAGGACATGCCGGAGCATGACCTGCAGATCCTCTTCCCGCTGCGCCGCGTCCAGTTTCGCCCGTTCGACAAGCTGAAGTTCTATGCGACGGCCGGCAGCGGGACGATGTTCGGGATCGTCTCCACCACCGGCAAGGTGTTCGCGGCGACGAACCCGATCGCGGCGGTGGGTGCGCTCGTCGGCTTCGGCGGCATCCTGGCGCGGCAGGTGGCGGGGTTCTTCAACCAGCGCACGCGCTACCAGATGGAGCTTGCGCAGAAGCTCTTCTTCCACAACCTCGCCAACAACCGCGCCGCCCTCACTCTCCTCCTCGACCGCGCCGAGGAGGAGGACGTGAAAGAGGACCTCATCACGCTCTATTTCCTCGCCGGGGAGAGCGTCGACGAGAGCGAGCTTTCGGGTCACAAGCGGCGGATCGAGGCGGCGATCGAGGAGCAGTGCGGCGTCGGCGTGGACTTCGAGCTCGACGATGCGCTGCGCCGGCTGAAGCGCGACGGCATGGTGACAGTGCGAGGGACGACGCTGACTTTCGGCACCTTCGCCGACGCCGTCGCCCGTTACGACGCGCTCGCGGAGGAGCACGACGTCGACGACGCGCGCCACATCCAGGACCTGGAGACGTTCGACGTCTGCGAGTGCGCGGCCGCGAACGAGGCGTGAGCCCGCGACCGCCGCTCCCGGCGCGGCGGCGTCAGGGGGTGATCAGGCCGTCGAAGCGGATGGTGTCGAGGCCGAAGCCGAGGGTGAAGACGGCCGCCGTCGACGTCGGGAAGCCGTGGGCGAGCGCGGCGCCGTCCTGTCCCGCGAATTCCAGCGCCAGCTCGTGGACGGTCGGGTTGTGGCCGATCACGAGGACGCGCTGGCCGGTCACCTTGCGCAGCGCGTCGCGCAGGTCCGTCACGTCCGCCTCGTAGAGCGAGCGGCGCAGGTGGACGATGCAGTCGCCGGTCACGTGCGGCATCACGGCCGACAGCGTGTCGCGCGTGCGGCGCGCGGCCGAGCACAGGATGGTGTCGGGCGTCAGGCCATGCTCGGCGAGCTGGCGGGCGGTGGAGTCCGCCTCGTTCCAGCCGCGCTCGACGAGCGAGCGGTCGAAGTCCAGCTTGTTCTCGCCGGCCTCGGCCTTCGCATGGCGCATGATGATGAAATAGCGCATCAGCGACGCGCCCGGTCGAGGAAGGCGAGGCGCTCGAACAGGTGGACGTCCTGCTCGTTCTTGATCAGCGCGCCGTGCAGCGGCGGCAGGATGTTGCCGGACTTCTTCTCGGCGATCGCCTCGGGGTCGAGATCCTCCACGACGAGGAGCTTGATCCAGTCGAGCAGCTCGGACGTGGACGGGCGCTTCTTCAGGCCCGGCACCTCGCGCAGCGCGAAGAAGCTCTCCAGCGCGACGCGCAGCAGCTCCTTCTTGAGGTTCGGGAAGTGGACCTCGACGATGGCGGCGAGCGTCTCGGCGTCCGGGAACTTGATGTAGTGGAAGAAGCAGCGGCGCAGGAAGGCGTCCGGCAGTTCCTTCTCGTTGTTGGACGTGATGATGACGACCGGGCGGCGGACGGCGCTGATGTGCTCGCCGGTCTCCAGCACGTCGAATTCCATGCGATCGAGCTCGAGGAGCAGATCGTTCGGGAACTCGATGTCGGCCTTGTCGATTTCGTCGATGAGGAGCACGGGCCGCTGCTCGGCCACGAACGACTCCCAGAGTTTGCCGCGCCGGATGTAGTTCGAGATGTCCGACACGCGGGGGTCGCCGAGCTGACTGTCCCGAAGGCGGGCGACCGCATCGTACTCGTAGAGGCCTTCACGCGCTTTTGTGGTGGATTTGATATGCCACTCGATCAGCGGTGCGCCGAGGGTCTTGGCGACCTCGTGGGCGAGCACGGACTTGCCCGTTCCGGGCTCGCCCTTGACGAGGAGCGGTCGCTCCAGGGCGATGGCCGCGTTGACGGCGACGGATAAATCCCTGGTCGCAACGTAGCTCGCCGAGCCTTCGAATCGCATGGCACCTCACACGGACTTGCGCAGTCGGGCCCGGACGGCGTCGTCCCAGGCGCCATGTTGCATGAGCCTTGCCTACAGCTCCGAAGTCAAGGCGAGGCAGGGCAATTTCCGGCTCGGCCGCCCCGCCGGAGGGATAAGGAGAGACTTGGTGTGAGTTGATTTTGACGATGATTGCAAGGGGGCAACACCAGAGGTTAACCGCGTAACGGTTTGTGATGCTTGCCCCTTCCGCCTTGCATTTGTTCCATAAGAGTGTATAGCGACGGCGCAGTAGCGGGGGTGATACGCGCGTGGTTGAGACGGTCGAAGAACGGGTCAACGACGATTATCGTCCGTCCGAGGACGAACCGTTCATGAATGAGCGGCAGAGGGAGTATTTTCGCAAGAAACTGTTGGACTGGCGGTCCGATATCTTGCGGGAAGCGAAGTTCACGTTGGAGCAGCTCGCCGAGCGCGAGCGCAATCATCCGGACCTGACGGATCGCGCAACGTCCGAAGCGGACCACGCGATCGAGCTTCGGGCCCGCGACCGGCAACGCAAGCTGATCGCCAAGATCGACGCGGCGCTCGCCCGGATCGAGGACGGCTCCTACGGGTACTGCGAGGAGTCGGGTGAACCCATCGGCCTTCGCCGGCTGGATGCCCGCCCCATCGCGACCCTCTCCATCGAAGCGCAGGAGCGGCACGAACGCCGCGAGCGCATCCACCGGGACGACTGATCCCGGAGGACCGTCGATCCTCTGGATCGACACAGGCCGAAGGCGCGCCAACGCGCCTCGGCTCCACGAATCAGGCATAAGGACGGTATGAACGCCATACCGCCTCGTTTGGTCGAAGATCCTGCCGACGCGCCCCGGCGCGCCGAGGGGAGCGCGATGTCGCAAGGTGGCCCGTCGTCCGGGAGCCGGGCCGGCGGCAGGGCGGCGCTCGAGACGAGCCTCGCCACGGCCGGCGCGTTCACGGCATTGTCCGGATCGGCCGCGAGCATCGCCTTCGGCGCTCCGTCCGCGCTTTCGGGTGTACTGGCGGCTCTCGCGATCGGCGCGGCGGGCTATTGCGCGTGGCGCCATATCCGCCCCGCCGTGCCTCAGTCGGTGGCCGGGCCCTCTCCGATTTCCTCAACGAGTCCAATGGCCGTCACCACAGTGACCGGCACGCTGGTCGCGTCCAACGCAGCCTTTGCCCAGATGATGGGCAGTCGCGGGCAGGAAGCGCACCCGGACGCCCTCGCCACCGGGCCGGCCGCGGCGCTGGCGCTCTTTTCGCTGCGTCGGCAGTCGATCGCCGAGGGGAGTGCCGAAGGGTTCGTTCCGCCTTCCACATTCGCGCGGCTCGACTGCCGCGACGGGCGCATCGTCCACGTCTTCGAGCCCGCCGGGACCGAGGCGGGCGGCGACCACCCGGGGCTCGAGGAGACGCTCGTCGCCATCGTCCCCGCGGCGGCGGTCGTGGTCGGCGTCGACGGGGCGATCCATGCGGCGAACGCCCGCTACCGCGCCCTCGTCGGGGAAGGCTCCAACCTCGCCGACGGCCTCGCGGCGGAGGACGGCGTCGTCGCCCGCCTCGTGCGGCAGGCCCACCAGCACCACACCAGCCGCGTCGATGCGACGCTGCGGCATACGCCCGGCCGGCGCATCCGCCTCTCGGCCAACCCGTTCCCGGGCTCCGACGACCGGGCGATGATCGTCCTCTCCGACGTCACCGACCAGTCCGAGCTCGAGGCGCAGATCGCGCAGAGCCAGAAGATGCAGGCGATCGGTCAGCTCGCCGGCGGCATCGCGCACGACTTCAACAACGTGCTGCAGGCGATCATCGGCTTTTCCGACCTGCTGCTGCAGAGCCACCGGCCGTCGGACCCCGCGTTCCGCGACATCATGAACATCAAGCAGAGCGCGCAGCGGGCCGCGGGGCTGGTGAAGCAGCTCCTCGCCTTCTCGCGCCGCCAGACCCTGCGGCCGACGGTCCTCAACCTCAACGACGTGATCGCGGACCTGTCGATCATGCTCGACCGCCTGCTCGGCGAGACGGTGCGTCTCGATGTCGCCTACGGGCGCGACCTCTGGCCGGTGCTCGCCGACCAGTCCCAGGTCGAACAGGTCGTCATCAACCTCGCCGTCAACGCCCGGGATGCGATGAAGGGCGGCGGGACGCTCACCATCCGCACCCGCAACGTGCCTGCCGGCGAGGTCGAGAGCGACGGCGCCGACGAGGTGCAGGTCGACGCGGTGCTGATCGAGATCGAGGACGTCGGCACCGGCATGCCGCAGGACATGCTGGACAAGATCTTCGAGCCGTTCTTCACCACCAAGGCGACCGGGGAGGGGACCGGCCTCGGCCTGTCCACCGTCTACGGCATCGTCAAGCAGACCGGCGGCACGCTGTCGGTGAAGAGCGAGGTGGGGAAGGGGACGACGTTCCGGATCTACCTGCCCCGCACCGAGGTCGAGCAGCGCCCGGCCGCGGTGTCGGACGGGGAGCGGGCCCCGGCGGCGAGCGGGGACCTCACCGGCTCGGCGACGCTCCTGCTGGTGGAGGACGAAGAAGCGATCCGCACCTTCGCCGCCCGCGCCCTCACCGCGAAGGGCTATCGCGTGCTGTCGGCCGAATCAGGCGTCGAAGCCGCGGAGATCTTCGCCGAGGAGGGCGATACGATCGACCTCGTGGTCACCGACGTGATCATGCCGGAGCTCGACGGGCCGGGCCTCGTGCGGAAGATCCGCGCCGAACGGCCGGACCTCAAGGTGCTGTTCATGTCGGGCTATGCGGACGGTGCCTCGCTGGACGAACTCCCCGAGGCTCAGTTCCTGCCGAAGCCTTTTACGCTCAAGGCGTTGGCGGAAGCGGTCAAGCGCGAGCTGGGCCGGAGCTGAGCCCCGCCCGCGTGCACCGATTGTTCCTGTGAGAATCGTGCCGGGGGGCTCTTCGCGAGGCTCCTGTCGCGCTAGGTTAATCATGCCAAAGCGATCGATGGCGCGATACACCGTATCGTTAACGCAATCTTAACGTGTCGAACAGATTGCGAACGCCGTGGTTTTGTGAAACACTGAAATCCAGTCAAGGTGGGCCTTAAGAATGAAGCGCAAGGGATCAGCGATGGCGCAATCAGATCTACGCCTGGTTGAGGGGTCGTCCGTGGACAAGACGAAGGCGCTGACGGCTGCGATCAGCCAGATCGAGCGCTCGTTCGGCAAGGGCTCGATCATGAAGCTCGGCGCCGGACAGACGATCGAGGTGGAGACGGTGTCGACCGGCTCCCTCGGCCTCGACATCGCGCTCGGCATCGGCGGCCTGCCCAAGGGCCGCATCGTCGAGATCTACGGGCCGGAGTCGTCGGGCAAGACGACGCTGGCGCTCCACACCATCGCCGAGGCGCAGAAGAAGGGTGGCATCTGCGCCTTCATCGACGCCGAGCACGCACTCGATCCGATCTACGCCCGCAAGCTCGGCGTCCAGGTCGACGATCTCCTGATCTCCCAGCCGGACGCCGGCGAGCAGGCGCTCGAGATTGCCGACACGCTGGTCCGCTCCGCCGCGGTCGACGTGCTGGTGATCGACTCGGTCGCCGCGCTGACGCCGCGGGCCGAGCTAGAGGGCGAGATGGGCGACCAGCTCCCCGGCCTCCAGGCGCGCCTGATGTCGCAGGCCCTGCGCAAGCTGACGGGCTCGATCTCCCGCAGCCACACCATGGTCATCTTCATCAACCAGATCCGCATGAAGATCGGCGTGATGTTCGGCTCGCCCGAGACGACCACCGGCGGCAACGCGCTCAAGTTCTATTCGTCGGTGCGCCTCGACATCCGCCGCGTCGGCTCCATCAAGGACCGCGACGAGGTCGTGGGCAACCAGACCCGCGTGAAGGTGGTGAAGAACAAGCTCGCCCCGCCGTTCCGCGAGGTCGAGTTCGACATCATGTACGGCGAAGGCGTGTCCAAGCTCGGCGAGCTCCTCGACCTCGGCGTCAAGGCCGGCATCGTCGAGAAGTCGGGCGCGTGGTTCTCCTACGACAGCCAGCGGCTCGGCCAGGGGCGCGAGAACTCCAAGCAGTTCCTGCGCGACAACCCCGAGATCGCCAACGAGATCGAGCAGGCCGTGCGCCAGTCCGCCGGCATCATCGCCGACCGGATTGCCGGGAACCCCGAGCCGGACGGCGACGCCGACAGCCCGGACGAGGACGGCTACGACGCCGCCGAATAAGCCCTGACGCCGGGGCTGCCCGGCGTCTCGCCCCGCAGGGGCACCGCAGCGGCCTCACGGCCATGCCACGAAGGCGCGAGGGCGTTGCCCCTCGCGCTCCTTCGTCCCGCCCCCCACTCAGCTTGCAGATGGTCGGGTTTGCCGAACAGGCGGCCGCCGCGCGCTCGCCTATCAAATCCGATCCACGCAGGGCCGGCGGACGGCGGCCTCGATCAGGGGGCGCAGCGCGCCCGTCTTCGCCATTCTCACTGTGCTGCGCGTCGCTCCGTGCAGCGCATCGCCCCTGCCGCCCGCCCGAAGCCGCCTTCGGTCGCACGTCAATCGGGCGACCGTCGGGGTGGACCTTGGGTTTCGATCCGCGAGGGGCGGGCGACGGTGATCCGGCGTCCGGCACGTCAGCATGCGTGCCGCCAACGCGTGGCCCCCGGGGTGAGGCGCCGGGGACCGGATTTGCGGGGCAGACGGACGACGCCGTCCGGCGCGGGTCAGGCCGCGGCGGCTTCCATGTCGCTGCGGAGGCTGGCGGCGAAATCGGGATAGGTCTCCGACAGCTCATCCAGCACGCGGGTCCGCAGCAGGTCGAGGATCGGCCTGGGGGGGCGCGGCGTCACCGCCGGCTCCGCGGCGTGGTCGAAGGCAAAGCCCGTCGCCGCGGTGATGTCGGCAAGGTCCGACCCCGGGTGCACCGAGCGCAGCGAGAACCGGCGCCGTCCCTTGTCGAAGTCGAAGAGACCCTTGCCGGTCAGCAGCGCATGCGGCCCGCCCGGCCGGTAGACCCCGGGATCGCTGACCCCCGGCGCGGACACGAAGTCCACCTTCGGCACGAACACCCGCGGCGAGTGCTCCTCGCGGAAGAGGATCACGCGCGGCACCACGTAGTAGAGGTAGGCCGAGCCGAACGAGCCCGGCCAGCGCACGTCCACCTCCGGGTAGGTGCCCGCGCCGACGAGGTTGATGTTCGCCTCCCCGTCGATCTGCCCGCCGCCGAGGAAGAAGGCGTCGATCCGCCCCTGACCCGCGCAGTCGAACAGCTCCACCCCGCCGTTGGTGAAGAAGTTGTGCCGCACCGACCCCAGGATCGACAGCCGCACCGGCGGCCGGCCCGCGGCCTCGTTGAGCGCCCGGCGCAGCATCGCGCCCGCCGCCGGAATCGGCGACGACGCCCCCACCGCGACGTGCCGCACCCCGTCGAGGAGCTCGGCGATCGTGGCGATCAGGATCTCGCGGTTCCCCCCGCTCATGCCGGCACCCGGCCGGCGAGGGCGTCGATGTAGTCGGCGAGCGCCTCCGGCGAGCGCGCGGCCCTGGCGTAGGCCTTCATCGCCTCGACGTCGGTCTCGTACTCGCCCCACAGGGTGCAGGGCGCCGCGCCGCGTGGCGCGACCCCGATGGCGTCGACGTAGAGCGCGGGTAGGGTACCCGCGGCGCTGGCCTCCGTCGCCATCAGGTCGCCGTCGACGATGCGCTCGACCGTCACGATCGTGCGCCGCGAGGCGTACGCCATGGTGGCGAGCTCGCGCCGGCGGCCGATCTGCACGTTGCCGAAGCGGTCCGCCGCCGGAGCGTGGAACAGTGCGACATCCGGTGTGATCGCGGGGATGAGGACGACCGGATCGGGCGCGTCCGAGAACGGGTTGTCGATCACCTTCCAGTCCGGCCGGTTGGCGAGGATGTCCGACCCGATGAGGCCCCGCATCGGCAGGAACGGCGCTCCCTTCTGGGAGGCGATCAGGCCGGAGTGGATCGCCGGGCACGTCGCGTCCATCACCCGGATCGTGCCGGACTTCACCGCGCGGTTGAAGGCCGGCGCGCCGCCCGCCTCGCCGAGGGTGAGGGCGCTGGTTTCCACCGTCGCCACGGCGCCGGCGCCGATCAGGATGTCGGCCTGGATCCCGGCCGTCGGCACGCACACGAGGTGAAGGTCCTTCGCCCCGCGCCGCAGCAGCGGCGGCACCATTGCCATGGAGACGCCCGCATATTCGGCCGGGATGGCGAGCTTCGCACCGTCCTCGATCAGCTCGGCGAGGCGCTCGAGCGGCATGTCGATCGTCATCTGGGGCTCCCTGCTGCGGCTGCTTTTTATGCGCTTTGCGGCCGTTGTCCCGCGTTTGGTCCCGACGGGCAAGGGCGCAGAACGGCACACACAATTGGAACCTGTGGCGCCTCCGCAGAATTGAGTACGCGAAGGAGATTGCACAATGGCACCGACCATTACGATGAGCCGTGGCCGTGATCGGACGTATTCTTCGTCGGCGCCCTCGACGGCCGAGCTGGACCGCCTGGCGAACCTTTTGGACAGCAAGTTCAGCGTCCTCGGTGTCCGCTTCGGCATGGACGCCGTTTTGGGCCTGGTGCCGGGCATCGGCGACATGGCCGGTCTCGCCATCTCGGCCTACCTGATCGGCCAGGGCTACCGCCTCGGGGCCCGCAAGCGCACGCTGGCGCGCATGGCCGCCAATGTCGCCGGCGATTCGCTGATCGGCTCGATCCCGCTGCTGGGCACCGTCGCCGACGTCATGTGGAAGGCGAACAACGCCAACATGCGCCTCCTGAAGCGCGATCTGGCGCGGCCCGGCGTCACCCGCCGACATCAGACCTGGCGCGCCCCCTCCGGCGCGCCCTGACGCCCTGCCGGGAAGTCAGACGCCGGGCGGTGGCAGGTCCACCGCCGGCTCCTCGCCGCGCGGGGCGAAGAGGCAGCTCTCGACATCGTTGCCGACATCGAGGAGGCAGACCTCCAGCCCGTCGCCGTCGACCGTGGCCGTGATGCAGATCGTCGCCATGCGGTCCTCGGTGGCGAAGCAGAGCTCCTCCGGCGAGTCCGGTTGCGCCATCGCCGGAGGTGACGCGTCCGTGAGCGAGGCGAGGACGTAGGCGACCAGGCTAACCGCGCGCATGGGCGTCGTCCGGGAGGCGAGGACGCTGGGCGACGCGGCCGATCCGCGCGCGGGCCGTCACCGGACGACGCCGTGGCGGACGGTGCCGCCGTTCGGGCCGACGCGGACCGAGCCGCAGCCGACGCCCTTGGCGCACCCGCCGGCGGCCACCGCAGTTCGACCTCCCGGCCCTTCCACCACCCGCGCCCCGCCGCAGTGGCCGTTGCCGCATGATCCTGCCCGCGTGACCGAGCCGCCGTTGCTGCCGGTGACCTGCGTCGCGCCGCGGCACGCGCCGCCCGAGCATGACCCTGTCGCGGTGCGGTGGACGACCGTGGGAGGCGGCGGCGGGCCGGGATAGGCCCGGTAGTACGGCCGGTACACGGTCCAGCGGCCGTACCAGGGATAGGCCGTATAGTACGTGTCCCAGTAGGTCTTGGAGAAGCCGACGACCGTGATGCCGATGCGCGGCGCGGTCGCCGCCGTGACGGTGACCACCGAGGAATTGACCCTGGCCGTGATGTAGCCGGACGAGACCCAGCCGCGCGCGGTGCCGTAGCTGACGTCGCACCAGTCGAACGTGTTCACGCAGCCGTACGTGACGATGCTGGCGCCGACGGGGACCACGGTGATCACCGGGTAGCCCGTCGACGGGCCGGCCCGCATGTTGACATTGCCGGTCGCGACCGAGGGCGTCGCCGCCGAGGCCGGGCCGCTGATCGTCGCGAGCGACACCAGCAGCGCGAACAGCCAGAAGCCGGGGACGGAGCGGCGCAGCGAGGCGGCGCCTATATCTTCAGCACGGGTCCTCATGGGTTCATCACCTTGGCCAGAGTGTCACGGCAGTCGGGCGAGACGCTCTGCGCGTTCTCGCGCAGGCAGGCGGCGATCCGCCCGTCGCCGCGCTGGACGTTGGGGCAGAGCCGCTGCACGTCGGCCTTGCAGGCTGTCGCCACCGCCCGCGCGTCGGCGCGCGATATCTGCGGGACCTGCTGCGCCAGGGCCGCGCCTGTCGCCACCAGCGTGACGGTGGCCGCGACGAGGGCGTGGCGGAGGACGGACGTCAGGGTGAAAGTGCGGTTCATCTCAGAAGTCTCCGATAGGTCGTGGCCCGCGCCTGGCGGGCGGGGCCGATCGCGCCCGGTGGGCGGATCGGCGGCCGGGAAGGAAGGGTGGGTCGGCGCGCCCGGCGTTCGGGCGCTTGGACAGGCGCGCCGACCCGCGGGCCGAGTGGCGGTGCTCGGCCCGATGCGGTGCAGTCCGGGCGTCAGCGCCGGGAGAACCCGCGTCGACGTCGCGTCGGGGGATGGCAGAGGGGTGTCATGGTAGGTGTGCCTCCGTCTGTCGCCCGGCGTGTCGGACTTGATGAGGAGGAGACTGCGCCCGCAATGTCATCGCCCTTTGAAGCGGGCGAAACAGTCGGTCTCAAATTGTCGCCGTTGAATAACAGCCTGTAACAACTGTCCAATTCGGGACGGTCCAGTCGCGTTAGGGCAAAGATCACCGACACGGGCGCGGCGGCGCCGGTGGTCCCGGGCGCCGCGGAGCGGGAGCGACGGGTTGGCGCCCGGGCCCGGCCGACCGGCGTACCGCGATCCTCGCCATTCCATGCCGACGCTGTCGCAGCATGGATTCGGCGATGCGCGAACGTTGGTGGCACGCGGCGGCCGGCACCTGCCATCCCCTCCGGGATGCTGTCGTCCCTCCGGCAGGGGTGCTCCGGTCCGGCAATGGCGCCCGGCCGGTGGGCGAGGAGCGGGCGTTTCGTGCTGGTGTCGAACGTCGCCGGGGAGGGGGCAGCCCGGACGGCGTCGGGGCGCACGTCGCCGTCTCGTGTCGTACGGGTAGCCGGAGGCTCCGCGCCTGGCGCCGATGCACGCCGGCTCGATCTCTTGGGGGCAGGGGGAGCGCGGCGGCGGTCGCCGGGCCGTCGGAGCGCCGGCGCCGCCGGGGTGTTCCCGGTCGGTGGGGGCCGCGCCGGGGTGCCGGCGCGGCGTTTCGGGATGTCGAGCTAGGCTGCGGCTTCCATGGCTGTCGCGATGGCGGCGATGGCCTCGTCCGCCTTGTCCGCGTCGGGACCGCCGGCCTGGGCCATGTCGCGGCGGCCGCCGCCGCCCTTGCCGCCCAAGGCGGCCGAGCCGACCCGCACCAGCTCCACCGCGTCGAAGCGCTCGGCGAGGTCCGGGGAAATCGTGACGACCACGGACGCCCGGCCTTCCTCGCGGCCGACGATCACCACGACCGCCGAGCCCGCCGCCTGGCGCGCCTCGTCGGCGAGACCCTTGAGGGCCTTGCCGGGGAGGCCGTCCACCACGCGGCCGACGAAGTTGACGCCGGCGATCTCGCGCGCGGCCTCGGCCTGAGCCGGGCCGGCGAGGGCGAGCTTCTTCTTCGCCTCCTCCAGCTCGCGCTCCAGTCGGCGGCGCTCCTCGACGAGGACCTCCACCCGGGCCGGAGCGTCGTCCGGAGCGACGCGCATCGCGCCGGCGACGGAGCGCAGTCGGTCGCGCGCGCCGGTGAGGTAGCGGCGCGCGGTCTCGCCGGTCAGCGCCTCGATGCGCCTGACGCCGGAGGAGACGGCCGCCTCCTCGACGATGGTGATGAGGCCGATGTCGCCGGTGCGCGTCACATGGATGCCGCCGCACAGCTCCACCGAGAACCGGCGGTTGCCGTCGCGTCCCATGGAGACGACGCGGACCTCGTCGCCGTACTTCTCGCCGAAGAGGGCGCGGGCTCCGGACTCGATGGCGTCGTCCACGCCCATGACGCGCGTGTCGACCGCATCGTTCTCGCGCACGCGCTGGTTGGCGGCGCGCTCGACCGCGGCGATCTCCTCCTCGGTGATCGGCTTGGGCTGGGCGAAGTCGAAGCGCAGCCGCTCCGGCGCCACCAGCGAGCCCTTCTGCGCGACGTGGTCGCCCAGAACCCGGCGCAGGCACTCGTGCAGGATATGCGTCGCCGAGTGGTTGGCGCGGATCATGTCGCGCCGCTCGTCCTCCACCTGGAGGGTCAGCGCGTCGCCCACGGTCAGGGTGCCCGCCTCGAGCGTGCCGCGGTGCACGAAGAGGCCGTCGGCCACCTTCGTGGTGTCGGCGATGGCGAACCGCGTCTCCCCGGCCGTGGCGCTGCCGGTGTCGCCCACCTGGCCGCCCGACTCGGCGTAGAACGGGGTCTGGTTGAAGACGATGCGGGCTTCCTGGCCGGCACCGACCGTCTGGACCTCGGCCCCGTCGACGACGATGGCGGCGACGGTCGCGTCGGCGCGGGTCGTGTCGTAGCCGAGGAACTCGGTGGCGCCGACGCGGTCGCGAACGCCGAACCAAACGCGCTCGTCCGCGGCGTCACCGGAGCCGGCCCAGTTCGCGCGCGCCTTGGCCTTCTGCTCGGCCATGGCGGACTCGAAGCCCTCCCGGTCGACCTTGATGCCGCGCGGGCGCAGGGCGTCCTCGGTGAGATCGTAGGGGAAACCGTAGGTGTCGTAGAGCGTGAACGCGGTCTCGCCGGAGAACGAGGCGCCCTCGGTGAGCCCGGCCGACGCCTCCTCGAGGAGGGACAGGCCGCGCGTCAGGGTGCGGCCGAAGCGGACCTCCTCGGCCTCCGTGGTCTCGACGATGAGGCCCTCGGCGCGGGAGAGCTCGGGGTAGGCCTGGCCCATCTCGCGCACCAGCGCGGGGACGAGGCGGTGCAGCACCGGCTTCGTCGCGCCCAGCATGTTCGCGTGGCGCATCGCCCGCCGCATGATGCGGCGAAGGACGTAGCCGCGCCCCTCGTTGGAGGGGAGCACGCCGTCCGCCATCAGGAAGCCGAGCGCGCGCAGGTGGTCCGCGATCACCTTGAAGGACGGGTTGAGCGTGCCGTCGGCGTTGCGCGCCCTGACGCCGAGCGCGTCCTCCGTCGCGCCGATCAGGGCGCGGAAGAGGTCGATCTCGTAGTTGTCATGGACGCCCTGCAGGATGGTCGCGATGCGCTCCAGCCCCATGCCGGTGTCGATCGACGGGCGGGGCAGGTCGAGCCGCTTTTCGGGCAGCTGCTCGTACTGCATGAAGACGAGGTTCCAGATCTCGATGAACCGGTCGCCGTCCTCCTCCGGGGAGCCCGGAGGGCCGCCCCAGATGTGGTCGCCGTGGTCGTAGAAGATCTCCGAGCACGGGCCGCAGGGGCCGGTGTCGCCCATGCGCCAGAAGTTGTCGTCCGTCGCGATGCGGATGATTCGATCCTCGGGCAGGCCCGCGATCTTCCTCCACAGCTCGAACGCCTCGTCGTCCTCGGCGTAGACGGTCGTCAGCAGGCGGTCGGCGGGGAGGCCGAACTCCTTGGTGACCAAATTCCAGGCGAGCTCGATTGCGCGTTCCTTGAAATAATCGCCGAACGAGAAGTTGCCGAGCATTTCGAAGAACGTGTGGTGCCGCGCGGTGTAGCCGACATTCTCGAGGTCGTTGTGCTTGCCACCTGCGCGGACACACTTCTGTGACGTCACGGCACGCTGGTAGGGGCGGTGCTCGGCGCCGGTGAAGACGTTCTTGAACTGGACCATGCCCGCGTTGGTGAACAGCAGCGTTGGGTCGTTGCGCGGCACGAGCGGGGAGGAGGCGACGATCTCATGACCGTTGCTTCCGAAATAATCCAAAAATTTCGTGCGGATCTCGTTCACGCCGCTCACGAATGACCCTCCAGCGGTCAGCGCCGTCCGACCCTTTTCGGGAGCCGGGCGCGCGTTGGTTCTCAATCTCCCCCTGAGGTAGCGACAGTCCGTGCCGATGTCGACAGCGACAGTTGGGCGAGTGTGGCAGCCTCGCCCCTCAAACGCCCGATTTGCCTAAGACTTGGACTTGCGAAAGGCGTTTCCGCATGCATTGTAGCGGCAAGTGAAAAAGTGGATCACTCAAGATCCAATGGGAGGATAGGTGGCGTTCGAGCAACTCGATTGTCCACGCGGCAAGGACGGCGATGGCTGGTTGAGCCGGCTTAGTCTCGCGCGCGCGGGCGTTCCATCGGAGGACATCGCGGAGCGGGGCGAGGAACGTTGAGCGACATTGCGATTGAGACTGAGGGACTGACGAAGCAATTCGGCGGTTTCTATGCCGTGCAGGGTGTCAATCTCAAAGTTCGGCGCCATTCGATCCACGCGCTGATCGGCCCGAACGGGGCCGGGAAGAGCACCTGCTTCAACCTGATCACCAAGTTCCTGACGCCGAGCGCGGGCACGATCCGCCTCGAAGGCAAGGACATCACCCACGTCAAGCCGGCGGCGCTGGCGCGGCGGGGCATGGTACGCTCGTTCCAGATCTCGTCGGTGTTTCCGCACCTGACGTGCCGGGAGAACGTGCGCGTCGCCCTGCAGCGGCAGATGAAGAACTCCTACCAGTTCTGGACGCCGGAAAGCGTTCTCAACGCGCTCAACGACGAGGTCGACGCGATCCTGCAATCGGTCGGCCTATTCGACATGCGCGACACGCTGGCTGTCGAGTTGTCCTATGGTCGTAAACGACTCCTTGAACTAGCCACCACGCTCGCGCTGAAGCCCGACGTGCTGCTGTTCGACGAGCCGATGGCGGGCATGTCCACCGGCGACATCCAGCGCGTCGTCGACCTCATCCGCACCGCCGCCGAGGGCCGCACCGTGCTCATGGTCGAGCACAACATGGGCGTGGTCGCGGACCTTTGTGACACCATCACCGTGCTGCAGCGCGGTCAGGTGCTCGCCGAGGGGTCCTACGAGGAGGTCTCGAAGAACCCCGAGGTGATCGCCGCCTACATGGGAGGCCATGCGTGAGCGAGCCGCTTCTGAAGGTCGCGGGCCTCAACGCCTGGTACGGCGAGAGTCACATCCTGCACGGCATGGACTTCGAGGTGCGCGCCGGCGAGGTCGTCACCCTCATCGGGCGCAACGGCGCGGGCAAGACCACCACCTTGCGCGCGGTGATGGGCCTGGTGAAGAACCGCACGGGCTCGGTCCGCCTCGAGGGCCACGAGACCGTGAAGATGCCGGCCGAGCAGGTGGCCCGCCTCGGCATCGCCATCTGTCCGGAGGAGCGCGGCATCTTCTCCTCGCTCAACGTGACGGAGAACCTGACGCTCCCCCCCGTGATCGCCGAGGGCGGGATGTCGCTCGAGGAGATCTACGGCCTGTTCCCGATCCTCAAGGAGCGGGGCAAGAGCCAGGGCACCAAGCTCTCGGGCGGCGAGCAGCAGATGCTCGCCATCGCCCGCATCCTGCGCACCGGCGCCAAACTCCTGATGCTCGACGAGCCGACGGAGGGTCTTGCGCCGGTGATCGTCGAGCAGATCGGTCGCACGATCCAAGAACTTAGAAAAAGAGACTTCACCATTCTCTTGGTGGAACAAAACTTCCGGTTCGCCTCGTCGGTGGCCGATCGGCATTACGTCGTCGAACATGGTAACGTGATCGACGAGATCGCCAATGAGGCGATCGAACAGAACCGCGAGAAATTGACCCAATACTTGGGCGTTTGACGGTTCGGCAAACGAATAATGAAAGGGAGAGAGTAATATGGGTCTGAAGAAGGTCCTTCTGGCAGGTGTCGCTGGTCTCGCCATGACCATGAGCGCCCACGCCCAGTATTCCAACGACGGCATCACG
Source organism: Acuticoccus sediminis (assembly GCF_003258595.1). Classification (NCBI taxonomy): domain Bacteria; kingdom Pseudomonadati; phylum Pseudomonadota; class Alphaproteobacteria; order Hyphomicrobiales; family Amorphaceae; genus Acuticoccus; species Acuticoccus sediminis. Next base: position 1,467,047 of record NZ_QHHQ01000001.1, read on the forward strand.
CTCGGCGTGCTCACCGACATGTCCGGCGTCTACGCCGACGTCGGCGGCCAGGGTTCGGTGGTCGCCGCGCAGATGGCGATCGAGGATTTTGGCGGCACCTTCAACGGCCAGCCGATCAAGCTTCTCTCCGCCGACCACCAGAACAAGGCCGATATCGGCGCCAACATCGCCCGCCAGTGGGCCGATACCGACGGCGTCGACGCGATCTTCGACATTCTGAACTCCGCCGTGGGTCTCGCGGTGCAGCAGGTCGCGACCGAGAAGAACATCGTCTCGATGAACTCCGGCGCCGCCACTACCGCGCTCACCAACGAGCAGTGCTCGCCGAACGGCGTCCACTACGTCTACGACACCTACGCCCTCGCCACCGGCACGGGCGGCGCGATGGTGAAGGAAGGCGGCAAGAGCTGGTTCTTCATCACCGCCGACTACGCCTTCGGCCACGCCCTCGAGGCCGATACGTCGAACGCCGTGAAGGGCGCCGGCGGCGAGGTGCTCGGCTCGGTCCGCGCGCCGCTGTCCAACCAGGACTTCTCGTCCTTCCTGCTGCAGGCGCAGGCCTCCGGCGCGGACGTGATCGGCCTCGCCAACGCGGGCGGTGACACCGTCAATTCCATCAAGCAGGCGCAGGAGTTCGGCATCGTCGCGGCCGGGCAGAAGCTCGCGGGTCTGCTGATCTTCCTGACCGACATCCACGCGCTGGGCCTCGAGACCACCGCCGGCCTCACGATCACCACCGGCTGGTACTGGGACCTCAACGACGACACCCGCGCGTTCGCCAAGCGCTATTCGGAGAAGATGGGCGGCTCCATGCCGACCATGGTCCATGCCGGCGTCTACTCGTCGATCATGAACTACCTGAAGGCGGCGGAAGAGGCCGGCACCGACGATGGCAAGAAGGTCGTCGAGCAGCTGCGCAAGATGGAGATCAACGACGTCTTCGCGCAGGGCGGCAAGATCCGCGAGGACGGCCTGCACTTCCACGACATGTACCTGGCCCAGATCAAGTCGCCCTCCGAGTCGAAGGGGCCGTGGGACTACTACAACATCGTGACGAAGATCCCGGCTGCGGAGGCGTACCAGGCCCTCGAGGACGTGCGCTGCCCGCTGCTGAAGAAGTAATCCACCCGTCCGGTAACGAGAGCCGGCCCCACGTCTCGGGGCCGGCGATCCCGCGAAAGGTTTCGTCGTGATCGAATTCCTTGGCGTCCCGCTGCCGCTGTTCATGGGCCAATTGCTCATCGGGCTCATCAACGGGTCGTTCTATGCCGTCCTTTCGCTGGGGCTGGCTCTGATCTTCGGCCTCCTCAACATCGTGAACTTCGCGCATGGCGCGCTCTACATGGTGGGGGCCTTCGTCGCCTATCTGCTGCTGCAGTACATCGGCGTCGGCTACTGGCCGGCCCTGATCCTGGCGCCGATCATCGTGGCCGGCTTCGGCATGGTGATCGAACGCTTCCTGCTGCGCCCGCTGCACGACCTCGACCACCTCTACGGCCTGCTGCTGACGTTCGGTCTGGCGCTGGTCCTCGAAGGCAGCTTCCGCCACTTCTACGGCGTGTCGGGCCTGCCCTACAGCATTCCCGATTCCCTCTCCGGCGCGCAGCGCCTGATGCTGCCGTCCTGGATCACGGGCGGGGATCCGGCGTTCATGATGGCGCTGCCGAACTACCGCGCCTGGGTCATCGTCGCCTCGCTGATCATCTGCACGGCGACCTACATCCTGATCGAGCGGACCAAGCTCGGCGCGCTGATGCGCGCGGCCACCGAGAACCCGGACCTCGTGCGCGCCTTCGGCGTCAACGTGCCGATGCTCATCACGCTGACCTACGGCCTGGGCGTGGGGCTCGCGGCGTTCGCCGGCGTCCTCGCCGCGCCGATCTACTCGGTCAATCCCATCATGGGCTCGCACATCATCATCGTGGTGTTCGCCATCGTCGTCATCGGCGGCCTCGGCTCGATCGGCGGCGCCATCATCTCCGGCTTCATGCTGGGCGTGATCGAGGGCATCACCAAGGTCTTCTACCCGGAAGCGTCCAACGTCGTGATCTTCGTGGTGATGGCCATCGTCCTCATCGTTCGCCCCGCGGGCCTGTTCGGAAAGGGAGCGTGATGGCCACGAACACTTCCAGCACTTGGCAGGGCTGGGCCAAGTTCGCCGTCGCTGTCGCGGTCCTCATCGCGCTGCCGCACGTCCTCTACCCGGTGTTCCTCGCCAAGGTGCTGTGCTTCGCGCTCTTCGCGGCGGCCTTCAACCTGCTGCTGGGCTACGCCGGCCTCCTGTCCTTCGGCCACGCCGCCTTCTTCGGCTTCGCGGCCTACGTCTCGGCGCACACCGCGAAGGAGTGGGGCTTCACGCCGGAGCTCGCGATCATCGCCGGCACGCTGGTCGCGGCGGTCCTCGGCGTGCTGATGGGGCTGCTCGCCATCCGCCGCCAGGGCATCTACTTCGCGATGGTCACGCTGGCGCTGGCGCAGATGGTCTTCTTCATCTGCGTGCAGGCACCGTTCACCCACGGTGAGGACGGCATCCAGGGCGTGCCGCGCGGGTACTTCCTCGGGCTCTTCAGCCTGGAGTCGAACTTCGCGATCTACTACTTCGTGCTCGCGGTCTTCCTGATCGGCGTCATCATCATCCACCGCACGGTCCACTCGCCGTTCGGGCAGGTGCTGAAGTCGATCCGCGAGAACGAGCCGCGGGCCATCTCACTCGGCTACGACGCGGACCGCTACAAGCTGCTCGCCTTCATCCTGTCGGCGACGCTCGCGGGAATGGCCGGCTCCACCAAGGTGCTCGTCTTCAAGCTCGCCTCGCTGACGGACGTCGCGTGGCAGATGTCCGGCGAGGTCGTGCTGATGACGATGCTCGGCGGCGTGGGCACGATGCTGGGACCGATCGTCGGCGCTTCCATCATCGTCACCATGCAGAACTATCTCGCCGAGATCGGGCAGCTCACGCTCATCATCCAGGGCCTGGTGTTCGTGTTCTGCGTGCTGCTGTTCCGCCGCGGCATCGTCGGCGAGATCAAGCACTGGTGGACCAGGTTGCGCGGCGGCAAGGACGAGCCGGCCCACCTCGGCCCGTCCGGCTCCACGGGCCTCTCCGACGGCGACGCGGAAGCCGCGCACGCTCAAGAGCGAGCCTCCTAGGCGATGGCCCGCATCCTCATCACCGGTGCGGCCGGGTTCCTCGGCCGCACGGTGGTCGAGGCGCTGGTCCGGCACGGGGAGCTCGACGGCCCGGCGGGGTACGAGCCGGTCACCACCGTGACCCTCGTCGACCGCGTCCCGTCATCGCCGCCGGACACCCCGTTCGAGGTTCGCGTCACCGTCGCGAGCCTCACCGACACCGACCTCGCGCCGCTCGTCGCGGAGGCGGACGTCATCATCCACCTCGCCGCCTCGCTGACCATCGCGTCGGAACGGGACGTGCCGGCGGGCTACGACCTCAACCTCCAGGTCCCGATCCGGATCCTGGAGGCGGCGCGCCTGAGCGGGCGCAATCCCCGGGTGATCTTCCCGTCGTCCATCGCCGTCTTCGGCGGGACGCTGCCGGACCGGGTGTCCGAGGCGACGGTCACGACGCCGCAGACGTCCTACGGCACCGCCAAGGCGATGGTCGAGCTGATGCTCTCCGACTATGCCCGCCACGGCTACGCCGACGGTCGGGCGATCCGCATCCCCATCGTGGTGACCCGGCCGGGGCTGCCGCATCCGGTCGTGTCGGACATCGTCAGCGAGGTCATCCGCGGGCCGATCGTCGGGCGCAAGGTCGTCTCGCCGCTCGACCCGGACATGCCGTTCCCGCTGGTGACGGTCGAGCGCGTGGCGCAGAACATCATCGCCCTGGCGGAGCGGCCGACGGCGTCCTTCGGGGCGAGCCGCGCGCTGCACCAGCCGGGCCTCAAGACGACCCCGCGCGAGATGGTGGACAGCCTGCGCCGCATCGTCGGCGAGAAGGCGGCGAGCCGCGTCTCGTTCCAGCCGGACCTCGCCGTGACGCGGGTCGTCGCGAGCTGGCCGAGCGATTTCACCTCCGACGTCGACCAGCCGCTCGCGGGCGACGAGGACGTCGACGGCATCGTGCACGCCGCCGTCGCCCGCTTCAGCTGAGGGCGCAGCGGGGCGGGCGGGGAGCGCCCCTCCGTCGCGGTCACACATGGCGTCGGCCGGAAAGCTGGGGATCAGGCGCAACCACAGCGCGACCTTTCTTCCACCCGGGGGGCCGGATGCCGTAACCGTGGCGGTCGCGGAGGGTGCCGTGACGACGTTTCGGTTTTTGCATGCTGCGGATCTCCACCTCGGCAGCCCGTTCAGGGGCCTCGCCGTGCGCGACGAGGCCGTGGCCGGCCGCTTCGCCCAGGCGACGCGTACCGCGCTGACCCGCCTGATCGACGAGGCGCTGGCGGCGGAGGTCGCCTTCGCGGTGATCGCCGGCGACGTCTATGACGGGGCGTGGAAGGACAACAGCGTCGGGCTGTTCTTCAACCGCGAGATCTCGCGTCTCGCCCGGGCGGGGATTCCGAGCTACGTCCTGCGCGGCAATCACGACGCGGACAGCGTCGTCACCCAGACCATCGCACTGCCCGAGGCCGTCCATGCGTTCGAGACGCGCAAGGCATCGACCTTCGTGCTGCCGGACCTCGCCGTCGCGCTGCACGGCCAGGGGTTCGCATCGCGCGCCGCGGAGGAGAACCTCGTGCGCGCCTATCCCGCTCCGGTGGCGGGACATTTCAACATCGGCGTCCTGCATACCTCGCTGACCGGCCACGCGGCCCACGCCACCTACGCGCCGTGCACCGTCGAGGACCTCAGGAGCCGCGGCTACGACTACTGGGCCCTCGGCCACGTCCACGACTTCGCGGTGATGGCGGAGGACCCGATGGTGGTCTTCCCCGGCAACCTGCAGGGCCGCAGTGTGCGCGAGACCGGCGCGAAGGGGGCCGTCATCGTCACGGTGGAGGACGGGCGCGTCGCCGGGTTCGAGCGCGTCATCGTCGACGACGCCCGCTGGGCGCTCGCCGAGGTCGACATCTCCGACTGCGCGGATCTTCCGGCGGCCCTGCGGCTCGTCGAGGAGCGCATCGCCGAGGAGGCGGCGGACCTCGGCGACCGAACCATGGCGCTGCGCGTGCGGCTGACGGGGCGGACCGGGCTGCGCTCGGCGATCCTCGCCGCGAAGGGGCAGTTGTCGGACGACATCCAGGCCGCCGCGCACCGGATCAACGCCGACGTCTGGCTGGAGCAGGTGAAGCTCGACCTCACCGCTCCGGAGACGGCGCCGGTGGATTTCGGCTTCGACCTCGCCGCCGCGCTGCGCGACCTCTCGGCCGACCCGGAGATGCGGGCGCGGGCCGAGGCGATCATCGGCGAGATCGCGACGCGTCTGCCGTCGGGGCGGGCCGCCGACGAGGCGCCGCTCGGCGAGGACACGGATGCGCTGATCGCCGAGGCGGTCGAGCTCGTCGCCGTCAGGGCGCGCGGCTGATGCGCTTCACCCGCCTCGACCTCATCCGTTACGCCGCCTACGAGAACAAGCGGCTGACGTTCGACCCGGGCGCGGCGCTCCACGTCGTCTACGGTCCGAACGAGGCCGGCAAGTCCTCGGCGCTCGCCGCGATCTCCGATCTCCTGTTCGGCTTCTCGCGCGCCAAGGACGCGCCGAAGGTCGACTTCCGGCACGAAGGCAAGAACCTGCGCCTCGGCGCCGCGCTGACGAGTGCCGCGGGCGAGGAGATCGCCTTCCGTCGCCGCCGCGGCAACAAGGCGACGCTGCTCGACGACACCGACGACGAGAAGGCGCTCAACGACGACGCCCTGGCGCCCTGGACCGGCGGCCTGACGCGCGAGATCTTCACCGCCTCCTTCGGTCTCAACTCCGACACGCTGCGCGCGGGGGCGGAGGACATGCTGCAGCCGGGCGGCGAGCTCGGCTCCATCGTGATGGCGGCGGCGTCGGGTCTGATCGGCCTGTCGGACCTTCGCGCGAGGCTCGATGCGGAGGCGGACGAACTCTACGCCAAACGCGCCTCGACCCGGGCGCTCAACAAGGCGGAGGAGCGGTTCAAGGTCGCACGCGAGGCGGAGCGGGGAGGGGAGCTGAAGTCGAGCCGCTGGCGCGAGCTCAACCAGTCCATCGACGCCGCGGAGGAGGCGCTCGCCGAGACGCGCCGGTCCCGCCAGTCCGTGCTGACGGAGGAGAAGCGGATCGAGGCCCTGCGCGCGCTGCGCGGCGTGGTCGCCGAGATCGACGGCGGCGCCGGGACGCTCGCCGCGTTCGGCGATCTCGACGCCGTCCCGCGCGGCCTGAGCGCGTCGCTCGCCGAACATCTCGCCGCGCTCGCCGAGGCGGATCGCCGGCTGGCGGACGCGCGCACCGGCGCGGAAGCCGCGCGGCGGCACCACGAGGGGATCACCGTCGACGAGGCGATGCTGGCTCACGCGGCGGAGGTGCAGGCCGTCTTCAAGGACAGCGGCGCCTACGCCCAGCTTGCCGACGACCTGCCCACCGCCGCCGCGGACCGGGAGGCGGAGGCGGCGCGCATCGCCGACCGCGCGCGCCGCCTCGGCACCCCGCCCGACGCGGTCGCGAGCCGCCAGCCGACCGACGCGGCGCTGGAGCGGGCCGCGACGTCGGCCGCCGCGCTCCGCGCGCTCGATGCCCAGCGGGAGGAGACCGCCAAGGCGCTCGCGAGGGGCGAGGAGGCGCTGGCCGAGCTCGACCGCGACCGCTCCGCCGCCCATCTGGTGGACCCGCAGGCGGCCAAGGCGAACCTCGCCGCCCTGCAGCCCCGCCTCGACGCGCTGAAGGGGCGCGACAGGATCACCGCCCGGCTCCGCGCGCTCGAGCGCGACGTCGATACCGGGGCGGCCGCGCTCTCTCCCGCCCCGAACCTCGCCGCGCCGGGGCTGGCGAGCCTGCCCGCCGTGCCCCGCCTTGCCGAGCAGGCCGAGTCGCTGCGCGAGATCGAGCGCGACGGCCGGGCCCGCCTGGAGCGGCTGCGCGAGCAGCAGGCCAAGTTGAAGGGGGTCGAGCGCCGCATCGCCGAGGCGGAGGCCGCCGGCCCCGTGCCGAGCGCCGAGACCGTGGCCGGCGCCCGCCGGGCCCGTGACGTCGCGCTGGCGGCCGTCGGCCGCGCCGCGACCGGCGAGGAGCCGCTCGGGCACGACGCCGCCGTCTCCGCGGTCGCCACCGCCGGGCGCCTCACCAGCGAGGCCGACGCCCTCGCCGACCAGGCGCTCGGCGAGGCCTCCCGGGTGAACCTCTACCTGACGCTGAAGTCCGAGGCCGCCGAGCTTGGCGACGACATCGAGCGGCGGGAGGCCGACCTTGCCGACCTTCGCGTCCAGCTCTCCGCCGAGAAGGAGGCCTGGCGCTCCCCCTTCACCGCGATCGGCCTGGAGCCGGGCCGGCCGGACGAGATGGTCGAGTGGCGCCGCCGGCTCGACGCCCTGCTGGAGGAACGCGCGGAGGCGCACGGCCTCGCCGACGAGCTGGCCGCGCTCGCCGAGGAGGAGAAGGCCACCGCCGGCGCCCTCGCCGCGATCGCCGGGTCCATCGGCTTCGCGCTGCCGCCGCTCCCGACCGACGCCCTCGCCGCCCGGCTGGCCGAGCGGATCGCCGAGCTGGGCGAGGCCTGGCTCGCCGGACAGCAGACGACGCGCCTTCGCGTCCACCACGAGACCGACATCGAGCGCCACACCGCACGCCTCGCCGGGATCGACGCCGAGCGCGCCGCCGAGGCCGACCGCCTCGCGCGCGCCGCGGTGGACCTCGGCCTCCCGGCGGACGCGACCGCCGCCGAGGTCGACGCCACCATCGCCCTCTGGCGCGAGCTGCCGGACCTCATCGACCGGCGCGACACGGCCGAGCGCCGCCATGCCGCGCTCCTCGCCACCCGGGAGCGGTTCGAGAGCGCGGTCGGGCACCTCGTCGCCACGCTGGCACCCGACCTTGCCGACCTCCCGCCCGCCGCCGCCTGCGCCGAGCTCGCCGACCGCGCCGGCGCCGCCCGGTCCGCCAAGGAGCGCCGCGACGCCGCCGCCGAAGCCCTGCGCGCCGCCGATGAGGCGCTGGACGACCTCGCGGCCCAGTACGAGACCGCCGTGGCGGCGGCCGATGCCGCGTTCGCCGGACTTCCGGAGGGCGACCGCGCACGCCTCGTCGAGCGGCTCGGCGAGCGGGACCGCGCCGCGGCCGACCTTGCCGCCTGCCGCCGCCGCTTCGCCGAGATCGCGCCCGGCGAGGACGAGGCCACCGTGCGCGACGCGCTCGCCCGCCTCGACCCCGCCGCCGCCGACGCGCGCCGGGACGAGCTCGCCCGCGAAGCCGCCCGCCTCGGCGAGGAGGAGAACGTCGCCTACGCCACCCTCAGGGAGCGCCAGCGCGAGCGCGACGCCCTCTCCGCCGGGCAGGGCGCCGAGGCGGCCGCCTTCGAGAAGAACGCCGCCGCCGCCGAGATGGAGGGGATCGCCCGCAACTGGGCCGTCCTGCGCATCGCCTCCCAGCTCCTCGCATCGGCGATCGAGCGGCAGCGCCAGCGCCATCACGCCCCGCTGATCGAGCGCGCCGGTGCCCTCTTCGCGACGCTTACCAACGGCGCCTACGGCGGCCTCGCCCAGCGCTTCGACGAGACCGACCGCATGCAGCTCTACGCCCAGCGCGGCGAGGAGATCCTGGAACGCTCGGCGCTCTCGGACGGGACGCGCGACCAGCTCTTCCTCGCGCTGCGCCTCGCCATCGTCGAGGATTTCGCGAGCCGCAACGAGCCGGCGCCGTTCATCGGCGACGACATCTTCCAGACCTTCGACGACGACCGGACCGCGGCCGGCCTCGTCGCGCTGGCCGACGTCGGCGCCAGGGTGCAGCCGATCCTCTTCGCCCACCACCGCAGCGTGGTGGAGATCGCCCGCGACCGGCTCGGCGAACGCGTGGACGTGATCGAACTCGCCTGACCGGCTTCGCCTCCTCGCAAAGCGCGTGCTATAGCATCAGGCAAACAGCTCGGTGGGAGGGGCAAAATGGAGGTTCTGGAGCGTCTGGTCGGTGACATCGCGCTGCCGAAGATGGTTCGCGTCCGCCAGAAATTCGCGGACGATCATATCGCCGACGTGGCCGGCGCGGTCCTTCAGGGCCTGAGGAAGCCCGAGATCGCCGGGCGCGTCACGCCGGGCATGTCGATCGCCATCGCGGTCGGCAGCCGCGGCCTCGCCGACCTCCCGATCCTCGTCGCCGCCACCGTAAAGGGCCTCAAGGAGGCCGGCGCGGAGCCGTTCATCGTCCCCGCCATGGGCAGTCACGGCGGCGCCACCGCCGAGGGGCAGGCCCTGCTCCTCAACGGCCTCGGCGTCACCGAGGAGGCCGTCGGCGCGCCGATCCGCTCCTCGATGGAGACGGTCTCGCTCGGCAAACTCCCCAACGGCCTGCCGGTCCTCATGGACAGGCACGCGATGGAGGCCGACGGGATCGTCGTCCTCAACCGCGTGAAGCCGCACACCTCGTTCTCCGCGCCGATCGAGAGCGGGCTCGCCAAGATGATCACCATCGGCCTCGGCAAGCAGGAAGGGGCGGCGAGCTGCCACGCCATGGGCTTCGGCTACATGGCCGACAACGTGGTCGACATGGCGAGGATCAAGCTCGACAAGTGCAGGATCCTCTTCGGCATCGCCACCGTCGAGAACAGCTACGACAGGATCTGCCGCGTCGAGGTCGTGCCCGCCGAGTCGATCCTCGACGAGGAGCCGGCCCTCCTGAAGGAAGCCAAGCAGCGGCTGCCGCGGATCATGTTCAACCCGCTCGACGTCCTCGTCGTCGACCGGATGGGCAAGGAATTCTCCGGCACCGGCATGGACCCGAACATCACCGGCCGTGCCTCCACCTCGCTGGTCCAGGGCTCGCTGACCACGGCCCGCATGGTGGTGCTCGACCTGACCGCCAAGGGCGGCGGCAACGCCACCGGCATCGGCCTCGCCGACGTCACCACGCGCAAGCTCTTCAACAAGATCGACCTCGTCGCGACCTACGCCAACCACATCACCTCGACGGTGCTGTCGGGTGCCAAGATCCCGATGATCATGGAGACCGAGCGCCTCGCGATCATGGCGGCGGTCCGCACCTGCAACGCGCTCGACATGAGCAAGCTGCGGATGGTGCGCATCCCGAACACGCTGCACATCGGCGAGATCCAGATCTCCGAATCCCTCCTCGGCGAGGCGAAGGCGAACCCGGCCGTCGAGATCCTCGGGGAACCGGAGGCGATGACATTCGACGCGGCCGGGGAGCTCGCAGAGTTCGCGGCCGCGCACTGAGGTGACACCCTTCCACGTCCATCTGGATCCCGTCGGCGGCGTCGCCGGGGACATGTTCGTCGCCGCGATGCTGTCGGCCCGGCCGGAGCTCACCGAGCGCGTGATGGCCGACGTCCACGCGGTCCTGCCGCCCGATGCGGCGGCGATGCTGACCGAGGGCTCGTCCGGCGCGCTGTCGGGCTACCGCTTCGGACTGGAGCGCACGAGCCTTGCCGACCGCCCCGTCAGCTACGGCGCCTTCCGCACGATGATCGGCGATGCCAGGCTCGCGCAGGGCACCCGCCTCGCCGCGCTCGACATCATGGAGCGGCTCGGCTGGGCGGAGGCCGCGATCCACCGCGTCCCCCTCGACGACGTGCATTTCCACGAGATCGCCGACTGGGACACGCTGATGGACGTCGTCGCGGCGGGCTCGATCTCCGCCGCGCTCGCTGCGACCTGGAGCATCGCGGCGTTGCCGCTGGGCGGCGGCCTTGTGCGGACGGCACACGGCCTGCTGCCAGTGCCGGCGCCCGCCACGACGATGATCCTCACCGGCTACGACTGGCGCGACGATGGGGTCCCAGGCGAGCGCGTCACGCCGACGGGCGCCGCGATCGTCGCACACCTCACGGCCGGCGCGGGCAGCGGGGCGCGCCGGGGCGGCCGGCTCGCGGCCATGGGCACCGGCCTCGGCACGCGCGAGCTGGAGGGCGTTCCCAACGTCCTGCGCGTTACGGTGTTCGAGACGGACGGCCCGCGCTCGGAGCGCACCGAGATGATGACCTTCGAGGTCGACGACATGACCGGCGAGGAGATCGCCACGGCCGCCGACCTCCTGCGCAAGGTGCAGGGCGTGCGCGACATCGTCCTCGTCCCCGCGTTCGGAAAGAAGGGCAGGCCGGTGACGCGGGTGGAGCTTCAGGCCGACCCGGCTGCCGGCGATCGGGTCCGCGACGCGGTGTTCTCGCAGACCTCGACCCTCGGGGTGCGGCGCCAGGAGATGCGGCGCGACATCCTCCCGCGCGCCAAGGGGCTAGAGAAGGGGCAGTCGGTGAAGCATGCCGTACGGCCCGGCGGCGTCGTCACCACCAAGGTCGAGCAGGACGAGCTGACGGCGGAGACGCTCCAGGCCCGCCGCCGCGCCGCCCACGAGGCGGAACAGTGACGCTCGTCGACCGGGACCGCGGCGAGACGCCGGACGCGGCGTTCGACGTCGCCGGGGCGCTCGGCCGCCTCGACCGCGCCTTCGGCGGACACCAGTGGACCATCGCGGTGTCCGGCGGTGTCGATTCGATGACGCTCGCGACCCTCGCCCACCGCCGCCTCGCTGTCCGTCCGCGGATGGTCCACGCCACCTCGCCGGCGGTCCCGTCGGAGGCGCGTGGACGCGTCGAGCGGCACGCGGGGGCCGAGGGGTGGTGGCTCGAGGTCATCGACGCCGGCGAGTTCGCCGACCCGGACTACCGCGCCAATCCGGTCAACCGCTGCTATTTCTGCAAGTCCCGCCTCTACGGCTCGATCGATGCGGTGATCCGCGCGGCGGGCGGCGGCCTCGTCGCCTCGGGCACCAATCAGGACGACCTCGGCGACTTCCGGCCCGGCCTCGCCGCGGCCGAGGAGCGCGGGGTGCGCCACCCCTTCGTCGAAGCCGGGATCGGCAAGGCCGCGATCCGCGGGCTCGCCCACGCGCACGGGCTCGACTTCGCCGACCTGCCGGCCCAGCCGTGCCTGTCGAGCCGTGTCGAGACGGGGCTCGCGATCCAGCCCGCGGACCTCGCCTTCGTCGACGCGCTGGAACAGCGACTGCGCGGCGCGGCGCCCGACGGACGCGCGATCCGCGTGCGCCTGCGCCACGGCGGCGTCGCCGTGGAGACGGATTGCGGCGAGGCGCTCTGGGGCCGCCTGGGGGCGATCGCCGAAGCCGCCTGCGCCGGCGCGGGGCGGCCGTTCCTGGGCGTGGAACGCTACCGGATGGGATCCGCCTTCCTGAAGGGCCCGCTTTGACCCTCTCGACCCGAACGCCGGGCGCCGTGATGGACTGGGACCGGGAGGCACGTACGGGGCTGCCCGAGGCCGTCTTCTGTGCCGGCAAGACCCCGGCGCAGATCGACGCCATCTTCGCGAGCGCCGTCGCCGGTGGCCACCGCCTCCTCATGACGCGGCTCGACGCCGGGCGCCACGCCGCCCTCGCCGGGGAAACGCGCGCCACACTCGACTACGACGCGCTCTCCGCGACCGCGATCCACGGCGGGGTGGCGCCCGCCCGGCCCGGGCGCATCGCGATCGTCACCGGCGGACTGGCGGACCTCCCCGCCGCCACCGAGGCCCTCAGGACCCTGGCGTTCTGCGGGATCGACGCCGAACTCGTCGCCGACGTGGGCGTCGCCGGCCTCTGGCGGCTGCTCGAGCGCATCGAGGAGATCCGCGAGGCGGATGTCGTCATCGCCGTCGCCGGGATGGAAGGGGCGATCTTCTCCGTCCTCGCCGGCCTCGTCGCCGCACCCATCATCGCGCTTCCCGTCTCCGTCGGCACCGGCGTCAGCGCGGGCGGGCGGCTCGCGCTGGAATCGGCGCTCGGGAGCTGCGCCCCGGGGCTGGTCGCGGTCAACATCGACAACGGCTTCGGCGCCGCACAGGCCGCGATCCGGATGCTGGGGCGAACCGCCGCGGGGGTGTGACCGGGAAGCGCCGCGCGGGCTCCGGCTTCACCAGGAAACAGGGCGCGCCGCCTGTGTCCCGGAGCCACCCATCGCTGATTGAAGCCCTGCACCGGGCCGCGACGGGGTGCAAGGCACACTTCGTTCTTCGGCCTTGCACCCCGTCGCGCCCCGGCGCCTGCCGGGCTTCAGCGATGGCTGGCTCCGGGAAACAGGCTGAGGCCGTGCCGTCAGGTGGCGGGGGGGACCGGGCCGTTGGTGCGCCGGGAAAAGATCAGGAAAGAAGAAGGGGAGCGCGTTTGCGGCGCTCCCCTTCGGGCCGTTCGTCCCGTGGTCTGGTAAGGCGGGTTCCGCGGCCTCAGGCGAGGCGCTCGGCGTGCCAGGCGATGTGCTCGGCCATGAACGTCGAGATGAAGTAGTAGGAGTGGTCGTAGCCCTGCTGCATGCGCAGGGTGAGGGCGATGCCGGCATCCTCGCACGCCTTGACGAGGAGTTCCGGGCGCAGCTCCGTGATGACGAAGCTGTCCGACTCGCCCTGGTCCACCAGGATCTCCGGTACGCGCGCGCCGTCCTCGATCAGCGCCACCGCGTCATGCCGGCGCCACGCCGCCGGATCCTCGCCGAGATACTCCGAGAACGCCTTTACGCCCCACGGGACCTGGCTCGGCGCGACGATCGGCGCGAAGGCCGAGACGCTGCGGTAGCGGTCCGGGTTGCGCAGCGCGACGGTCAGCGCGCCGTGCCCGCCCATCGAGTGGCCGAAGATCGACTGCCGGTCCGCGGCCACGTTGAAGTTGGCCCTGATGAGGGCCGGCAGCTCCTCCTCGACGTACGTCCGCATCCTGAAGTGCGGCGCCCAGGGGGCCTCGGTGGCGTCGACGTAGAAGCCGGCGCCCTGGCCGAGGTCGTACGCCTCGTCGTCGGCGACGTCCTCGCCGCGCGGGCTCGTGTCCGGGCAGACGACGACGATGCCGAGCTCGGCCGCCGCCTGGCGGTACTCGCCCTTTTCCATCACGTTGGCGTGGGTGCAGGTCAGGCCGGAGAGGTAGGTCAGCACCGGGCACGGGGTCTCGAGCGCCTGCGGCGGGACGAATACGCCGAGTGTCATCGGCGTGCCCGTCGCCGAGGATGTGTGCCTGCAAACGAGCTGTTCGCCACCGAAGGCGGTCCAGCGCGATACGATCTCCATGAGTGCGCCCGTCGTTTCTTTCGCCGTTACGAGGTGGGGTGGGGGCCGTTTGCGGCCGGCGGTCCGGACCGGTCCGTCGTCAGTAGAGGACGACGGAGCGGATCGAGGAACCGGCGTGCATCAGGTCGAAGCCCTTGTTGATGTCCTCGAGCGGCATCGTGTGAGTGATGAGATCATCGATATTGATCTTCCCCTCCATATACCAGTCGACGATTTTGGGCACGTCCGTTCGGCCGCGGGCGCCACCAAAGGCGGAGCCGCGCCACACGCGCCCGGTCACGAGCTGGAACGGGCGGGTCGAAATCTCCTGTCCGGCGCCGGCGACGCCGATGATGACGCTCTCGCCCCAGCCCTTGTGGCAGCACTCGAGCGCCTGGCGCATGGTGTGGACGTTGCCGATGCACTCGAACGAGTAGTCCGCGCCGCCGTTGGTGAGGTCGACGATCGCCTGCACCACCTTGTCGCGGCCGACCTCGTCGGGGTTGATGAAGTCGGTCATGCCGAACTTCCTGGCGAGCGGCACCTTCGCCGGGTTGAGGTCGACGCCGATGATCTTGTCCGCGCCGACCATCCGCGCGCCCTGGATGACGTTGAGGCCGATGCCGCCGAGGCCGAACACCACGACGGTGGAGCCCGGCTCGACCTTCGCGGTGTAGATCACCGCGCCGATCCCGGTCGTGACGCCGCAGCCGATGTAGCAGACCTTGTCGAACGGCGCGTCCTCGCGGATCCTGGCGAGGCTGATCTCGGGCAGGACCGTGTGGTTCGAGAAGGTGGAGCAGCCCATGTAGTGGAAGATGGGCTTGCCATCGATCGAGAACCGGCTGGTCCCGTCGGGCATCAGCCCCTGGCCCTGCGTGGCGCGGACCTTCTGGCAGAGGTTCGTCTTCGGGTTCAGGCAGTACTCGCACTCGCGGCACTCGGCCGTGTAGAGCGGGATGACGTGGTCGCCCTTCTTCAGCGACTTCACCCCCGGGCCGACGTCGACGACGACGCCCGCGCCCTCGTGGCCGAGGATCGCCGGGAAGATCCCTTCCGGGTCGGCGCCGGAGCGCGTGAACTCATCGGTGTGGCAGATGCCGGTCGCCTTGATCTCGACCAGAACCTCCCCCTCGCGCGGGCCGTCGAGTTGGACGGTGGCAATTTCGAGCGGCTGGTCGGCCTGGAATGCGACGGCGGCGCGGGTGTCCATAAGGGGTGCCTCTCGGTTGTCCGGGGCGCGACGTCGCGCCCGCGCGGGACACAAAGCAACTTCGCCGGATCGACGCAACCCTCTGTCTTCGTTAAGACTACGGTTGAATGATGCTGTCGTAGCCCTTTCGAATTGGCTCATGTTTGAATTGATGCTTGCGCTTGCCTTCGCTAGAAAACGTTATCGAACTATAGAGTGAATGATGCTGGATCGCGGATTTGGGCTGGAGCTCGACAATCAGCTCTGCTTTGCGCTTTACGCGGCAACCAACGCCGTAACGCGGCTTTACCGGCCGCTGCTGGCGAAGGTCGGCATGACGTACCCGCAGTATCTGGTGATGCTCGTGCTGTGGCAGGACGGGCCGCGGCCGATCGGCAAGATCGCCGAGCGGCTGCGCCTCGGGCCGAGCGCGGTGGTTCCGCTGGTCGACCAGCTCCAGCGCGCCGGCTTCGTCCAGCGCCGCAAGGACAGCACCGACCGGCGCATGGTCTACATCGAGCTGACCGAGGCCGGCGCCGGGATCGAGCGGCAGGTGGCCGACGCCCGCGAGGTCGTCGTGTGCCGCCTCGGCATGAGCGAGTTCGAGATCGCCAAGCTCCGCAGCGAGCTCGTCGACCTCACCGCCCGCATCAACGCCGTGGACGCCGAGACCGCCTGACGGCGACGCCCGGCGTCAGGGCCAGCGCACCGTCGGTGGCATCGACGACAGGATCGACGCCACGTTTCCCCCCGTCTTCAGGCCGAACAGCGTCCCGCGGTCGTAGAGCAGGTTGAACTCGACGTAGCGGCCGCGGCGGACCTGCTGCTCCTGCCGGTCGGCCTCGGTCCACGGCTCGTTCATCGTGCGGCGCACGATTTCGGCGTAGACGTCCATGAAGGTGGTGCCGAGGTCCCTGACGAGGGCGAAGTCGGCGTCCCAGTCGCCGCTCGCCATGTAGTCGGTGAAGACGCCGCCGATGCCGCGCGCCTCCTTGCGGTGGGGCAGGTAGAAGTACTCGTCGCACCAGGCCTTGTCGCGCGCGTAGTCGCCGGTCGGGTGACGCGCGTAGCAGGCGCGGAACGCCTCGTGGAAGGCGAGCGAATCGGGGTGGTCCTGGCCGCGCCGGCGCTCCAGCATCGGCGTCAGGTCCGCGCCGCCGCCGAACCACTGCCGCGTGGTGACGACGTAGCGCGTGTTGATGTGGACCGTCGGCACGTGCGGGTTCTTCGGATGGGCGATGAGGGAGATGCCGCTCGCCCAGAAGGTCGGATCCTCGGCCGCGCCGGGGATCTGGGCGCCGAAGTCGCCGGAGAAGCGGCCGTAGACCGTGGACGTGTGGACGCCGGCCTTCTCGAACAGGCGGCCGTAGAGCATCCCCATGACGCCGCCGCCGCCCTCCGTGCCGTCCGCGTCGGTGCGCCGCCAGGGCTCGCGCGTGAAGCGGCCCGCGGGCTCGTCGCCGCCGACCTCGTCCTCCAGCGTCTCGAACAGGGTGTGAATGTCGTCCCGGAGCGTTTCGAACCAGGTGCGGGCGGTGGACTGCCAGCGCGAGAGCGTCGCGCTGTCGGGCTTGGGTCCGCCCTTCGTTTCCGTCATCGTAGGCCTTTCGTGGTGATGGCGCCGGAGGAGAGATAGGCGGCCATGAGCGCGATGCCGACGGCGACCGCGAGGTTCAGGGACCGCGCCTGCGGCATCAGCGGGATCCGCACGCGGGCGCTGGCCGCGGCGTGCACCGTCTCCGGGACGCCAGCGCTCTCCCGACCGAAGAGAAGCGTATCGCTTTGATCGAACGCAAAGTCATGCAGCAAAGTTTCGGCGCCTGTCGTCAGCAGGACGATGCGGCCGGGCATTGCCGATTGGAATGCCTCGAAGGTCGTATGGTGCGTGAGGGGGACGGTTTGCGCATAATCGAGCCCGGCGCGACGCTGCGCGCGCTCGGACAGGTTGAACGCCGCGGGGCCCACGATATGGGCTTCGGCACCGAAGCAGGCGAGCGTCCGAAGGATGGCCGCAGTGTTCTGTGGGATCTCCGGCTGAAAAAGTGCGACATTCATGTCCCGAATCCGGTTTGGTTGAAGGATCGCACCATCGCGTTCTAATTTCAGGTGTTTCTGGAAAGACGAACCGTTTAGAACGGTTTGCGACGCCGTGTTGAAGTTGGACGGATCTAGACAGCGCTCGCGCAGGCATGCATGGCATTGCCCAATATGCGCGATCAAGAAGATGGGGGAAGAGGGTCGTGGCGACCACGGAAACGAATGACGGGCACGGAGAGGCGCACGGTGAAACGCGGCGCGATTTCCTCTACATCGCGACGGGTGCCGTGGCCGCGGTCGGCGTCGGCGCGGTTGCATGGCCATTTATCGATCAGATGAATCCTGATGCGGCGTCCCTGGCGCTGGCTTCGGTCGAAGTGGATATCGGTGGCCTCGGCGAAGGCGAATCCATGACCGTCATGTGGCGCGGCAAGCCGGTGTTCATCCGCCGCCGCACCCCGGTCGAGGTCGAGGAGGCCAAGGAGGTCCCGGTCTCCGATCTGCGCGACCAGGATGCGCGCAATCCCAACATCTCCGCCACCGAGGCGACGGACGCCAACCGTGCCGTGCAGGGCCGCGAGGACCTTCTCGTCATGATCGGCGTGTGCACCCACCTCGGCTGCATTCCGCTCGGCCAGTCGGGCGACTACGGCGGCTGGTTCTGCCCGTGCCACGGGTCGCACTACGACACGGCCGGCCGGATCCGTCAGGGCCCGGCGCCGGAGAACCTGGCCATTCCGCCGTATAATTTCCCGGACGAAGCGACGCTCGTCGTCGGCTAAGAAGAAGAGGACCGACATGGCCGGACACGGACACGGGGATACGCCCGCCTTCGAACCAAAGAACAAAGTTGTGAAGTGGTTCGATTCCCGCCTGCCCATCTTCTCGCTGATGAATGAGCAGGCGATCGTCTTTCCGACGCCGAAGAACCTCAACTACATGTGGACCTTCGGCGCCATCCTGACCTTCATGCTCGTGACGATGATCGTCTCGGGCATCACGCTGGCGATGCACTACGCGGCGAACACCGAGCTGGCGTTCGACCGCGTCGAAGACATCATGCGCAACGTGAACTTCGGCTGGCTGCTGCGGTATATTCACGCGGTCGGCGCGTCGATGTTCTTCTTCGCCGTCTACATGCACATCGCCCGCGGTCTCTACTACGGCTCCTACAAGGCCCCGCGCGAGGTCCTGTGGATGCTCGGCGTCATCATCCTCATCCTGATGATGGCCACCGCCTTCATGGGCTACGTCCTCCCCTGGGGGCAGATGTCCGGCTGGGGCGCCACCGTGATCACCAACCTGTTCTCGGCGATCCCGCTGGTCGGTCCGTCGATCACACAGTGGCTCTGGGGCGGGTTCGCGGTCGACAACGCGACGCTCAACCGCTTCTTCGCGCTGCACTACCTGCTGCCGTTCGTGATCGCCGGCGTGGTGGTCCTGCACATCTGGGCGCTGCACGTCACGGGCAACAACAACCCGACCGGCGTTTCGGTGAAGTCCTCGAAGGACACGGTGCCGTTCAGCCCGTACCTCACCATCAAGGACGGCTTCGCCATCGTCGTCTTCATGCTGCTGTACGCCTGGTTCGTGTTCTACGTGCCGAACTACCTCGGCCACCCGGACAACTACATCCAGTTCAACCCGCTGGTGACGCCGGCGCACATCGTGCCCGAATGGTACCTGCTGCCGTTCTACGCCATGCTCCGCGCCATTCCGGACAAGCTCGGCGGCGTGATGGTGATGTTCGGCTCGCTGCTCATCCTGCTGGTGATCCCCTGGCTGGACACCTCGCGGGTGCGCTCGGCGCGCTACCGGCCGATGTTCAAGATCGCCTTCTGGCTCTTCGTCGTCACCTGCATCGCGCTGGGCTGGCTCGGCTCGCAGCCGGCCGAGGGGATCTACGTCATCCTCGCCCGGTTCTTCACGTTCTACTACTTCGCCTTCTTCCTCATCCTGATGCCGGTCCTCGGCATCATCGAGACGCCGAAGCCGTTGCCGACCTCCATCGCCGACGACGTCCTGGCCAAGTCCAAGAAGAAGGGCCACACGCAGCCCGAACCTACCGCGGGGTCTGGGGGCGTGAGCCCCGAGGGTGCCACCGCTGCGCCGAAGAAGGATTGACCGATGCTTGAGACGAGACCCACGCCGCTTGCCACGCTCGGCAAGCTCGTCGGCACCGCCGGGTTTTCGGTTGCCCTCCTGTGCGGGGCCGGCGCCCTGACGGCGAGCCTCACCACCTCCGCGACCGCCGCGGAGGAGGGGGGCCACCACGTCGAGAAGCAGGACTGGTCCTTCGCCGGCGTGTTCGGCCAGTTCGACCAGGCCCAGCTCCAGCGCGGCCTCAAGGTCTACCGCGAGGCCTGCGCCGGCTGCCACTCGATGCACCTCGTCCCGTTCCGGACCCTCGCCGACCCGCACGGGCCGAACCTCTCCGAGGGGGCCGCCGAGCAGATCGCGTCGGAGTACACGGTCGAGGACATCTCCAACGAGGACGGCCAGCCGTTCGAGCGTCCCGCGACGCTGACGGACCACTTCCCGTCGCCGTTCCCGAACGCGGCCGCCGCCGCGGCCGCCAACGGTGGCGCCGCCCCGCCGGACTTCTCGCTCATCGCGAAGGCCCGCGCCGTTCACCGCGGCTTCCCCGGCTTCATCACGGACGCCTTCGCCGGCTACTCCGAGAGCGGGCCGGACTATATCTTCGCGCTGCTGCAGGGGTACACGGACCCGCCGGAGGGCGTGGAAGAGGTGCCGGGCAAGTACTACAACCCGATCTTCGTCAACGGCCAGTGGATCGCCATGCCGCCGCCGCTGGAGGATGGCCGGGTCGAGTACACCGACGGTTCGCCCGAGACCGTCGAGCAGTACTCCGCCGACATCGCCGCGTTCCTGATGTGGGCCGCCGAGCCGCACCTCGAGGAGCGCAAGCAGATCGGCTTCCGCGTGATGGTCTTCCTGCTGGTCTTCGCCGTGCTTCTCTACGCGACGAAGAAGAAGCTCTGGCGCAACGTCGAGCACTGATCCCGAGGGCCGGGCGGCGACGCCCGGCCCTTTTCATGTCGGCCGACCTTCGAGGCGGCGCGCGACCCGGGTCGCTGCGCCGCCTTTCTCATTCGTGACGCCGATGTCATCTTGGCGTCCGACCAATGGACTATGATCGCGGAGCGATTCGCCTCTCGTCGCGCCGGGACCGCGCGGGATCGCGGATCGGCCGCGCCGCCGCGGCCCACCCGTGACGCACCGGTCCGGGTCGTGACACGCCCCATCCACGGAGCGCCCATGCAGACCACCCCCGGCCCCGAGACGGCCGCGCCCACTGCCGCAGAGGAAGCCCGCGCCGCGACCCGGCACGGCGTGCTCTTCCTGGTGGTCGGGCCGAGCGGGGTGGGCAAGGATTCGCTGATCGACGGCGCCCGCGCGCGCCTCCCGGGACGTCACTTCACATTCGCCAGACGCGTCGTGACGCGTCCCCGCGAGGCGGGCGGGGAGGACCACGAGCCGATGGCGTCCGCCGACTTCGAGGCCGCCGAGGCCGCGGGAGCGTTCGCCGTCACCTGGGGCGCCCACGGCCTGCGGTACGGGATCCGGCGGGAGGCGCTCGCCCCGCTCGCCGCCGGCCACAACGTCATCGTCAACGCGTCGCGCAAGGCGATCGCCGAGTTCGCGGCCCACGCCGCCCGCGTCGTCGTGGTCTCGATCACCGCCCCGCCGGAGGTGGTTCGCGCGCGCCTCGAGGCGCGCGGGCGTGAGGACGCTGCGGACGTCGCCGCCCGCCTCGGGCGCCGCGTGCCGATCGTCGGGGCGCCCAACATCGCCGTCATCGACAACGGCGGCGATCTGGAGGCCGGGGTCGCCCAGTTCGTTGCCGCCCTCATGGGCGCCGCCCGCCTGCCGCTCGTGCTGCGCCGCGCGGCGGTCACGCTGCCCGGCGGCCCGGCGGCCTTCGTGCACCGCGCCGCGCTGCCGCTCGCCTCGGCGCAGCTCATCGCGGGAGGCGCGGCCGAGATCATCGCGGACCGGCCGTTGCGCGTGCGCCTCGCCGTCGCCGACGACGCAGGGCTCGTCGCACCGGACAGCATCGCGCTGCCGGCGGTGCTGTTCGACCGGCTCGGCCTTGCCGAGGGGAGCGAGGTGGTGCTGCGCCGCGCGGTGCCACCCGCCAGCCGCGACGCCCTGCGCCGCAAGGTCGCCGGCGAGATCCTCGGCGTCGCCGATATCGGCGACGTCGTGCGCGACATCGTCGGCGGCCGCTACAGCGACGCGGAGATCGCGGGCTTTCTGGTCGCGGCCGCGCGCCAGCTCACGGTGGACGAGATCGCGGCGCTGACCGTCGCCCGGGCGGAACTGGTCGAGCGCATCGCCTGGGACCGCGAGCTGATCGTCGACAAGCACTCGATGGGCGGCGTGCCCGGCAATCCCATCTCGCTGATCGTGGTGCCGATCGTCGCGGCGCACGGGCTCCCCATCCCGAAGACGTCGTCGCGGGCGATCACGTCGGCGGCCGGGACGGCGGACATCATGGAATGCGCCGCGCGGGTGGACCTGACGGCGGCGGACCTCCACCGCGTCGTCACCACGACGGGCGGCGCCATCGCCTGGGCCGGCCGGATCTGCCACAGCCCGCTCGACGATGTGATGAACGCGATCAACCGCCCGCTCGGCATCGCGTCCGCGGGCCTCGATGTCTCGTCGATCCTCTCCAAGAAGCTCGCCGTCGGCGCCACCCACGTCGCGATCGACATCCCCGTCGGCCCCGCCGCCAAGGTGAAGACGGAGGCGAGCGGCCGGATGCTGGCCAACCTCTTCGAGGAGGTCGGGCGCGCGGTCGGACTGACGGTGCGGGCGGCGGTGAGTGACGGTCTCAGCCCCGTCGGCCGAGGCGTCGGTCCGGCGCTGGAGCACGAGGATGCGCTGGCGGTCCTTACCGGCCGGCCGGACGCGCCGGAGGCGCTGCGCGACAAGGCGCTGTCGGTCGCGGCGATGATCCTCGCCTGGGATCCGGCCGTCGGGCCCGGACAGGCGGCGGCGACGGCCGAGCAGCTCCTCCGCTCCGGTGCCGCGCTGGAGGCGTTCCAGGCGATCGCCGCCGCGCAGGGCCGCTTCGGCCCCTGCCGGCCGGGTCCTTTCACGCGCCCGCTCCTCGCGGTGCGCTCCGGCCGCGTCGCGGGGATCGACGTCTTCGCCGTCGCGGGGCTGGCGCGGGCCGTCGGCGCGCCGTCCGACAAGGGGGCGGGCGTACGGCTCCACGTCGCGCCGGGAGACGACGTGAGCGAGGGGGACGTCCTCGCGGACGTCGTCGCATCGAGCCAGAACGGCATCGACGTCATCCGCCCCACCGCCAGCACCGAGGTCTTCTCGCTCGCCTGAGGCGGGGCGCGGCCGCGCGTGCGGCGTCAGCCGCCCGTCATCGCCACGATCATGAACGAGACGACGAGGTCGACCACGACCAGCGCCACAGCGACCTCCACCGTCACGCCGAGCGCGATGCGCAGGATCAGGTAGTGGTAGCGCACCGCCACCATCAGCGAGACGATCGTCGCGATGATCGCGAGCTGGCCGCCGAGGAACCCGGCGCCCTGCAGCAGGATCGGGATCGTCACGATGATCCAGGAGAGCGGGGCCGCCCAGTTCCGCGCGACGACATAGGAGACGTAGGTCTTCGTCACACCCAGCGGCTTGGCCATGAGGGCGAGGATGATGGGGAAGGCGATCCAGTCGATCGCGAGCGTCGGCAGCCGCTCCAGGATGGCCTGTCCGAACGGCGGCTGCACCGCGATCCGCGACAGCGCCAGCAGCGAGATCGCGTCGATGGGGATCACGAAGAGAAGGGCCGTGAACGAGCGCCAGAAGCCGTCGACGCTGCGGTCCAGGAGTGTCAGCCCGTCCGGCCGGTTGCGGAAGAGGCGCCAGGCCCCTTCCAGCGACCGCGCCACTTCGGCGCCAGTCACCGACCTCGCTCCCCATGGGGGAGACGGCACGGGCCGGCATCGGCCCCGGGCGACGGGCGGCGGAGGGTCATGCGGTCAGAACGGCGTCGATAATCGCGCGGTAGGCCTTGGTGAGTGTCGCGAGCTCGCTGACGGAGGTGCGCTCGTCGACCTGGTGCATCGTATCGCCGATGGCGCCGAACTCCACCACCGGGCAGTAGTCCTTGATGAATCGCGCGTCGGAGGTGCCGCCGCCCGTCGTCGCCTCGGGGGTGACGCCGGTCGTGGCCTCGATGGCGCCGGTCACGGCGGCGATCAGCGCGTCGTCCTTGGTGCGGAAGGCGCCGCCGTGGCTCGGCTGCCAGGCGACGTCGACCGCGAGGCCCTCACCGCCGCCGCCGATCCGCTTCAGCAGCTCCGCGCGCAGCGTCTCTGGCGGCCACAGGTCGTTGAAGCGCACGTTGAAGCGCAGCGTCCCCGCTTCCGGGATGACGTTCCACGCCGGGTTGGCGATGTCGATGGAGACGATCTCGAGGTTCGACGGGGCGAACTGCGCGGTGCCCTCGTCGAGCGGCTCCAGCAGGCGCTGGGCGATGGCGACGAGCTCGGGCACCGGGCTCGTCGCGAGGTGCTGGTAGGCGACGTGGCCCTGCCGGCCGGTGACCGTGACGGCGGCCGACATCGACCCGCGCCGGCCGATCTTGATGGTGTCGCCGAGCCGCACGCGCGAGGTCGGCTCGCCGACGATGCAGGCGTCGATCCTGCCGCGCTCGGCGGCCCAGGCGATCAGCGGCGCCGTGCCGTCGACGGCCGCGCCCTCCTCGTCGCCGGTGATCACGAACGAGACCTGCCCCGGCGCGCCGGAGGCGGACCAGTCGGTCGCGGCGACGATCATCGCCGCGACGGCGCCCTTCATGTCCTGCGAGCCGCGGCCGTAGAGCGTGTCGCCCTCGATCGCAGCGGAGAATGGCGCATGCGTCCACGCCTCGGCCGATCCCGGGGGGACCACGTCGACGTGGCCGGCGAAGGCGAGGTGCTTGCCGCTGCCCCTGGTGGCGAAGAGGTTCTCCACCGGCGTTCCGGCGCTGTCGAACGTCATGCGCGTGACGGCGAAGCCGGCCGCCTGCAGCGCCTCCTCGACGATGTCGAAGACGGCGGGGCCGGCGGGGGTCACGCTTTCCGTGCGGATCAGGCGCTGGGCGAGATCCAGCGGGTCGAGCCCGTGCGCGTTGGACGGGAATTCGGGACGGTCAGCCACCTAGCGGCCTCGTTCGTTGGCTCCGGGGCCGTACATGTTCGGCCCCCTGTCGCCGGGGATGATGCCGATGACGAAGAACGCCAGGATGCTGACGACCGGCACCGCCAGCAGGATCGAGGCCCATCCGGTGACGCCCCGGTCATGCAGCCGCTTTACCGCCAGCGCGATCTGCACCCACATCAGCGCCCCGAACTCCAGGATCATCACCAGGAGCCCGAACGTGCCGTAGCGCACGTGGATCGTCTCGCCGTCGAACTCGAAGATAGGCAGCGCCAGCGCGAGCGGCACGGTCAGCGCCAGGCAGAACAGGTTGCTCAGCCAGAAGACCTCGCGGTCGATGCGCCCATCGAACCCGAAGAGCGCCCAAGCGACGGTCGGCGGTCGGGTTGCGGTCGGCAAGTGTCAGTCCCTGAGGAGTTCGTTGATCGAGGTCTTGGAGCGGGTGCGCTCGTCGACGCGCTTCACGATGATGGCGGCGGCCAGGGACATTTTCATGTTGCTCGGGCTCGTCGTCTCGACCGAGCCGGGCACGACGACCGAGTAGGGCGGCACCTCGCCCATGAACGTCTGCCCGGTCGCGCGGTCGATGATCCGCGTCGAGGCGCCGAGGAAGACGCCCATTGACAGTACCGAGCCCTTGCCGACGCGCACGCCCTCGGCGACCTCCGAGCGGGCGCCGATGAAGCAGTCGTCCTCGATGACGACCGGAGCGGCCTGCAGCGGCTCCAGCACGCCGCCGATGCCTGCGCCGCCGGAGATGTGGCAGTTCTTGCCGATCTGCGCGCAGGAGCCGATGGTCGCCCAGGTGTCGACCATGGTGCCCTCGTCGACGTAGGCGCCGAGGTTCACGAAGGACGGCATCAGGACGACGCCCGGCGCGATGAAGGCCGACCGGCGCACGATGGAGCCGGGGACGGCGCGGAAGCCCGCCGCCTCGAACTCGGCGTCGCGCCAGCCGTCGAACTTGGACGGGACCTTGTCCCACCAGCGGGCGTTGCCCGGGCCGCCTTCGATGGCTTCCATCGGGTAGAGGCGGAAGGAGAGGAGCACCGCCTTCTTCAGCCACTCGTTGACCTGCCAGCCCGTGGCGGTCGGCTCGGCGACGCGCACGACGCCGCGGTCCAGCAGACCGAGCGCCTTGTCGACGGCGTCGCGGACCATGCCGGTGGTGCGCACGGTGATGGTGGCGCGCTCCTCGAACGCGGCGTCGATGGTGGCGGCGAGGCGATCGCGCTCAGACTGGGAGAGGTGCATCGAAAAACTGATCCGGCTTTCGTCAAGTCAGACTGACATAGGCGATCGTCGCGCCGAAGGATACCCGCTGTTCGTGGCGCATTTGGGCGCGTGCCAGCGGGCCGCGGCGGCGATCGGGTGACACCCGTCATACCAATATATGGGCTTATCGGGCAGGGGGAATGTCCCACCTTCGCGAGCGTGCCGGGCGTGAGCGGCGGCCGGGCCGGGCGGGTCCGGGGATCGCGACCGCCGGCGGTCCCGGAACCGGAGGGTCATCCCATGCGCCTGCCACTCATCCCCGTCGAGAAGCTCAGCCCCGAGCAGCACGCCATCTACCAGGACATGCGAGCCGGAATCGGACAGAAATTCAACGCGTTCGTCGCGATCCGCGACGACGGCGCGCTGATGGGGCCATGGAACCCCTGGCTGCACGAGCCGGCCATCGGCAAGGCGATCTGGGACCTCACCAAGGCGATGTCGATGGAGGCGAGCCTCCCGGACAACGCCCGGCAGATCGCGATCCTCGTGACCGGCGCGCATTTCCGCGCGGCCTACGAGATCTACGCGCACGTCGCGGTGGCCGAGCGTGACGGCATGAGCGAGGAGCGGCTTGCGACACTGTGCGCGGGCGAAAAGCCGGTCGACCTCTCGCGGGAGGAGAGCGCCGCCTACGACGTGGCCGCGGCGCTGGTCTCCGGCGGCGTGCTGCCGAGGCCGACCTACGACGTCGCCGTCGCCGCCTTCGGCCAGCACGGGGCGAACGAGCTGGTCTACCTCGTCGGCCTCTACTGCCTCGTGTCGATGACGCTGAACGGCTTCAACGTGCCGGTGCCCGAGCGGGAATAGGAAACGCCCGTCCCGGCGTCAGTTGGAGACCTTCTGCGCCACGGGGGAGACGCGCTCGAGGAAGCCGGTGAGGTCGTCGGTCACGTACTCGACGTGGGGGGCGTTCTGGCCCTCCATCTCCCACGACTCGCGGAACACCTCGCGCGTGCCCTCCGGGACGACGAGCACGGTGCGCATGCCCCGCGCGTGCGGCACCGCGAGGTTGCGCGACAGGTCCTCGAACATCGCCGCGCGCGTCGGATCGATGCCGTGCTTGTCCCAGAACCGGTTGTAGGTGTCGGCGTGGGGCTTGGGGATGAGGTCGGCGGCGACGATGTCGAAGATGTCCTCGAAATGGCCGTGCACGCCGAGCCGCTGGGCGATCGCCAGGGCATGCGCGGTCGTGCCGTTGGTCATGATGAAGCGGCGGCCCGGCAGCGCCTCGATGGCGGCCGACAGGCGCGGGTTCGCCTCGATCTTCGAGTGGTCGATGTCGTGCACGAACTCCAGGAAGCCGTCGGGGTTGATGCCGTGCTCGACCATCAGCCCGCGCAAGGTGGTGCCGTAGCGCTTGTAGTAGTCCTTCTGCAGCGCCCTCGCGGCCTCCCGCTCCATGTCGAGGAGCTGGGCGACGAACTCGCTCATCTTCTGGTCGACCTGCGCGAAGAGGTCGGTGTGCGGCGGATAGAGCGTGTTGTCGAGGTCGAAGATCCACGTGTCGACCGACGCGAACGGCGCGAGGTCGCGCGGATTGGCGAGCGGGCTCTCCGACGGAAGGGGCGCTGCATCTTGGGGCATGGGGTGGGTCATGGCGTCTCGCTACTCACCCGGCGCGACAACGGCCGCCCGGACAAAGAGCCTACACATTTGGTGGCAGGACGCAAAAGTTCGAGGGGCGGGGGACCCCGTGAAGCTGGTGCCGGGCTGTCGGGGGGCTGGTTCCGGGGTCAGATCGCGTGCGGGGCGACGGGCGCCGGCTTCGGGTCGCCGCGCACCCAGTCGTGGCCGGTCGGCTTCTTCGCCTCGCCGCGCAGGGCCGCCATCGCCTCGGCGAGCACACCCTCGAGGCGGCGGCGCTCCTCGTCGGTGAGGCGCTCGAGGTCGAGGAAGATGCGCGCGGCGGGACCGTGCGCGTCGATGATCGGCGAGGGTCCGTCGACCACGTCGAGGATCGCGTAGGGGACGACCTCGCGGCTGATGCCCTTCAGCGTGATCGGCGGCAGCGGCACGGCGCGCACCATGTCCTCCACGAGGGCGTAGGTCTCGGTCGAGAGGACGATGCCGCCGGGCTCGGCGATCTGCTCCAGGCGCGCGGCGAGGTTCGCCTCGGCGCCGATGATCGTATAGTCCATCCGGTCGACGCTGCCGAAGTTGCCGACGTTGCAGTACCCGGTGTTGATGCCGATGCGGGCCTGGAACGGCTGCACGATCCCGCGCCGGCGCCACTCGATGTTGAGCTCGCGCAGGCGGCGCTGCATCGCCATCGCCATCTCGACGCACGCCCGCGCATCCTCCGCCGCGCCCTGGGACTCGGGGTCGCCGAAGAAGGCGAGGATGGCGTCGCCGATGAACTTGTCGAGGGTCGCGCCGTGGTCCATCGCGATCTTCGACATCTCGGTGAAGTACTCGTTGAGGAGCTCGGTCAGCTCCTCCGGCTGCAGCCGCTCGCTGGCGGTGGTGAAGTCCTTGATGTCCGAGAAGAAGATCGTCAGCTTCTTGCGTTCGGTGGAGATCGTCGTGTCCCGCTCGCCGGAGAAGATGCTCCGGTAGACCTGCGGCGACAGGTACTTGGAGATCTTCATCGAGACGGAGGCGAGGAAGGCGTTGGTCTCCTCCAGCTCGCCGTTGATCTGCCCGAGCTTGCGGGCCTGCCGCCACTGGACCCCGGCGAACCCGACTCCGAAGACGCCCGCGCCGACGAAGTAGGCGAGGAGGTACTTGAACGAGAGGATGTTGTTCGCGATCGGCTGCTCGACCTCGATGGACTGGATGCCGCGCACGTCGCCGACCTTCCAGTCCCGCTTGGGGCTCTCGGGGTGCGTGTTGTGGCAGGCGACGCACCCTTCGCCCATGATCACCGGCGCGGCGAGGCGGATGTGGCGCTCCAGGAGCGAGCCGCGCATCTCGGTGATGGGCTGCAGGTCGGCGCCGGGCTCGCGGAACGTCTTCAGCGCGTCGGCCTCGAACGTGTCCAGCACGTGGGGCTGGCGGCTGGCGAAGGCGTAGTCGGAGATGAAGCGGTAGCTCATCTCGCTCCCGTGCGCGCCGATCACCTTGCCGAGCTCGATGGAGAGCGTCGCCGGGATCGGGATCGCACCGTTGATCTCGGCATAATTGTGGCTCGGGACGACCTTGCCGTCGGCCGCGAGCACACGGCTGACGACGTTCCTGGAGTAGTAGGAGCGGATGTCCGTCAGCATGGTGTCCAGGGTCGTCGCCTGGGCCTTGAGGGCGGTGTCGGAGATGTGCCGGAGGTCGAGCCAGACGGCGATCGGCAGCAGGGCCAGCGCGAGCAGCACGGCACAGACCACGACAAGCGGCCGGTCGCCGACATATCGCAATAGCCGATCCATGACGCGGTCGCCCCTCTTCAATCGGCCCGCGCGGCGGAAAAATATTATGTGGCCGCGGGGATCGGTCGGTGCAGCCGTGCTGGCATGCCACGCCATCCTGTTGCCGCTAACAAGCGGCAATTTTACGGCAGGTCAACGCAATGATTGCGAACACACGCCAACGTGACGGTCGCAACCGGAGGGCGCCGGCGGTCGGGAATGAACCGCCGGCCAGTCCGTTAGCGGGTGATGAGGGTGCCCGCGCCGCCGTCGGTGAAGAGCTCCAGCAGGACCGCGTGCGGGGTCTTGCCGTTGAGGATGACGACCCCGTCGACGCCGCGCTCCAGCGCCGCGATGCAGGTCTCCACCTTCGGCACCATCCCGCCGGAGATCACGCCGGAGGCCATCAGGCGGCGCGCCTCCGCCACCGTCAGCTCGCGGATGAGCTCGCGGTTGGAATCGAGCACACCGTCCACGTCCGTCAGGAAGAGGAGGCGCGTCGCCCCGAGGGCGCCGGCGATGGCACCGGCGAAAGTGTCGGCGTTGATGTTGTAGGTCTCGCCGTCGGCACCCTGCGCCACCGGGGCGATGACGGGGATGATCTCCTGCTTGGCGAGGACGTCGAGGACGTCGCGCCGGACTTCGACGGGCTCGCCGACGAAGCCGAGATCGAGGACACGCTCTATATTGGAATCGGGGTCTCGCACGGTGCGCTTCAGCGGCTCGGCGAGGACCATGCGGCCGTCCTTGCCGCACAGGCCCACGGCCCGGCCGCCGGCGGCGTTGATGGTCGAGACGATGTCTTTGTTGATGGCGCCGGCGAGCACCATCTCGACGATCTCGACCGTCTCGCGCGTGGTGACGCGCAGGCCGTCCTGGAACTCGGACTTGATGTTCAGCCGCTCGAGCATCTGGCCGATCTGGGGACCGCCGCCGTGGACGACCACGGCGTTGATGCCGGCCAGCGTGAGGAGGGTGATGTCCTCGGCGAAGTCGGCGGCGAGCTCCCGATCGCCCATCGCATGGCCACCGTACTTCACGACGATGGTGCGCGCGTCGTAGCGCAGCATGTACGGCAGCGCCGTGGCGATGATTTCGGCGCGGAGGGGAGCGTCGGCGGCGAGGGCGTCGGCGGGCGGGGTGTCGGCGGGCGTCGACATGGGCAATCACATCTTCCGGTTACGCGAGCGTGCCTAGCTTGACCTCCCCGCCCTTGCAAGGCCGTGGCGCGTCCGAGAGAGGGCGCGGGGACGGCGAGGCGGCCGTGCGATGCGGGAATGCCGCCGGCTCGCGGCGGACGGGCGGTGGACGGCTGGCGATGCGATGCCGGATCGGCGGGGTTGCGGCTCCTCTTCGGGGGCCGCGCCCTCAGTTGGTGGTCTGTTCGGAGCAGACCAGGCCGTACTTGAAGAACCAGCGCTGACGGGACTGGCTCCATTCGCGCCACTTCTTGCGCACGCACACGCGGTCGTCGTCGAGGTTGACGACGTCGTCCTCACCGGCGTCTCCGGCGCCGGACGTGCCGTCCCGGTCGCCATAGGCCGCGTCGTCGCCGTCCTTCACGTCGTCCGCCTGGGTGACGGGGTAGCCTGCGTCGGCGCGGCCGGTGCCGGTCTCCGCCGCGACGGCCGTCACGCCGAGCGGCAGCGCGTCGGCCTCGGCCATCGTCAGCGTGACGAGCACGACGATGGCTGCGAGGAGGAGTGCAGTCGCGTGGCCGATCATGGCCGCGAGCAACACGGACTTGTAACTCATGATACTCTCCGGTGCCTTCTGCCGCCGGATCATCCCGGCGCGAGCACGGAGATGGTCAGGGGTTGGGCACCGCTATGTGTCGGCGGGCACAGTTTTTTGCGACCGGTCCGACTTCGGTGGCCCCGTCACATCACCGTGATCCGAAGCCCGTGACGGACCTCGTTTTCGGCGTTGCCGGGGAAGCGTCCCGGCGCGACGGATCGCGCCGGGCGGCTGCTTTACTGCGCCTCGCGACCGGTTTGCAAGGCGGACATTTCCTCCAGCCGCTGATTACGCAGCTCGCTGACGGTTTGCTGCCATGCGTTCATCTCATTGGTCCGCTCGATGATGCGCGCGCGCACCTGCGCACCCTCCGGAGTCGAGGCGTTGATGGCCTCCAGGTTGTCGCGGTCGAACTCCACCGCGCGGCGGGTGCTCTCGATGTCGGCCTCGAGCGTCGCGATGCGCCGGTCGATGGTGGCGATGCGTTCGGTGACCGCGCGGACCTCCTCGAGGCGCTTGCGCGTCGCGTCGTCGATCTCGCCGCCGAGCGAAAGGACCTCCTCGAGGATCTGGTCCGGCAGGTTGGCGAGGATGTAGCGCTCCTGCTGCGGGTTGCGCGTCACGATCTCGATCGTGTGGCGCCCCTCGGGCAGAGCGGCGCGCACGCGGGCGCGGTCCTCGTCGATGTTGGCGACGTCGGGCTCCAGCCCTTCGGCCGATGCCGTCACCCGGCCGCTGCCGAAGCGGGAGACGTCGGTGACGAGGGTGACGTCCTTGCTGGCGGCGACGCTGAGGATGGTCTCGGTGACCTGCTCGCGGCGCAGGATGAGGCTCCCGCCGGAGAGGCTCGCCGAGGACAGGTGGCGCACGGTGCGGCTCTGGGTCGAAGCCTTCACGTCGGCCGACACGGCGAAGGGCAGGATGCTGACCTCGCCCCCGTCGGCCCCGGCAAAGCGGGCGTCGCCGACGAAGCCGTCCCTGTCGTAGACGGCGATGAGGCCGCCCGGCACGGTCGCGTCCGCGTCGAACTCCATCTCCAGCGCGTCGAAGGGCTGCGTGCCGGCGAGGAGGTCGTAGTATGTGATGCTGTCGACGTCCTGCGAGGCGTCGAGGAACGGAACGGAGAGGGTGCGACCGGCCGCGAGGTCGATCGACCCGGCGACGGGGAAGACCGTCGAGGCGCTGCCCGCGACGGCCGGCCCGCCGGTGACGAGACCGGAGATCTGGCCGAACCCCTTGGCGTCGCGGGCCGCGGCCTCCGGCGCGGGCGAGGCCATCGCGGCGAGGCCGCGCGAGCGCCAGCTCGGCTCCGCGTCGGCCACCTCGGCGGCTTCGGCGGAGGGGACGAGGTCGGTCTGCGCGGTGCGGCCGACCTCGAACGGCGCGGTCGGGCGCGTCGTGCGCAGCGGGGCGTAGACGTCCTGGCTGTACGCGACCGGGGTGCCGACGGCGAGGCGGAGCTCGATGCCGTTCCAGTCGAGCCCGGTGGTGTTCTCCAGCGTGGCCCAGCCCTGCAGGGTCACGTCGCCGGCGTCGCCGATGATGGCCCGGTAGGACGGGCGCCACACGGTGGTCGGAACCACGAAGGAGAACCCGGCCTCGACCGGCTCGGCGAGGCGCACCGAAAGGTCGCGCCGGCCGTCGTCGACGCTCTCCGACAGCGCCGGGACGAGACCCGCCATCCGCTGCGCGACGGCATCGCCCGTGATGGCGATCTGCTCGAGCGAGGGGAAGACGGCGAAGTCGATCTGACCGGCGGGGGTCGCGACGGCGATGCGCAGGCCCGGCCGCTCCGGCTCGGTGTCGCTGCCGGGGACCGTCACCGGCGTGAAGGCGAGGAGGCGGCCCTTCAGCTGGCGCGGCCCGCCGGAGACGGTGACCTCCTCGCCGATGACCGATTCCAGGATGGTCATCGGGTCGGAGAGGTCGCCCGCGAGCAGCCGGCCGGTCGCCGAGCGCTCGCCGACCGGCTCGGCCGCCTCGAGGTCGATGGAGACCACGGGGGCGGCGCCGGTGACCACCAGGGTGCGCAGCACGTCCGCCACCTGCGGGCGCTCGATGGCGAGGCGCATCGTCGTGGACGCGCGGTCCATCCGCCCTTCCACCTGGGCAAGGCCGCCGGTGGCGAGCGTCACGCGCGTCACCGCGACGTCGGCGACCGCCGCGACTTCGGCGGCGTCGGCCTCCGGCTCGTCCGAGACGACGCCTTCGACCTCGGCCGGGCGCCCGTCGCTCGCTTGGCTCATCAGGATCTCGCTCCCTGCGGCGGCACGGCCGAGGCGGCGGGCGGCGTCCTCGACCCGGGTGAGGATCGGTGCGGGCGCGGCCTCGCCATCGGCCGAGGAGGGGTCGAAGCCCGGCTCACCGAACCCGCGGTGCACCGGGTCGTCGGCGGTGTCATGGCCGTCTGCGGGCCGGGCCGGCGCATCGCTGATCGACGCGGGCTCGGGGGCGCACTGGGCGCCTCCGGCCTCGCAGGTGACCGAAGTGGTGCTCGTCGCCGCCGTCTGGGCCAGAACACTCGTCGAGGCGAGCAGGACCGCAGCCAGCGCTCCGCCGAAACTCGAAACTCTCATCGGCGCGCAACTCCCTATTCGTCGCATGTTGGGCGCGGGGCGTAGCACGCGGCTACTGGTGAGCCTAGGCGTTCAGGCGCCGCTGCCTGACAATGTGATCGCCCGTCGCTGAACGCACCGTGACTCAGGCCGGCGCCTTCGCGAACCGCTCCCGCAGCGCGGTCTTGAGCACCTTGCCGTAGTTGTTCTTCGGCAGGGCCTCGACGACGATGTACTCCTTCGGCCGCTTGAACCGGGCGATCTCGCTCTGGCAGAGCGCGTCGAGCGCCGCCGGGTCGACGGGGCCGGCGCGGCCGACCACGAAGGCGACCACCTCCTCGCCCCAGTCCTCGTGCGGCCGTCCGACCACAGCAACCTCCGCGACATCCGGATGGCGCAGCAGCACCTCCTCGACCTCGCGCGGGTAGATGTTGGTGCCGCCGGAGACGATCATGTCCTTCGACCGGTCCTTCAGCGTGAGGAAGCCCTCGGCGTCGAGCGCGCCCATGTCGCCGGTCCAGAGCCAGCCGTCCCGCAGCGTGGAGGCGGTGGCGTCCGGATTCTGCCAGTAGGCCGACATCACCGACGGCCCGCGACAGATCACCTCGCCGACCTCGTCCTCGGGGACGTCGCGTCCCGCCTCGTCGACCGTGCGCACCTCCATGGAGGACATCGCGATGCCGACCGAGCCGAGCCGCTCGCGCCAGCGCGGGTGGGTGCGGTCGGCGACGAGGTGGCGGGGGAGGCCGGTGATCGTCATCGGTGTCTCGCCCTGGCCGTAGATCTGCACGAAGCGCGGCCCGAACTGGTCCACCGCCTTCTCGATGTCCGCGACGTACATCGGCCCGCCGCCATAGACGATGGTGCGGATCCCCTCGCCGCGATGGCCGACGGCCTCGGCGTGCGTGATCAGCCGGCGGACCATCGTCGGCGCCGCGAACATGTGGATGCTGCCGACCGACCCGGCGAGCTCCAGGATCTCCGCCGGCTCGAAGCCGCCGGACCTCGGCACCACGTGCCGCGCTCCCTTCATGACGTGCATGAGGTTGTAGCACCCGGCGCCGTGGGACATTGGCGCGGCGTAGAGGGCGGCGTCGGTCGGGTACACCTCGTCGACGTCCGCGAGGTAGGTGAGGCTCATCGCGACGAGGTTCGCGACGGAGACGGCGGCGAAGCGGGCGCCCGAGTGCTGGGCGATATAGGCCGCTTCCTTCTCGTGGAGCTTGGAGTTGATCGGCACCACGGCGAGGCCCGCCCACCACGCGCCCCACCAGATGGCGAGGTAGTCGGGCGTGTTGGACATGAAGAGGGCGAGACGGTCGCCGGCGACGGCACCCCTGCCATGCAGACCGGTCGCGATCCGCGCCGCCCGGTCCGCGAACCCGGCGTAGGTCGCGACGACCTCCGCGCCGTGGAGGAGGGCGGGGGCGTCCGGTGTCAGTGTCGCACTGCGGGCGAGCCAATTGGCAAGGTTCATCGTGCCTCCCGAACACGCTTCGTTTTTCATCATCATAGAAGCTTTTTCAGGGTCTGGCCGGCTACCGGGAGTGGTGAGAGAATGAAATTATAGGTTGCAATTCGGGCCGGCCTGCGGTTGGGTTCCCTCCGGAGCGGAATGGGAGGCGGGGATGGACAGGGTCAGAGTCGTCTCGGGCGATTTCGCACCGGGTTCGCCGCACCGGATGGCGCTGGGCAGCGCGTCGGTCGAACTGCGGCTGGCCCTGTCGGGCGGCCGGCGGCGCGGCAGACCCCGCATCGTCTACGGCCCGTCCGACATCGAGACGATCAGGCGCGGCGGGGTGATGCTTCAGCGCCGCGTCGGCTGGGCGCTGGCGGTGACGCTCTGCCTCCTGCCGCTCGGCCCGTTGGCGCTCGTCGGCCTGCTCGCCCTCATGTCGAAGCAGGAGTGGACGATCTTCCGCTGCACCTTCAAGGACGGCCGCAGCTTCATCGGCGAGGTGCCGACCGCGGACTACCAGTGCCTGATCGGCGCCCTCAACGCCTGGCACATGACGCAGGACGTCGGCGCGGACTGGCTCCCGGACGCGCGCCGCGGCAGCGCCGTCCGGCCAGTCCACTATCTCGGCCCGCCGGAGCGCATCGCCGTTCCCCCCGGAGTCCCGATGGTCGGTGCCCTGCCGATGGCGCTTCCCCGCGCCGGCGGAATGGCGACGCCGCCCTGGGTCGCCGCGAACGACACGTCGTCCGCCGCCGCCGGGGTCGACGGCGAGGCCCTGGAGTACGGCGCCGAGAAGCCGGCGCCAACGCCCGGCGATGCTCCGGGCCAGCCGTCCCGGCCCGCCTCCGCCGAACTCCCCCCGGCGTACGAGCTTTCGCCGGCGCATCCGGCGTCCGCCGAGGATCCCGCCCGCTCCTCGCCGCACCACGGCTAGCGCGCCACGCGGCGATCGAGCGCGGGGGGCTTCGGGTGCCGAAACGTTCGGCCTGCTCAGCTGATCCCGGCCGAGCAGGCGGTGCTGGAGCGCGGCCGGACGCGAGGTCCGGCCGCGGGTGCGGGGCGCCGCGCCGTCAGCCGGTGACGCCGATCGGCCAGGGGGCGAACTCCTCCTCGCCGACGCCCAGCGCCTCGCTCTTGGACTTCTCGCCCGAGGCGATGCGCAGGATGGTCTGGAAAATCTCCTCGCCCATGTCGTCCAGCGACTTCTGCCCGTCGATCACCGTGCCGCAGTTGATGTCCATGTCGCCGACCATGCGGGTGAACATCGGCGTGTTGGTGGCGAGCTTGATCGTCGGTGCCGGGAAGGAGCCGAAGCACGAACCCCGCCCCGTCGTGAAGCAGATGAGGTTGGCGCCGCCCGCGATCTGCCCCGTGGCCGACACCGGGTCGAAGCCGGGCGTGTCCATGATGACGAGACCCTTCGTCTTCACCGGCTCGGCGTAGCGGTAGACGTCCTCGATACCGGCCGAGCCGCCCTTCTTCGAACCGCCCAGCGCCTTCTCGATGATGTTGGCGAGGCCGCCGTCCTGGTTGCCGGGCGAGACGACGCCGTTCATCTGCGTGTCGCGCCCCTTGGTGTAGTCGAGCCACCAGTTGATGCGGTCGATGAACTTCTCGCCCACCTCGCGCGAGCGCATCCGCGCCGTCAGCGTGTGCTCGACACCGTAGAGCTCCGGCGTCTCCGACAGCATGGCCGTGCCGCCGTGGCGCACCAGGAGGTCCACCGCCTTGCCGAGCGCCGGATTGGCCGAGAGGCCCGAGAAGCCGTCCGAACCGCCGCACTGCAGACCGATCGAGATGTGCTCCGCCGAGCACGGCTCGCGCTTCACCTCGTTGGCGAGCGGCAGCATGTCGCGCACGGCCTTCTTGCCGGCCTCGATCGCCGCCGCGGTGCCGCCGACCTTCTGCATCGTCACCGCATGCAGCATCTTGCCGGACTCGAGGCTCTGTTCCTCGAAGAACTTCGGCAGGTTGTTGCGCTCGCAGCCGAGCGAGAACACCACGGCGCCCGCGATGTTGGGATGCCTGATGTAGCCGGCGAGGGTGCGACGCAGCAGGTCCATCGGCTCGCCGGTGAGCTCCATGCCGCAGCCCTGCTCGTGGACGAACGCCACGACGCCGTCGACGTTCGGGTAGTCCGCGAGCCGCTCCTCGTCGAAGTAGGCGGCGACCTTGCGCGCGACGGTGGCCGAGCAGTTCACCGTGATGAAGAGGCCGATGTAGTTGCGTGTCCCGACCGAGCCGTCGGCCCGCCTGATCCCCATGAAGGTGGCGCGCCTGTCCTCCGGCAGGAGGTCCGCCGGGTGGTAGTCCTCGGCGAAGCGGTAGTCCTTCGCGACGTCCCCGTTCAGTACGTTGTGGACGTGGAGGTAGGATCCCGGCTCCAGGTCGTCGCCGGCGAAACCGATCGTCGTGTTGTACTTCAGGATCGCCTCGCCCTTGCGGATAGGGCGGGTCGCGATCTTGTGGCCGAGGGGGATGTCGGCGAGCGTCACCACCCCTTCCGAGCCGATCTCGGTGCCGGCCGGGATGTCCTGGCGTGCCACGACCACGTTGTCGGCCGGATCGAGGCGGATCACCGGGTCGTTCGGGCGGACAGGGGTGTCAACGAGCGTCTCGGACATGGGGGATCCTCCCGGTTGTTACGGCCGCGACCGGGGTCCCACCGGCGGCCGGGCGTGCGTGCGTTTTCGACATCTGGTTGAGCATGATTCGTATTCTATTCCGGCGGGAGCGTCGATGCGCCCAGCTGCTCGGCGTAGCCGGCGCGGTCGATCAGCGAGCTCACGGCGACGATCCGCCCCGCCTGGAAGCGGTAGAAGACGTGTTCGGCGAAGACCGCCCGCCGCCCGGTCGGCGCGACGCCGAAGAACGGGGCGACGGGAACGACGTCGAACACGAGGCGCGCGGCGACGTCGTCGCCCGACGTGACCACCTGGTCGATGACATAGGCGAGACCCTCGAGCGCCGCGTAGGAGCGGCGGATCTGGTCCGTGTACTGCTCGCGGGTCAGCGTCTCGCCGTTGTAGACGAC
The DNA here is from genome assembly GCF_003258595.1 of Acuticoccus sediminis. Taxonomy (NCBI): domain Bacteria; kingdom Pseudomonadati; phylum Pseudomonadota; class Alphaproteobacteria; order Hyphomicrobiales; family Amorphaceae; genus Acuticoccus; species Acuticoccus sediminis. The sequence continues at coordinate 1,504,974 of NZ_QHHQ01000001.1, forward strand.
GTGCTCGGCCACATACCGGTCGAGCGCGCCGTAGTCCTGCGCGTTGAGGGCCGCGATGTAGGCGCGGTAGGTCGCTTCGAGGGGCACCGGCCTAGCGTCCGGCCTTCGCCCGCCATTCCTTGAACGCCTCGAGGTTCTCCTCCTTCGTGGCCGGGTAGAGGCCGACGATGGTGGCCCCGCCCCGGACGCGCTCGATGGCGAAGTCCTCGTAGGCGGTCATCTCGGTCGCTTCCGCGGCGATCTCGTTGGCGAGGTGCGCCGGCAGCACGATCACCGAGTCGTCGTCGCCCACGAGGATGTCGCCCGGGAACACCGGCGCGTCGCCGCAGCCGATCGGCACGTTGATCTCGATCGCCTCGTTGAGCGTCAGGTTCGTCGGCGAGGACGGGCGGTGGTGGTAGGAGTGGATGTCGAGCTCGCCGATGTTCATCGCGTCGCGGAAGCCGCCGTCGGTCACGACGCCCTCGACGCCGCGCATCATCAGCCGCGTCACCAGGATGTCGCCCGCCGAGGCCGCCCGGGCGTCCTTGCGCGAGTCCATCACCATCACGCAGCCCGGCGGGCACGTCTCGATCGCCTTGCGCTGCGGGTGCTCGGGATTGCGGAACTCGACGAGCTGGTTACGGTCCTCGCGCGCCGGCATGTAGCGCAGAGTGAAGGCGGGACCGACCATGTTGCGCCCCTTGGGCTTCAGCGGCCTCACGTCCTGGATCACCTGCGAGCGCAGGCCGCGCTTGTAGAGGGCCGTCGCGAGCGTCGCGACGGAGACGTGGCGCAGCGCCTCGATGGTCTCGGGGCTCACGGTCGGTGTGTCGGTCATGTCAGCCTCTGTGCTGGCGGCGCGGCGGCCGGTGGTGCGTCCTGGGGTGTGGAGCGCGATGGGCGGGACGAAGCGGTTCACGAGCGTCGAGGAGGTCATCGACGCCGGCGCGCAGCGCGTCCTCGACCGGATGGCCGCGAGGCGGATACCGGCGGCGCTCATCGCGAGGGGACCTCGTGGTTGGCGAAGGTCTCGCGGGCGATGTCGGCGAACGCGCGGGCGGTGTCGTTGGCGGTCGGGTGCACACAGATGTGCGTCGCGACGAGGCCGATCTCCGGCAGTCCCGCCTCCTCGCCGATCCGCTCCAGCTCCGCCGTGCGGTAGCTGGCGGGGAGGGGGGAGATCGCGAGGTCGGCCATCAGCGCGGCGAGCTGGCCGTGCGAGTGCTCACTGGTGAAGGCCGTCCGGTAGGCGACGTCCGCCCGCTCCAGCGCCTGCAGGCCCATGTGCCGCCAGGCGCAGTGGTGGCCCGGTACGGCCACCGGCAGCGGGCGCTTCAGCTTCGCCGTTCCGCCGACGCGGCCGAGCCAGACCATCGGCTCGGCATGCAGGAGCTCGCCCGGCACCTCCGCGGTCGACATCGCCTCCGACGTGCCGATCGCGACGTCGAGCTCGTCCTTTGCGACTCGCTCGACAAGCTCCGGGCTGGTGGCGAGGACGAGCTCGATCTGCGCGTCAGGGCAGACCTTGGCGAAGCGGGCGAAGACGCTGGGCAGGAGCCGCGTCTCGTAGTCGTCAGGCACGCCGAGGCGGACGAGACCCGAGAGGTTGGGCTTGCGGAAGCGCGACACCGCCTCCTCGTTGAGGGAGAGGATGCGCTTGGCGTAGGCGAACAGCTCCTCGCCCTTCATGCTGACCGCGATGGACCGCCCCTCGCGCTGGAAGAGGGGCGCGCCGAGATGCTCCTCGAGCTTGGCCATCTGCATCGAGACGGCCGACGGCGTGCGGTTGATGCGCTCGGCGGCGCGCCGAAAGCTCCCGGTCTCGCACACGGAGACGAACGTGCGGATGAGATCCGTGTCCAACAGCTGCAGGCCCATCGATCGAACTCCCTTCGACGTACACTGGTCAAAATAGCTGACCGATCTCGTCAAAACAATTCGTTCGACTGATGAGTGGGGCGAACTCACATTGAGGTCAACGGAACCTGGAGGGTGCGAACATGGCCTCGATGACGGGTGAGACGGATCGCGGGCGGAGCCTGTGGGCGGACGTCCTGGCACGGCTGCAGGCGCGGCGGGCCGAACGGCGGCGCCGGCGTGCGTTCGAAGCGCTGCGGAACGCGCCGGGTTGGCAGCTAGACGACCTCGGCGTGACGCTGGCGGACATCGAGCTGAGCGCGGCGTGGCCGCTGTCGGAAGACGGGCTGGCGGCGACGGCAGAGCGGATCCGGCGTCGGCGGCAGGCCGACCGGACGCTGGCGCTCCGGTCCTGGACGTCGCCCCGGCGGGAGCCGGCGGCGGCGAAGCGGAGCGAGCCGGGGACGGTTTCGGAGAGTGCCGCGCCGGCCGGGCCCGACCGCGTGGCGGCGCCATCCCGCCCGACGGCCCGGGACGCCCTTGCGGGCGCGGGTCCGGACGACCGGGATGAGCTCCGCACGGCACTGCGGGCGGCCTAGTTGATCGCCGGCTCGGGCACTTTCGGCCCGGCCTCGGTGAGGAGGAAGTCGAAGTCGCAGCCCTCGTTGGCCTGCATGATGTGCTTGGAGAACATCACCCCGTAGCCCCGGCCGTAGCGCGGCTCGGGCGGCTGCCAGGCAGCGCGGCGGGCGGCGATCTCCTGGTCGGAGACGCGCATGTTGAGCGTCCGGTTCGGCACGTCCAGCTCGACGATGTCGCCGTTTCTCAGGAGCGCCAGCGGCCCGCCGACGTAGGCCTCCGGCGCGACGTGCAGGATGCACGCGCCGTAGGACGTGCCGGACATCCTGGCGTCCGACATGCGGACCATGTCGCGGTAGCCCTTCTTCAGGAGGGCCTTGGGCATCGGGATCATTCCCCATTCGGGCATGCCCGGGCCGCCCTGCGGGCCGGCGTTGCGCAGGACGAGGACAGTGTCCGGCGTCATCGGATGGTCCTCGTCGTTGATGATCGCCTTCAGCTCGTCGTAGCTGTCGGCGACCAGCGCGGGACCCGCGTGGACGCGGTACTCCGGCGCGCAGGCGGCCGGCTTGATGACCGCGCCGTCCGGCGCGAGGTTTCCGCGCAGCACCGCCAGCGACCCCTCGTGGTAGACGGGGTTGTCGAGCGGGCGGATCACGTCGTCGTTGAAGACCTTCGCGGTCTCGATGCCCTCGCCGAGCGTCCGGCCGGAGACGGTGAGCGCCGAGGTGTCGAGCTTTTCGGCGAGGTTCTTCATCAGCGCGCGCAGGCCGCCGGCGTAGAAGAAGTCCTCCATCAGGTAGCCCTTGCCGGTCGGGCGCACGTTGGCGATCACCGGCGTGGCGCGGCCGATCCGGTCGAGATCGTCCAGTTCCAGCGGGATCCCGGCGCGCCGGGCCATCGCGATGAGGTGGATGATCGCGTTGGTGGAGCAGCCCGTCGCCATCGCGACGGTGACGGCGTTGGTCACGGCTGCCTCGGTGAGGATCCTGTCCGGCGTCAGGTCCTCCCACACCATCTCCACCGCGCGCCGTCCGCAGGCCGCGGCCATGCGCTGATGGTTGGAATCGGCCGCCGGGATCGACGACGCACCGGGCAGGGTCAGCCCCAGCGCCTCGGCGATCGCGGTCATGGTGGAGGCGGTCCCCATCGTCATGCAGTGGCCGTATGAGCGCGCGATGCCGCCCTCGACGCCCTGCCACTCTTCCTTGGTGATGGTGCCGGCGCGCCGCTCGTCCCAGTACTTGAAGGAGTCCGTCCCCGAGCCCAGCACCTGGCCGGCGTAGTTGCCGCGCAGCATGGGGCCGGCGGGAAGGAAGATGAAGGGCAGCCCCATCGACACCGCGCCCATGACGAGGCCGGGAGTGGTCTTGTCGCACCCGCCCATCAGCACCGCGCCGTCGACCGGGTGGGAGCGCAGCAGCTCCTCGGTCTCCATCGCCAGCATGTTGCGGTAGAGCATGGTCGTCGGCTTGACGAAATTCTCCGACAGGGAGAGCGTCGGCAGCTCGATCGGCAGGCCGCCCTCCTGCAGGATGCCGCGCTTCACCCACTCGACACGATCCTTGAAGTGGGCGTGGCAGGGCTGGATGTCCGACCAGGTATTGAGGATCGCGATGACCGGGCGCCCCTCCCAGTCCTCCGGCGCGTAGCCCATCTGCATGATGCGCGAGCGGTGGCCGAACGACCGGAAATCGTCCGGCGCCATCCATCGGGCGGAGCGCAGCTCCTCGTATGTCTTCTTGCGGTCGGTCATAGGCTTTGGGAATGGCCCCTGGGCTGGCGCAACCACTGCCGCCCCGGCAGGGTACCGAGGTCGGCGGCGGCCCGGTCGGCTGCCATGTCGGTGTCGTGGTGAGGTCCGTCACAGATCCGTCTGCCGCCAAATGGCGAACAGTCGACGTCAGCCCGAGAAACGGGCGGCGAATTCAGCGGCCTGAACCGATGGTATCCGCCGGGACGATAGATGTGCGCGGGTGTTCGCTCGCGATCGAAGCGACGTGATCCCCTCCCGGTTGTTTTCTTTGTTGGATCGGGAGAGTCCCCACGATCTGTGGGAGTTGATATATTAATCTGTTGCGATGTGCAAGGTTCTGAGTTGGAATGTCTTCTGAGCCGCGCCGGCACCGCGGTCGCGCGAAGGGCTGCCGGTGGCGCCTGAAGAAGGGTGGTCGAAAGTGACGGTACTCGAGCAACGTTTCGGCGCTGTGCGCGCGATCGCGGCCGGCCCTCACGGCACCGCCGCGGGCCGCATTTACGAGAATTTGAGACTGAGGATCATCACGGTCGAGATCGCGCCCGACACCGTGCTCTCCCGGGCGACGCTCGCCAAGGAATACGGCGTCAGCCAGACCCCGGTGCGCGAGGCGCTGCAGCGGCTGGAGCAGGACGGCCTCGTCGAGACCTTCCCGCAGTCGCGCACCGTCGTCACCCGCATCGACCCCGACGCGCTCACCGAGTCGCACTTCCTGCGCCGCGCGGTGGAGACCGAGGTGGTCCGCCACCTCGCCCAGTCCCACACGCCCGAGACGCTGAGCGAGCTCGACGCCCTCATCGCCATGCAGGAGACCCTGATTGAGAACACCGAGCAGGTTGCGATGTTCTATGACCTCGACGAGAGCTTCCACCGCGCGCTGTTCGGCGGCATCGGCTACATCGGCCTCCACAACATGATCCGCTCGCGCTCCGGCCACCTCGACCGCGCCCGCCGGCTGGACATGCCGCGCAAGGAGAAGATGCGAGAGATCGTCGACGGCCACATCGCCATCGCCGAGGCCGTGCGCGCCAGCGATCCGGAGGCGGCGGCCGTCGCCATGCGCGAGCACCTCAGCGGCACGCTGAAGCGGATCGAGATGCTGCGGCAGGCCAACCCGGACGCGTTCGACACCAGCTCCCGCTGACGGTCCGCCCTGACCCGGACAGCCTCACCGTGCGATCGCGAAATCCGCACGTTGCCTGAGGCAGGCGGCGGGGCCATAACGAAACGGGCCTCTCGTCAATTCCGTGCTGTAGCATATATTGCACGCAGTCCGGAACTTGAAAGCTACGATCAATGACCGAGAAGCTCTTCACACCCGTCAAGCTCGGGGCGCTGTCGCTGCCGAACCGTGTGCTCATGGCTCCGCTCACGCGCAACAGGGCCAAGCGGCCGGGCGACGTGCCGACGCAGATGAACGCCCGCTACTATGCCCAGCGCGCGTCAGCCGGCCTCATCATCTCGGAAGGGACGCAGATCTCGCCGGAGGGCAAGGGCTACATCGACACGCCCGGCATCTACTCCGACGAGCAGGTCGCCGGCTGGCGCCTCGTGACGGACGCCGTCCACGAGGCCGGCGGGCGCATCGTCGCCCAGCTCTGGCACGTCGGCCGCGTGAGCCACATCTCGCTGCAGCCGGACAGCCAGGCGCCGGTCGCCCCTTCCGCCATCCGCGCCGAAGCGAAGACCTACATCGAGGGTGGCTTCTCCGACGTCTCCGATCCGCGTGAGCTGAAGACCGACGAGATCGGCCACGTCGTCGAGGACTATGGCCGCGCCGCGAAGAACGCGCTGGCCGCAGGGTTCGACGGCGTCGAGCTGCATGCCGCCAACGGCTACCTCGTCGACCAGTTCATCCGCGACGGTTCCAACACCCGCGAGGACGCCTACGGCGGCCCGCTCCAGAACCGCCTGCGCTTCCTGCGGGAGGTGCTGGAGTCGATCGTCGCCAACATCGATGCCGACCGCGTCGGCGTGCGGTTCGCCCCGTTCTCGAACGGCAACGGCATCTCCGATTCCGACCCGATGACGACCTTCTCCGGCGCGATCGAGGCGCTCAACCCGTTCGGACTCGCCTACCTCCACATGGTGGAGGGCCAGATCCGCACCACGGAGGCCGCCGGGCGCGCCGAAGTCGCCGAATTGCGTAAGCTTTTCAAGGGCTCGTACGTCGCAAACAACGGTTACGACCGCGACATGGCCATCAAGGCCGTCGCCTCCGGGGCGGTCGACGCCGTCGCATTCGGTCGTGATTTTATTGCAAATCCGGACCTTCCGAAGCGTCTTGAAATAAACGCCCCCTTGAACGAGCAGGACAGAGATACGTTCTACGGGGGACAGGAGCACGGTTACACGGATTATCCGTTCCTCGATGCCGTGTCGGCCTGACCGACGAACACGAAGGAAGACCATATCATGCTACGCAAGGCATCCGCCGTTTGGCAGGGCACGCTGACCGAGGGCGCAGGCACGGTTACGACCGAGTCCAAGGCCCTCTCCGAGGTGCCCTATTCCTACAAGACGCGGTTCGAGGGCGACCAGACCGGCACTAACCCCGAGGAGCTCCTCGGCGCCGCGCACGCCGGCTGCTTCACGATGGCGGTCAGCTACGCGCTCCAGGAAGCGGGCTTCCCCGTGACGAAGGCCGAGACGAGCGCCGTCGTCGAGCTCGTCCATGTGCCCGAGGGCTTCGAGATCCCGTCGGTCAAGCTGACCCTCGTTGCCGAAGTGCCGGGGATCACCGAGGAGCGCTTCCTCGAGGTGGCGAACGTCGCCAAGGAAGTCTGCCCGCTCAGCAAGGTGCTGAAGGCCGACATCACCCTCGACGCCAAGCTGGTGAGCTGAGCCTCTCGCTCGTGTCCCGCCGCCCGCCCCGCGGGTGGCGCAGCGAATACAAGAACGCCCGCCGGATCCCCGGCGGGCGTTTTCGTTTCACGTCGGGCGGGGAGGGCCCGCCGTCCGTTGCGTCAGGCGGCGACGCGCTCGTGGCGGCCCTCCTGCACCTCCTCGACGATCTTGGCGCAGAACGCGTCGAGGTCGCCCGGATTGCGCGAGGTGATCAGCGCCTCGTCGCACACCACGGGCTTGTCGTGCCAGTTGCCGCCGGCGTTGATCACGTCGGTCCGGATCGAGTGGTAGGACGTCACGTCCCGCCCCTTGATGACACCCGCCTCGATCAGCATCCACGGGCCGTGGCAGATCGCGGCCAGCGTCTTGCCGGTGTTGTAGAAGGCGCGGACGAAGTCGACCGCGTTGGCGTCGGTGCGCAGGACGTCCGGGTTGATCTGCCCGCCGGGCAGCACCAGCGCGTCGAAGTCGGACGGGTTCACCTGGTCGATCCTGGCGTCGACCTTGACGCTCTCGCCCCAGTCCTTCTCGTCCCAGCTCCTGATCTCGCCGTCCTTGATCGAGACGACCGTGACCCTGGCGCCGGCCTCGCTGAGCTGACGGCGGGGCTCGAAGAGCTCGGACTTCTCGAACCCGTCGGTGGCGAGGATCGCGATGCGCGCGTTCTGAATGCTCGGCATTGGAATGCTCCTTTCACTGACGCCGGCCGAAGCCGGCCTCTGCGCGATCGCCCGTCACGGGCCGTGCCCGCCCACATGCCGGGGGCCGCATCGTGCGGGCAGGTGCGCCTCGCCGGTGCGGGTCTCGGGTCGCGATCGCGTTCGGGGAGTCAATTCAATCACCCCCCGGTTAAGTTCCACGGGGGGCAAGTGGTCGCGCGTCAGCCGGCGACCGGGACCACGTCGACCGAGTGGCGGCTCCAGTGGTGGCCGGACGTGCGCATCACGCCGCGGACGGGGGCGACGTCGGAATAGTCCCGCCCGCGGCCGACGACGATGTGGTCGGTGCCGGCGAGCACCGCGTTGGTCGGGTCGTAGTCGACCCAGCCGAGCTCCGGGCCGCACCAGGCGCTGACCCAGGCGTGCATCGCGTCGGCGCCGGCAAGGCGCGGCTGGCCCGGCGGCGGATCGGTCCTGAGGCAGCCCGACACGTAGCCTGCGGGGATGCCGAGCCCGCGCAGGGCGGCGATCATGATGTGCGAGAAGTCCTGGCAGACGCCGCGGCGGGCGGCGAACGCCTCGAGGGTCGGCGTCTCGACGGTCGTCGCTCCCGGCTTGTACTGCCAGTCGCGGTGGATCGCCTGGCCGATCGCCTCGACCGCCTCGAGGACGCTTCCCGCGTCGCCGGCGATGTCCTGGCCGTATTCCGTCGTCTCGGCGGCGATCGGCACCCGGCGCGACGGGCCCACGAAGTGGTGCGGCGACGCCGCGTCCAGGCGGCGATAGGCGTTGATGTCGTGCACGAGCTTGCCGACGGGCGGGGACATGTCGAGCCGGCGGCTGCGTTCGTAGCGGTTGACGCGCGAGGTGACGGAGAAGGTGATGTCCCGGTGTGCCTCGTGGAAGGCGACCTCCACCGTGGAGTTGCGGAAGTAGTCGGTGCGGTTCACCCACTCGGTCGGCGTCGGCGTGACGCTCAGCGTGCCGGCGACGAGACGCTGCTCGCCGACGAGGTCGGCCGGCATGAGGCGCACGATGTTGCGGCTCGCGCTGGCGGCGTTGTCGAAGCGGTAGGCCACGCTGAGGGAGACGTCGTACTGCATCGCTACCTGAAGTAGGTCTCCCCGACGAGATCGGACATCGTGGCAATGTCCCCCTCCAGCTCGCTGAGGGCCGTCTGGTCGAGGCCTTCGGGAGTCTGGACCGCCACGTTGGTGCGTGTTTGTAGCGCGGCGCGCTGCAGCGGGGAAAGCTGCCGCGTCGTCTCGCCGCCGGGCAGATAGCCGAGGTGCGACCAGATCTCGTTCAGCTGGTAGATGATCGACCGGGGGTTGAGAGGGTCGAGCGCGAGGAGGTCGACCACCGTCGCGCGGTTGGTGGAGACGGCGTAGCGGCGGCGGTGGCTCATCTCGCTGTCCGCCACCTCGACCGCGAGGTCCAGCGCCCCGTCCGGCGCGTCCTCGTCGGCAAATTGCGACAGGAGGCCGGTGAGCGACAGCGCGCGCTCCAGCGAGCGCCCGATCGACATGAAGCGCCAGCCGCTGAACCGGTACATGTTGTCGTAGACGAGGCCGGTGAAGCCGGAGAGGTTGCGCAGTATGAGGCTGAGCGCCCGCGCGGTGTCGTCGCCGAAGCCGGGCCGGTCGGCGAGCTTCTGAACCGTCTTCGACAGCTCGTCGAGCGCGGTCCAGCCGTCGACCGAGAAGCGGTCCCGCACGTTGGACGCCGCGCGTGCGGCCGACTCCAGCGTCGAGCGGACCCCGTCGGGGATCGGCTGGCTCGGGTCGCTGCCGAGCCAGGTGAGGTACTCGGCCGACCGGCGAAGCAGCGGCATGTCCTCCGAGATCGACTCTGATACGCGCACATGGTGCGCGCGCAGGAGCCGCACCCGGTACTCCGCCCGCTCGACGTAGCGGCCGAGCCAGTAGAGGCTGTCCGCCGCGCGGCTCGGCAGCATCGACTGCTGTTGGCGCAGGTAGGGACCCGTCGGTGACGCCAGCATCGATTCCGTGGCGACGTCGCTCTTGCTGACGACCCACACGTCCGCCGCCGAGCCGCCGTTCTGCATCGTCAGCGTGACCGCGTCGGATGCCGGGCCGATCCGGGCGAAACCGCCGGGCATGATCGACCACCCGTCGCGGGTGCGCGCCAGGAATACGCGCAGGCTCATCGGCCGGGGCACGAGGCGGCCGTCGTCGAGGGCCGGCGTGGTGGAGAGCGTCACGGTCTCCTGCGCCACGAGCTGCTCGGCGTGGCGCTCGATCCACTGGCCGAGAGCGAGACGCGCCGCCGGGTCCGTCGCCGGCGGGACCGAGACGTCGTCGAGGTCGAAGAGGAGCCGCGTCGCGAAGGCGTTGCCGATGGTCATCCGGTGGGCGTTCGCCTTGACGTAGTCCCGCTCCTCGTCCTGCCCGCACCACCAGGTGGCGATGTTGGGAAGGCGCAGCGGCTCCCCCAGCAGCGTCTCGGCGAGGCGCGGCATGAAGGCGAGCAGAGCGCGCGTCTCCAGGACGCCGGAGCCGAGCGCGTTGACGAGCGTCACGCCGCCGGTGCGCACCGCGCCCAGCATGCCGGGCGTGCCGATGGCCGACGTCTCCTCCAGTTCCAGCGGATCGGCCCAGACCGAATCGAGCCGCCGCCACAGCACGCTCACCGGCTGAAGCCCGGCGACGGTGCGCACCATCAGGCGCCCGTGCACCACGGTCAGGTCGTCGCCCTCCAGCAGCATGAAGCCGAGGTAGCGGGCGATATAGGCGTGCTCGAAATAGGTGTCGTTGAGCGGGCCCGGCGTCAGGATGCCGACGCGCGACAGCTCCGAGTCGCGCAGGTTGATCAGCGCGTCGCGGAAGGCGCGGAAGAATCCGGCGAGGCGGTGCACGTTCGCCCGCGCGAAGTGGTCGGCGTAGATCCGCGTCGTCGCGATGCGGTTCTCCAGCGCGAAGCCCGCGCCGGATGGGGCCTGCGCGCGGTCGCCCAGCACCCACCACTGGCCCTGCGGCCCGCGCCCGATGTCGAACGCGAGGAAGTGCAGGAAGTGCCCGCCGCGCGGGGTGACACCGACCAGCGGGCGGAGCCACTCCGGGTTCTGGGCGAGCAGCGCCGGCGGAAGCTGGCCGCGCTCCACGAGCCGGTTCGGACCGTAGACGTCGGCTATGATCCGCTCCAGCAGCTCGGCGCGCTGGACGAGGCCCTCGCCGATCTCGGCCCACTCGTCCTCGTCGATCAGGACCGGGACGTGGGAGAGCGGCCAGTCCCGCTCGGCCGCCTCCGTGGCACCGTACTGGCGGTAGTAGACGCCGGCGTCGCGCAGGTACTGGTCGCCGCGCGCCTGCCGGGCGCGCAGCTCGTCCGCGTCCATCCGCGCGACGGCCTCGATGAAGCTCTTCCACACCGGACGGATCGACCCGTCGGCCTCCAGCAGCTCGTCCGGCACGTCCTTGTGCGTCCGGTAACCGGACAGGAGGCGTCCGACGGCGTCGTCATCATCCGGTGCGTCGTCGGGCACAGCCATCGGCTAGTAGCCGTATGTGCGTCGCAGATCGAGCGTCAGGGGAAACTCCGGATGCGGGACCTCGGGGGGCGGTGCGTAGATGCCGGGAGTATGTCCGCGCGCCTCGAACCGTGCAAGGCGACGCGATTCCGCCTCGTAGCCGTTGACGGGGAACGTCTCGTGCGCGCGCCCGCCCGGATGCGCCACGTGGTAGACGCAGCCGCCGACGGCCCGGCCGGTCCAGTTGTCGAAGATGTCGAACGTCAGCGGCGCGTTGACCGGGAGCACCGGGTGCAGCGCCATCGGCGGCTGCCATGCCTTGTAGCGCACGCCGGCGACCGAGACGCCGTTGCTGCCGGTCGGCGTCATCGGCACCCGCCGCTGGTTGCAGGCGACGGTGTAGCGGTCCGGATCGGTGGTGGAGAGCTTCACCTGCACGCGCTCGGACGAGGAGTCGGTGTAGCGCACCGTCCCGCCGATCGCGCCGACCTCGCCGAGGACATGCCAGGGCTCCAGCGCCTGACGCACCTCGAGGTGGGCGTTGTCGATCTCGACCTCGCCGCAGAAGGGGAAGCGGAACTCGGCCTGCGCCTCGTACCACTCCGGACGTAGCTCGAAACCATGCTCGCGCAGGTCCGCGAGGACCTCGAGGAAGTCCTCCCAGATATAGTGGGGCAGCATGAAGCGGTCGTGCAGCGTCGTGCCCCAGCGGGTGAGGCGGCCGGAGACCGGGTTCTGCCACATCCGCGCGATCAGGGCGCGCAGCAGCACCTGCTGGGCGAGGCTCATGCGCGCGTCGGGCGGCATCTCGAAGCCGCGGAACTCGATGAGGCCGAGGCGCCCGGTGGGGCCGTCCGGCGAGTAGAGCTTGTCGATGCAGATCTCGGAGCGGTGGGTGTTGCCGGTGACGTCCACCAGGATGTTGCGCAGCAGCCGGTCCGTCAGCCAGGGCAGCGGCGGGGGGTTGCCTTCGTGCGGGGACGGCATCTGCGCCAGCGCGATCTCCAGCTCGTAGAGATGGTCGGCGCGGTTTTCGTCGACGCGCGGCGCCTGGCTCGTCGGGCCGATGAAGAGGCCCGAGAACAGGTAGCTGAGCGACGGATGGCGCTGCCAGTGCAGGACGAGGCTGCGGATGAGGTCCGGCCGGCGCAGGAACGGCGAGTCCATCGTCGTCGACCCGCCGACGACGACGTGGTTGCCGCCCCCGGTGCCGGTGTGGCGCCCGTCGACCATGAACTTGTCGGCGCCGAGGCGCGCGTGGCGGGCCGCGTCGTAGACGCCCTCGGTGATCGCAACGCAGTCGTCCCAGGAGTGGGCAGGCTGGATGTTGACCTCGATGACGCCGGGGTCCGGTGCGACGCGGATCACGTTGAGGCGCGAGTCGGTCGGCGGCGCGTATCCCTCGATGTGCACCGGGGTGCCGAGGCGCTTCGCGGCGGCCTCGACCGCGGCGAGGAGCTCGAGGTAGTCCTCCACGCGCTCCGTCGGCGGGATGAAGACGCAAAGTCGCCCGTCGCGCGGCTCGACCGCCAGCGCGGTGCGGACGTAGCCGTCGATCTCCGGGCCGAGGTGCTGGCCGATGAGGGTCTGCGCCGGGGAGGCCGCGGTGAAGCGGGCTACCTGCTGGCCCTCCGCGCCGGCGGCGACGGCGTCGGGGTCGCGGTAGTCCGGCAGCGTGTCCAGCGGGATCGTCGGGTCGGCGACGTTGATATAGGGGTACTGCGCCGGCGTCAGGTGGGGCAGGGCGTTCAGCGGCAGGCGGTAGCCGATCGAGGAATCGCCCGGCACGAGGAAGAGGCGCCCGCGCCGAGTGCGCCAGCGCTCCGACATCCACCGCCCCGCCAGGGATCGGCTCTGCCAGCGCTGCACCGGAAGGATGTAGCCGGCCGGCGACGTGAGGCCGCGGTCGAACACCTTGGCGATGCGGGCCCGCGCCTCGGCGTCCTCCAGTTCGGAGTTCTCCGGGGTGACGTTGTCGGGAAGGTTCGCCTCCCGCAGGATCCACTCGGCCGGGTCCTCGAAGGCGGGGACGACGAAGTCCCCGTCGATGCCGAGAGTGTCGGCGATGTTGCCCAGCAGTGCCTCGGCGTCCTTCGACTGGACACCGGTCTGGGCGCCCTCGCGGGCGATGAGGTTCGGGTCATCCCACAGCGGCACGCCGTCACGGCGCCAGTAGAGCGAGAAGGTCCAGCGCGGCAGCGTCTCGCCGGGGTACCACTTGCCCTGGCCGTAGTGGAGGAATCCGTTCGGCGCGAACTTTTCGCGCAGGCGGCGGATGAGGTCGTCCGCCCGTTCGCGCTTCTGCGGCCCGACGGCGGCGGAGTTCCACTCGTCCGACTCGTAGTCGTCGATGGACACGAACGTCGGCTCTCCGCCCATCGTGAGGCGGACGTCGCCGGCGTTCAGCGCCTCGTCGACCTTCTTGCCGAGGGTGTTGAGGGCGGCCCACGACTCGTCGTTGAACGGCTTGGTGATCCGCGGGTGCTCGGCGACGCGGTAGACCTTCATGTCGAACGAGAATTCGACCTCGGCGAAGGTCGCCATGCCGGTGATCGGCGCGGCGTTCTTGTAGTGCGGCGTCGCTGCCAGCGGGATGTGGCTCTCGCCCGTCAGCAGCCCGGACGTCGGATCGAGGCCGACCCAGCCCGCGCCGGGGATATAGGCCTCGCACCAGGCGTGGAGGTCGGTGAAGTCGACGTCCGTGCCGGCCGGCCCGTCGAGAGCCTTGATGTCGGGCTTGAGCTGGATGAGGTAGCCGGAGCAGAAGCGCGCGGCGATGCCGAGGTGCCGCAGTGCCTGGACCAGCAGCCACGAGGAGTCGCGGCAGGAGCCCTTGCCGGTGGTGAACGTCTCCTCCGGCGTCTGCACGCCGGGCTCCATCCGGATGATGTAGCCGACGGCGTTCGCGACCTTCTGGTTCATCTCCACCAGGAAGTCGACAATGCGGCGGGGCCGCCGGTCGACGCTGTCGAGGAATGCCCTGAGCCTCGGCCCGGCCGGATCGGTCTGCAGGTAGATGGACAGGTCGTCCGCGATGTCCGGACTGTAGGCGAAGGGATAGTTCTCCGCGCTCTCTTCGACGAAGAAGTCGAACGGGTTGTAGACCGACATGTCGGCGACGACGTCGACCTCGATCTTGAATTCGCGCACCGGCTCCGGGAAGACGAGCCGGGCCATCCAGTTCCCGTACGGGTCCTGCTGGTGATTGATGAAGTGGTTCGCCGGCGAGATCTTCAAGGAATGCGAGATCACGCGCGTGCGCGAATGCGGTGCCGGACGCAGACGCACGATCTGGGGCCCAAGCGTCACCGGGCGATCGTACTTGTAGTGCGTCAGGTGGTAAATTGCGGCCTTGATCGACATGGGTCTCTTCGGTCGTGAACGCAGTCTGTGTCTTTCACACTTCACTGCAACGCACAAACCATGCCTTATCGAGGCTGGTCTCGGCGACGGGTTTCGTCACGAATTTCGTGCGCCGCCGCCGGACCGGTTTCGCAGGGTGTCAGGCGGTCTCGGCGACCGGGAGGGCGACGCGGTCGAGGAACGCGTCGAACTTGTCGACGAACGCCTGCAGGAAAGCCTTGGTCGTCTCGTCGGTGACGTCGGCGTTCTCGTCGATAAGGCCAGGCTTCATCTGGAAGTAGACCTCGGGCTGGCCGAGGACGATCATGTCGAGCACCGTGGCGACGTAGCGGAGGTGCGACTGCGCGACGGCTGTGCCGAGTGCGCCCGGGGTGGTACCGGTGATCGCGACGGGCTTACCGACCCAGACATTCTTGCCGTACGGCTTGGACGCCCACGAGATGGCGTTGGCCAGCAGCGGCGGAATGGTGCGGTTGTACTCCGGCGTGACGAAGAGGATCGCTTCGGACTGGGCGATCACTTCCTTGAAGGCGACGACCGAGGCGGGCGGGGTGGCCCACAGGTCGTCGTTGTACATCGGCAGGTCGCCGAGGGGGATGAACTTGAATTTCATCCGGCCGGCGGCCAGCTTCTCGATCGCGCGGGCGAGTGCGAGGTTGATCGACCCCTTGCGCTCGCTGCCTACGAGGACGGTAACGGTTTTCATCGGTAACCCCGGTATCGTAAAGTGACCGCCTCACGACTTATATGTTAGGACGATCCCGACAAGACGGCACTTTGAGGTAACCATGGGCGCACCGAAGGAACCGGAGTTCGAGTTCAGAGGCACCTGCTGCCGGCCAGTGAAGGAGCTGCTGTCCAGAATCGGCGGGAAATGGACGGTCCTGATCGTCACCCGCCTTGCCGACGGGCCACGCCGCTTCTCCGACCTGAAGCGGGAGATCGAGGATATCAGCCAGAAGATGCTGACCTCGACGCTGCGTGACCTCGAGCGGGACGGGTTCGTGCAGCGCACGGTCACGCCGTCGATTCCGCCGCGCGTCGACTACGAGCTCACCGATCTCGGCATGGACCTGCTGTCGCCGCTGGAGGCGCTGGGCGCGTGGGCGGTGCGCAACCAGCACCGGGTCGACGCGGCGCGGGCGCGCTTCTCCGGCTACCGCCCTGCGGCCCCCCATCCCAACGACAACGAGACGCACGCCTCGATCTGACCCGGCCGGTCCGGCACGGGGGAAGGCATCGGTGCCCAATCATCGGGCACCGGGCAGACGAACAGTGCAGCAGGCAAATGAAAAGGGCGGCACCCCGGGGTGCCGCCCTTTTGTCTTGGACCGATGGACCGTCGCGACTGCGCTGCCGTCAGGCGGCCTTGGCGTTGATGGCCCGGGCCTTGGCAAGCTGAAGCGCGCGGTCGAGGAGGTTCGTGTCAGAGAGCACCAGCATGCGCTCCGACGGGGCGAGCCAGCTCGCCAGCTCCTCGAGGCTCTGCGCTTCGCCGAGCTTCGCGGCGGCGAGGGCGCGCGTGGGGTCGAAGCTGCCGCGGCCGCGCAGTTCCGGCTCCAGCGAACCGAGGTGGGCGTCGCACAGCATCGGATCCTCGGCGAGCGTGATGAGCGCGTCGCGCGGCAGGCTCGCCGGGAAGGCGTGGGCCTCGCGGCGGGCCATGCGCAGCACCTCGGGCGGACGGCTCTCCTGCGGCGTCAGCATCATGTGCGCCCGCCGCAGCTTGCGGCCGAGCCAGAACGAGCCGCAGCCCTTCGAGATCGGCACCGCGAGGATCAGCGCGAACAGCGTCGGCGACATCCACGCCGCGAGGGTGGGGGAGTGGATCAGCGCGATCGCACCCAGCACCAGCCCGCACGCCATGTGGACGAGGTGGAAGTGGGTGGCCGCGAGCCAGCTCACGCTTGCTCCCTTGCGCGCCTGCGGCAGCCAGCCGACGGCGCGGCCCAGCAGGATCGACATGACGATGCCGGTCTGCGCGATCATCATGATCGGCGCGATCAGCGTCGAGATCAGCAGCTCCAGGAAGGTGGAGCCGACGACGCCGACGGGCCCGCCGCAGCCGCGGCGAAGGTCACGGTCGAACAGCGCGTTCACCATCGCGATCATCTTCGGCAGCAGCAGCACCACCAGCGAGATGATGAAGAGGGTGACCATCCGGTCGGCGTCGAACGCCGGCCAGGTGGGGAACAGCGCGAAGTTCGACGGGAAGTACTCCGGCCTGATCAGCGTGGCCTGGACCGAGAGGGCCACACCGGTCAGCAGCAGGAAGAGCCACACCGGGCTCATCACGTAGGCGAGGATGCCGATCGCGAAGTGCAGGCGCGAGCAGAAGGCGAGACCGGCGGCGCCGATCAGCCGGGCGTGCTGCAGGTTGCCCTGCGCCCAGCGGCGGTCGCGCTTGATGACGCCGAAGAGGTCGGTCGGCGCGCCCTCGTAGGAGCCGGTGATGTCGGCCCGCATGGTGACGGTCCAGCCGGCGCGGCGGATCAACGCGGCCTCGACGAAGTCGTGGCTGAGGATCGAGCCGCCGAACGGCGGCTTGCCGGGGAGGCTCGGCAGACCGGCCGCGCTCGCGAAGGCGGTCATGCGGATGATCGCGTTGTGGCCCCAGTAGTTGCCGTCCTCGCCCTGCCATGCGGCGATGCCGTGCGAGACGACCGGGCCGGTGACGGTGTTGGCGAACTGCTGGGCGCGTGCGAACGGCGTCGCGCCGCCGATCAGCGACGGGCAGGTCTGGATGATGCCGGCCCTGGGATCGGCGATCATCGCCGCGCGCAGCTTGGCGAGGCACATGCCGGTCATGAGGCTGTCCGCGTCGAGCATGACCATGTGCTCGTAGCGGCCGCCCCAGCGGCGCACGAAGTCGGCCACGTTGCCGGCCTTGCGGTGCGCGTTGTCGCGACGGCGACGGTACCAGACGCGCGTGGGACCGCACTTGGCGCGCAGGATGGCGAGTGCGCGCTCCTCGGCGATCCACGTCTCCGGGTTCGTCGTGTCGGAAATGACGAAGACCTCGAACGAGGTGCGCAGCTGCTTGGGCAGGTCGTTCACCATCGCGGCGATGGCCGAGAAGGTGTCGCGCGGGTCCTCGTTGTAGACGGGCATGACGATGGCTGTCAGGCCGCCGGGAGCGTCGATGTCCTCATTCCGGCCGCGCGGCGAGAAGACGCCGGCGAGCGCGTTGGCGGCACTGAAGGCGATCCAGCCGAAGGCGGCCGTGAAGGCGATGAGGAGCACCCACTCGAGGGCGGCCATGCCGCCGACCTTGGCGACGGCGTACATCTCGCTGACACCGAAGACGGCGAGCGACAGGGTCACGATCACCAGCGTCGCGCGGGCTGCGATGGTGCGCAGACTGGGACGCGTGGCGTGATGCGCGGGGAAGCCGCGCCTCTGGAAGGATTGTTCCGGCATCGCCAGCGGAGCTTCCGCCGGCGTCGAGTTCAGTCGCTGTATCGGTCCTAGCGTGTCCATCGGTAAAGCCATCGCTCGCCTGGAGGTCCATCTTCCGGTTCGAGTGCTAGCCGGATCTCGACGAGATCGGCGTCCTTGGGATCCAACTCGAAAGTGATTCTAAGGACGTCCCTCACAGGCACTGGATACTTCACGAGATTGGATACAGTTCCGATCGAGGCACTCGTTCGGATCTCGAGGTTCTGCATCGACGTCCCGCGCATGAGGTAGTCCACGACAAAAAGGTATCGATCGTCCGAAAGGTTCCGCCCTATCCTTGTGTTTATGACCTGCGGGCCGGGAGATGCGACCTGGGGGACGTCCTCCCAATGAATTCTGTACGCAATTTCAAAGGGTTGCCCGGCTTCCAGCGGATTGGCCGGCTGCCAGTAGGCAACGATGTTGTCGTTCCACTCTTTGGTTGTGGGGATCTCGAACAGCACAACCGATCCCTTGCCCCAATCACCTCGGGGCTCGACCCACGCGGACGTCCGGAGCTCGTACCGAGCTTCCGCGTCCTCGTAGTCTGCAAACTCACGTTTACGTTGTACAAGGCCGAACCCGCGAGGATTTTCATCCACGAAAGCGGAGATTTGGAGGCGACCCGGATTATTGATGGGTCGCCACAGCCACTCTCCGCCGCCGGTGAAGATCGACAGGCCGTCCGAATCATGCACTGCGTCGCGGTAGTCGTTGAATTCCGAGCGATTCACTCCCGAAAACAGGAACATCGAGGAGAACGGCGCGAAGCCGATCGTCTTGATGGTCCTGCGCGGGAAGAGCGTCAGCTCTACGTCCACGAAGGTGGCGTTACCGGGCGACAGTATGAACCGATATATGCCTGTGGTTGATGGAGAATCCAAGAGGGCATGTACGACGACTCCGCTATCGCCGTCTTTTGTTTTTTCGATCCAGAACGTGCGGAAGACCGGGAACTCCTCGCCGGTCGGCACGCCGGTGTCGATGGCGAGGCCGCGGGCCGAGAGCCCGTACGTTTCGCCGCGCCCCACCGCGCGGTAATAGCTCGCACCCTGGAAGACGGCGAACTCGGAGATGGAGTCGTTGCCGGACAGGTCGGTGTGGAGGCGGAAGCCCGAGAAGGGGACATTTTCCTTCGGCAGCTTCCCCTCGGCGAGCTCTCCGAC
The DNA here is from genome assembly GCF_003258595.1 of Acuticoccus sediminis. NCBI lineage: Bacteria > Pseudomonadati > Pseudomonadota > Alphaproteobacteria > Hyphomicrobiales > Amorphaceae > Acuticoccus > Acuticoccus sediminis. The sequence goes on from NZ_QHHQ01000001.1 coordinate 1,524,111, forward strand.
CCAGAAGCTGTCGAAGTCGTAGACCACCTTCTGCGCGGTGTCGCCGTCGACGATCCAGATGTCGACCGGCTGGTTGAAGACCGAGCCGGTGATCAGCGCGTCGAACGAGAAGAGCTTGTCCGGCCCGAGCGGCTGCGGCCACTTCTGCCAGGGGCGGATCTGCTGGAAGGTCGGATAGTCCATGTCGCGCAGGGACGCGGGGACCTCGCTGCTGCGGTCCTTGTAGTCCTGCTTGGACAGTGCCTGCGCGAGCTCACGGAGCCGATCCGCGGAGAACGGGACCGTTTCGCCGTATAGCTCGGGATTAATGGTGATGTGCTCGCGGCCTTTGGCGAAGGCCTGGGTGACAAGTCGCGGCCATCCCGCAGCGGTGCCAGCCAAGGCCCAAGCCGCCGCAGCGCCGGTGACGAGGTGCCGCCGGGCAATCTTCATCCACGCTCTCCTTACCCGGCCCGTCGTGGACAGGGAATACGTCGCCAGTGTGGCGCGTTGAATTGTTATTCACGCAACGTTTCAACGCGACAAGGCGTTCGCCTTAAGTAGCGGATATCTCGGTGAATATGCTCTGAACTGCCGAAACGAGGGGGCCGTCGGCCTCCGGCATCGCGAGTTCGCCGAGCCTTTCAGGCATGACGAACTGAAGATCCGCGACCTCCAGGGCGGCCGGCGTTCCGACCCAGCGCCGCACCACGTAGAGCGGCATCATCAGATGAAAATCAGCGTAGGTGTGGCTCGCGAAGGTCAGCGGCTCGAGCGCGGACGGCTCCACCGTGACGCCGATCTCCTCGGCGAGCTCGCGGCAGAGCGCCGCCTCGGGCGTCTCGCCCGCCTCGATCTTGCCGCCGGGGAACTCCCAGAGGCCCGCCATGGACTTGCCCTCGGGGCGCTGCGTCACGAGGATGCGGCCGGACCCGTCCACCAGCGCGGCCGCGACCACGAGAACGAGGCGCATCAGCTCCGGTAGTCCCCGTTGATCGCCACGTATTCCTTGGTGAGGTCGCAGGTCCAGACCGTGTCCCGGCCGGAGCCGAGGCCGAGGTCGACCCGGATCGCGATCTCGGGCTTCTTCATCACCTCGGAGGCGGCGGCCTCGGAATAGTCCGGGTCGCGTTCGCCCTCGACGGCGACGCGGACATGGTCGAACCAGATGGCGAGGCGGTCGCGGTCGGCCGGCTCGCCGGCCTTGCCGACAGCCATGACGATGCGGCCCCAGTTGGCGTCCTCGCCGGCGATGGCGGTCTTGACCAGCGGCGAGTCGGCGATCGACTTGGCGATCTTGCCCGCCGAGGCGTCGCTCTCTGCGCCCTCCACGGTGATCGCGACGAACTTTGTGCAGCCCTCGCCGTCCTTGGTCACCCAGTGGGCGAGCGACAGGAGCAGGCTGTCCAGCGCCTCGGCGAAGAGGGCGGCGTCGGCCGAGCCGGCCGCGACGGCGGCGCCCGAGGCCCCGGTCGCGAAGGCGAGCACGGTGTCGGAGGTCGACGTGTCGCTGTCGATGGTGATCTTGTTGAAGCTCTTCGACACGCCCGCCGACAGCATCGCCTGAAGCGTCGGCGCGTCGACGGCGGCGTCCGTCGCGATGAACGACAGCATGGTCGCCATGTCCGGCGCGATCATCCCGGCGCCCTTGGCGATGCCGGTGATCGTCACGCTCCCGCCGGACAGCGTGACGGTGCGGCTTTCGGCCTTGGGGAAGGTGTCGGTGGTCATGATGGCGCGGGCCGCGGCGGCCCAGCCGGACGGGGCGAGCCTGGCGGCGGCGGCGTCCATCACGGTGCCGAAGCGCTCTGCCGGCAGCGGCTCGCCGATGACGCCGGTGGAGGCGAGGAAGACGTCCTCCGGGGCGATGCCGAGCGCCTTGGCGGCGAGCTCGGCCGAGAGCTGCGTCGCCGCGCGGCCCTTCTTGCCGGTGAAGGCGTTGGCGTTGCCGGAGTTGACGAGGAGGGCGCGCGCCGTACCGCGCGGAAGCTGCATGCGGCACCACTCGACCGGCGCCGACGGGCAGCGCGACGTGGTGAACGTCCCGGCGACGGTGGTGCCTTCGTCGAAGGCCATCAGGAGGACGTCGGTGCGTCCGCGGTACTTGATCCCCGCCTCGGCCGTAGCGAGGCGGACGCCCGCCACCATGGGCGGCTCGGGCAGTTCGGCAGGCGCGAAAGGCGATGGGGTCATGGCTCTCGTCTCGGGCAGCAACGGTGTCGCGAATACGCCATTCACGCCCCGGCGAAAAGCGAGAAAGGTATACGATTTCGCAATGCCGTCGGTACTCTCGTACCGGTCTGCGGCGCTCGGGCGGCCATGTGCGGGCCCGCCGCGGCGCGCGCCCGCGTGCGAGCGGCGGAGGCGTGTCGCGCCCCGCCGCCCGCCGGCTTGGAGGGGGGCCTTACTGCGTCGAACCCGGGACCGGCACGGCGCTTTCGTCGCCCGGCAGGGGCTTGCCGTCCGGCGTCTCGATGGTCGCGTTCTCCTTCAGCTTGGCGACGGCGTCGATGTAGGCATCACGCACCAGAAGCTGCTGGATCTGGCCGGCGACCTGGGTCAGCGGCGGGGGAGTGACCTCGCTGCGGTCCTCCAGCTTGATGATGTGCCAGCCGAATTGCGACTGCACCGGCTCCTCGGTGATCTGGCCGGGCTCGAGCGCGAAGGCCGCGTCCTCGAACGGCTTCACCATCTGCCCGCGGGTGAATTTGCCGAGCGAGCCGCCCTTCTGGGCCGAGCCGGGGTCCTTGGAGTTCTCCTCGGCCAGTTCGGCGAAGTCGGCGCCGTCGTCGAGCTGCTTGATGATGTCCTTCGCCTCGTCCTCGGTCTCGACGAGGATGTGGCTCGCCGTCACCTGCTCCTTCGGCAGCTTGGCGACCTCTTCGTCGTAGCGCTGCTGGAGGGCGTCCTGGGTGACGACACCCTGGACCATCTTCGTCATGTAGGCCTCCTGGAGGGCCTGCATGCGCTGGAACTCGAGGCGACGCTGGAAGTCGTCGGTCTGGTCCATGCCCTCGGCCTTCGCGGCGTCGGACATCAGGGCCATGTCCACCAGGAGCGAGAGGACCATCTCGTCGCGCTGCGCCTCAGGCACCTGCTGGACGGCATCGCCCAGCGCCTCGCGGGCATAGGCGACGTCACCGACGGTGATGTCGTCGCCGTTCACGGTGGCGAGCACCTGGTCCGGCGACGGGGCCGGAGTGTCGCTCGTGGTGTCCTGCGCAAAGGCGGATGAAGCGATGAGGGCCGACACGGCCATCGCACTCAGCGTGCGCTTGATCATTATGGGTGTCCTTCGGGTGCGGGGCGGGGCCTTGTTTGACATGGCTCGGCCCCAAACATATGTCGATCGCGCGTGGCAGACGTTCAATTGCCGCCCACAGCGCCGGTTCGTATCATGGCCGTGCGCCGCTCCGCATAAGGTAAGGACAACACGGATGCTCGGCACCCTGACCAAACGCATCTTCGGCTCGGCGAACGACCGCCGCGTCAAGGGCTACCGCAGCCGGGTGGATGCGATCAATGCTGCTGAGCCCGAGTTCGAGCGGCTCTCCGACGCAGAACTCAAAGCGAAGACGGATGAGCTGAAGGCCGCTCTCGCCGGCGGCAAATCCCTGGACGACATTCTCGTCCCGGCCTTTGCTACGGTCCGCGAGGCCGCCAAACGCGTCCTCGGGCAGCGTCACTATGACGTACAGCTTATCGGCGGCATGGTCCTCCACGAACGCTCGATCGCCGAAATGAAGACCGGTGAAGGCAAGACCCTGGTCGCCACACTCGCCGTCTACCTCAACGCGCTCGCCGGCAAGGGCGTCCACGTCGTCACCGTCAACGACTACCTCGCCGAACGCGACGCCGAGTGGATGGGCCGGGTCTACCGCTTCCTGGGCATGAGCACCGGCATCATCGTGCACGGAAAGTCGGACCGTGAGCGCAAGGCCGCCTACGACGCCGACATCACCTACGGCACGAACAACGAGTTCGGCTTCGACTATCTGCGCGACAATCTGAAATACGATATCCGCCAGATGGTGCAGCGTCCGCACTTCTACGCCATCGTCGACGAGGTGGACTCGATCCTGATCGACGAGGCCCGCACGCCGCTCATCATCTCCGGCCCGCTCGAGGACCGGTCCGAGTTCTACAACACTATCGACACCTTCATCCCCCGCCTCACGCCGGAGGACTACGAGGTCGACGAGAAGCAGCGCACCGCGCACTTCACCGAAGCCGGCAACGAGAAGCTCGAGAGCATCCTCGGCGAGGCAGGCCTCCTCAAGGGCGACTCGCTCTACGACGCGCTGAACGTCTCGGTGGTGCACCACCTCCAGCAGGCCCTGCGCGCCCACCGCCTCTTCCAGCGCGACCGCGACTACATCGTGAAGAACGGCGAAGTGATCATCATCGACGAGTTCACTGGCCGCATGATGCCGGGCCGCCGCTACGGCGAGGGCCTGCACCAGGCGCTGGAGGCGAAGGAAAAGCAGCCGATCCAGCCGGAGAACCAGACGGTCGCGTCGATCACGTTCCAGAACTATTTCCGCATGTACGAGAAGCTCGCCGGCATGACGGGCACCGCCGACACCGAGGCGGAAGAGTTCATGGACATCTACAAGCTGGACGTGGTCTCGATCCCGACCAACCTGCCGATCCAGCGCGTCGACGAAGACGATCAGGTCTACCGGACCCAGGAAGAGAAATATAAGGCCGTCGTCGACGAGATCCGCACCGCGCACGCCAAGGGTCAGCCGATCCTCGTCGGCACGACGTCGATCGAAAAGTCCGAATATCTCGCCGACCGCCTCCGCAAGGAGGGCTTCCGCCAGCGCGACCTCAGCGACCCGCAGGCGGCCATCAAGATCGGCGAGACCGAGAAGGGCGGCAAGCCCGCCTTCCAGGTGCTGAACGCCCGCTTCCACGAGCAGGAAGCGAAGATCATCTCCCAGGCCGGTGTGCCGGGCGCGATCACCATCGCCACCAACATGGCCGGCCGCGGTACCGACATTCAGCTCGGCGGCAACGCCGACATGCTGATCACTGAGGAACTCGGCGTGCTGGCCGAAGGCGAGGAGATGGACGCGGAGCGCAAGGCGAAGGAAGCCGCCATCCGCGAACGCGTCGCCGAGGCCAAGAAGAAGGCGCTCGACGCTGGCGGCCTCTTCGTGCTCGCCACCGAGCGGCACGAGTCGCGGCGCATCGACAACCAGCTCCGCGGCCGTTCCGGCCGTCAGGGCGACCCCGGCCGCTCGCGCTTCTACCTGTCCCTGCAGGACGACCTGATGCGCATCTTCGGCTCCGAGCGCATGGACGGCATGCTGAAGCGCCTCGGGCTGGAAGAGGGTGAGGCCATCGTTCACCCCTGGATCAACCGCGCGCTCGAGAAGGCGCAGCAGAAGGTCGAGGCGCGAAACTTCGACGCGCGCAAGAACGTCCTCAAGTACGACGACGTGATGAATGACCAGCGCAAGGTCATCTTCGAGCAGCGCCGCGAGCTGATGCAGGACGAGGAAGTCCGCGAAACCATCAACGGGATGCGCCACGAGGTGGTGGACGCCATCGTCGCCAAGCACATCCCCGAGAAGGCCTATCCCGAGCAGTGGGACACCAAGGGCCTCCACGACGAGGTGCAGGGTGTCTTCGGGATCGACGCCCCGGTCATCGACTGGGCGAACGAGGAAGGCATCGCCGACGAGGAGATCCGCGAGCGCCTGAAGAACGCCGCGGACGAAGGCGCCGCCAAGAAGGTCGCCAAGTACGGCACCGACATGTGGCGCCAGGTCGAGAAGTCCGTGCTGCTGCAGACGCTGGACCACCTCTGGCGCGAGCACATCGCCCAGCTCGACCACCTGCGCTCGGTGATCGGCTTCCGCGGCTACGCCCAGCGCGACCCGCTGAACGAGTACAAGACCGAGGCCTTCGCCCTCTTCGAGGCGATGCTCGTCGAACTGCGCACCGCCGTCACCGGCCAGCTCATGCACATCGAGATCCAGATGCGCGAGGGCCCGCCGCCGATGCCCTCCGAGGAGGAGATCGACAGGCTCGAGACGCACCACATCGACCCACTCACGGGCGACGACGACGGGGAAGGGGAGCTCGAATTGGCCGGCGCCCCGGACACCGGCGACGCCGCGGAGGCCCGCGAGGCGCGTGCGGCCAAGCGCGCCGGTGCCGAGCGGTCGGCGACCGACCCCGCCACGTGGGGCAAGGTCAGCCGCAACGAGCCGTGCCCCTGCGGTTCGGGCAAGAAGTACAAGCATTGCCACGGCCGCGTGGCCTGACAGCCGCGGGCGTCTGCCGCCCCGCGCTTCCGGTCCGCTCCGGCGATGAACGCGCCTGAGCGGGGCCGCGACGCGGCGGCCTACACCTACGCCGCGGCGATCGAGGAACTGGAGAAGTTCCTCGCCTTCGCCGCGATCGAGGACATCCCCGCCAGGGACCTCCTGGCCGGGTTTGCCGTTCGGGCCCGCGCCGCCGGCCTTTCGGTCGCACGGGTCCAGATCGCGTGGCGCCGGCTCGATCCGGTCTTCAACAGCCGCACGCTCCTGTGGACGCTGAGTTCCGGCGTCACGGAGGAGAACCGGACCCATGCCGACGGGCCGAACTCCGAGGAGTTCCGCACCTCGCCGATCGCCTACCTCCTCGGCGTGCCGGACGACACCTACCGGTGCCGCCTCGTCGGCGCCAACGCGCCGTTCCGCTTCCCCATCCTGGACCGCCTCGCGGCGGAGGGGCTGACGGACTATTTCCTCGCCCGGATCGGCTTCGGCCCGCAGGTCCATGTCATGCGGCCGGGCGGCGGGGTGATGATCTCCTTCGCGTCCGACGCTCCGGACGGCTTCAGCGATGCCGAAATGGCGGCGCTCGGGCGGATCCGGTACATGCTCGCCCTTTCCGTCCGCTCCACCATGCAGAAGGAGATCGGCAGCAGCCTGGCGCGGACCTACCTCCCGCGCACCGCCGGCGACCGCGTCCTCGACGGCGAGATCCTGCTCGGCCATGGCGACACGATCGACGCGGTGGTGTGGTACTGCGACCTGCGCGGCTCGACGGCGCTCTGCGAGCGCCTCGGCACCGACCGCTACCTGCCGTTCCTCAACGACTTCTTCGCCGTCACCGCGCGGCCCGTCGTCGAAAATGGCGGCGACGTGCTCGACTATATCGGCGACGCGGTGCTGGCGATCTTTCCACAGGGCGATGGCGTCACCCGCGCCCTCGCCGCGACGTCCGAGATCCGCACCCGCCTCGACGATTTCCGCATGCGCCACGCCGACGTCATCGGCGACCGGAAAGACCTTGCCGAATTGATCGGCGTTGCCATGGACATCGGCAGTGTCGTCTATGGCAATATCGGAATTACCGAACGCATGGCATTCTCCGCGATCGGCACGACGGTGAACCGCGTGTCCCGGATCGAGCGGCTGACGAAGACGTTCGGCGTGCCGATTCTGGTGACCGACGCGGTGGCGCGTCTGGCTGGCAAGGGGTGGATGAGCGTGGGACGGCCTGAGATCGACGGCATTTCCGACCCGCCGGAGCTCTTCTCGTGTCTCTAGTCGACTGCGAGCTGGAGGTCCGCGACCTGCAGCACTGGTTGACCGACAAGGCGCTGGAGGCTCGCGACGGCGGGGAACTCCTCACCGCGCTCGGCGACAAGCTGGGCGAGGCGGGCCTCGACGTCTCGCGCCTGTCCGTCGCCTGGCGCGCGCTCGATCCTCTCACCTACGCGCAGTACATCACCTGGACGAAGGGGGAGCCGCTCGACAGCGGCGCCATGTCCCATGCCGACAACGAGCGGCGCGACGGCACCAACAGCGTCCTGCGCTACATCGTCGAGAACGAGATCGAGTTCTACCGCGCGGACCTGACGCAGCCGGAGCAGCCCTACGCCCACCTCGCCAGCCTGCGCGACGAGGGCTTCACCGACTATGTCGGCACGATCACGAAGTTCGGCCGCGGCCACATCGACCACGGCGTGATGCGGGGCGTCTTCTTCAGCTTCTGCACCCGCGCGCCCGGCGGGTTCGACAAGGCGACGCTCGACGCGGTGATGGACCTTCGCCCGACCCTCGCGCTCGCCTTCCGCGCCCTCAACGAGACGTCGTCGGCGGAGGCGCTGGCGCGGACCTACCTCGGCCCGCTCGCGGCCGGGCGGGTGCTCGACGGCGCGATCCGCCGCGGCGACGCGGAGGTCATCCCGGCGGCGATCTGGTACAGCGACATGCGCGCCTTCACCCCGCTGGCCGAGGAGCTGACCCTCGACGAGACGATCGCCTTCCTCAACGAGGTGTTCGAGGCGACGGCGGGCGCCGTCGGCGACGCGGGCGGCCAGGTGCTGGACTTCATCGGCGACGCGGTGCTGGCGATCTTCCCGATCGAGGACGACGGCATCCGCCGCGCGCTGCGGGCGCTCGACGAGAGCCTGGAGCGTCTCGCCAAGATCCGCCGGCGCATCCTCACCAGCGACTCGCCGCCCGTCATGGTGGCGTCGGCGCGGGAGGGGCTGGTCGGGATCGCCCTCGCCGTCGGCGACGTGCGCTTCGGCAACATCGGGACGCCCCGCCGCCTGTCGTTCTCGGTGATCGGCCCGACGGTCAACATGGTCGCCCGGATCGAGGCGCTCACCAAGATGCTGCGGGAGCCCGTTCTGGTCTCCGCGCCGGTCGCCGACCTCGCGCCGGACCGTTTCGTCCTGCGCGGCGCCTTCAACCTGGAAGGCGTCCGGGACCGCCGCGCGCTCTACGGCCTCGCGAGGCGCTGACGGCGGCACGACCGCTGCGGGGTGCACCGGCGAACACCAACGCTACGGCAGACATCTCGGGGTGCCGTGCCGCCGGCGGCCTACACGCCGTGGAAGGTGGCGAAGTCGGCGAGCGCGGCGCGGTGGGCGCGGTGGGTGTTGGCCGGGTGGTCGGGGTCGGCGTAGCCGATCGCGATGCCGGTGAAGAGCATCCGCTCCGGCGGCGTCCCGAGGAACTTGCCGACCGCCCTCGGATAGGCCGACCAGTATTCCTGCGCGCAGGTGGAGACGCCCTCGGCCTGAAGCAGCAGCATCACCGTCTGCAGGTACATGCCGAGATCGGACCACTGCGGCGGGCCCATCTGCCGGTCGACCGTGCAGAAGAGGGCCATCGGCGCGCCGAAGAAGTCCGCGTTGCGCCGGAACCAGGCGCCACGCGCCTTCTTGTCCTCCCGCACGATGCCCATCGTGGCGTACATCGTCTCGCCGACGTCGAATCGCCGGTCCGAATAAGGCGGCGTGAGGTCCGGCGGGTAGACGCTGTACTCCCGCTCCGGCTCGCCGCGGGGGTGCTCGGCGAGGACGTCCTTCATCATCGCCCGGAAGCGGGCCATCGCCTCGCCCGCCACGATGTCGATGTGCCAGGGCTGGAGGTTCCCGCCCGAAGGCGCTCGCGCCGCCTCGGCGATGACGCGGTGGATGATCTCGCCCGGAACCGGGCGCTCCAGGAAGGCGCGCACGGAGATGCGGCGCGCCACCGCCTCGCTGACGTCCATCCCTAGAGCCCCCGGAAGGCGGCGCCGCTCGGCAGGCGAAGTCGCGCTCTGCGACGGTGGAGCGTCGGTGCGGCCATCCCCAAACATCCTTTCAACGGCCCGACTTGCGCGGGCCGCCGCAGAATATTACGCATGCATGCTATTAAACAAGCTGGCGGCATAGGACCGCCGCGAGCGACGGCGCGGTAGCGCCTGGGACGGGGAGGACGAGGATGGGCGCCAGCCAGCTCCTGGCCGGCAAGGTCGCGCTCGTGACGGGCGCGGGCCGCGGCATCGGCCGTGAAATCGCGATCATGATGGCCGCCCACGGCGCGGCCGTGATCGTCAACGACCTCGGCGCTTCGATGGAAGGCGACGTCACCGGCGAGACCCCCGCGGAGGAGGTCGCGAACCTCATCCGCGAGGCCGGAGGCGAGGCCGCCGTCAACACCGGTTCGGTCGCCGACTACGCCAGCGCCGAGGCGATGGTGCAGCAGGCCGTCGACACCTTCGGGCGCATCGACGCGGTGGTGAACAACGCCGGGATCCTGCGCGACGTGATCTTCCACAAGATGACGCCGGAGGACTTCTACGCGGTCGTCGACGTCCACCTGAAAGGTTCCTTCAACACCTCCCGCGCGGCGGCGCCGTTCTTCCGGCAGCAGCAGTCGGGGCGGTACATCCACTTCACCTCGACCTCGGGGCTGATCGGGAACTTCGGGCAGGCGAACTACTCGGCCGCCAAGCTCGGCATCGCCGGGCTGTCGAAGTCCATCGCGCTCGACATGCAGCGCTTCGGCGTCACCTCCAACTGCATCGCGCCCTTCGCATGGAGCCGGATGACGAGCTCCATCCCGGTCAAGAGCGACGAGGACGCCCAGCGCGTCGAGCGGCTCAAGACGATGAAGCCGGAGAAGATCGCCGCCGTCGTGACGGCGCTCGCCTCCGACCGGGCGAAGGACATCACGGCGCAGATCTTCGGCGTGCGCGCCAACGAGATCTACCTCTTCAGCCAGCCGCGGCCGATCCGCTCGGTCCATACGGCCGAGGGGTGGACGCCCGAGACGGTGCTGTCGACCGCGTTCGCGGCGATGGCGCCCCAGTTCGTGCCAAACGAGAGGTCCGGCGACGTCTTCTGCTGGGACCCGATCTGAGGGAGCCGAGGATGTCCGACCGGGTACTGCCGACGATCACGCCGGAGACGGCGCACTTCTGGGAGGGGGCGAAGGCGGGCGAGCTTCGCCTCCAGCGTTGCACGCCGCACGGCCACACCTACTTCCCGCCGCGCTTCTTCTGCCCGCACTGCGGCTCGCGCGACGTTGCGGTGGTGAAGGCGTCCGGACGCGCCAAGCTGCACAGCTACGTCATCAACCACATGAAGGCGCCCGGCTTCACGCCGCCCTTCATCGTCGCCGTGGTCGAGCTGGAGGAGGGGGTCAGGATGATGGGCAACATCCTCGAAGTGGAGCCGACACACGAGGCTGTCGCGCTCGACATGCCGCTCGAGGTGACGTTCGAGGAGCTGTCCGACGAGATCGCCCTGCCGCAGTGGCGTCCGGCGAGGGGGGCGGCCGAATGACCCCCGGATCCGTCGCCATCGTCGGGGCCGCCGAGTCCACCAGGATGGGCAAGGTGCCCGAGCTCTCCCAGCTCTCCCTGCACGCCGACGCCGCCCTCAACGCGCTCGACGACTGCGGTCTGACGCTGCAGGACATCGACGGCCTCGCAACCGCCGGTCAGGACCCGTCGGACGTGGTCCAGCACCTCGGCCTCAACCCGACCTGGGTGGACGGCACGTCCGTCGGCGGCTGCTCCTTCATGGTCCATGTGCGCCACGCCGTGGCGGCGCTGGAGTCGGGGCTCTGCACCACCGCGCTCATCACCCATGGCGAGAGCGGGCGCAGCCAGGTCGGGCGGCTGATGCGGGCGATCTTCCCGTCCGCGAACCAGCTCAACTTCGAGGCACCCTACGGCGTCACCCTCCCGCCGACGCGCTTCACAATCCCGGTCATGCGGATGATGAAGGAGACCGGGCTGACATTGGAGCAGCTCGCGACGGTTGCCGTGGTGCAGCGCGAGTGGGCCGCCTTCCACCCGCGCGCGATGTACCGCGATCCGATCACCGTCGACGACGTCCTGAACTCCAAGATGATCGCCGACCCCTTCCGCATCCTCATGTGCTGCCTTGTGACGGACGCGGGCGGGGCGCTGATCCTCACGAAGTCCGACCGCGCCAGGGACTTCCCCACGAAGCCCGTCTACGTGCGCGGCGCGGGAGAGAGCGCGGAGACCGCGATGATCTCGCAGATGGAGGACTTCACCTCCTCCCGAGCCTTCCGCGTCTCCGGGAAGGCGGCGTTCGAGTCGGCCGGGATCACCCATGCCGACGTCGACCACCTGATGATCTACGACGCGTTCGCCCACCTGCCGGTCTACGGGCTCGAGGACCTCGGCTTCGTCGGGCGCGGCGAGGGCGGGCCCTTCATCGCCGAGGGGAACACGCGGCCGGGCGGCAAGCTGCCGCTCAACACCAACGGCGGCGGGCTCTCCTACCAGCACTCGGGCATGTACGGCATGTTCGCGCTGCAGGAGAGCGTCAGGCAGATGCGCGGCATCTCGCCGGCGCAGGTGCCGGGCGCGAAGATCTCCGTCGCGCACGGTGTCGGCGGCATGTTCCATGCGGCGGGCACCGTGGTCCTGACCAACGAGGCGCAGTTCTAACCGGGGCCCCATGCCCCCAACAACGACGGGAAGACCCCGATGGCACGTGTCGAAACCCACCAGGACGGCGCCGTCCTGACGCTCGTCAACAACGACCCGGCGAGCCGCAACTCCCTCGTGGAGGAGGTCTACGTCGGCCTCACCGATGCGCTGAAGGCGGCGGAGGCGGACCCGGCGGTGCGCGCCGTGGTGCTGACGGGGGCCGGCGGGTTCTTCTGCTCCGGCGGCAACATCCAGAGCCTGAAGGAGCGCGTCGGCAGCGACTACGCCACCCGCCGGCGCAACGTGGAGAGGCTGCACGGCCTCATCCGCACGATGCGCAATCTTCGCCTGCCGATCATCGCGGCGGTCGAAGGGGGCGCGGCCGGGGCCGGGGCGTCGCTGGCGGCGGCGTCGGACCTCATCGTCGCGTCGAGCTCGTCCTACATGTCGATCGCCTACGTGAAGATCGGGCTGACGCCGGACGGCGGGGCGACCGTCTTCTTCGGCAGGGCGCTGCCGCGCCAGCTGGTGCAGGAGATGGTATGGACCGGCGACCGGGTGCCGGCCGAGCGGCTTCACGCGCTGGGGTTCGTCAACCGCCTCGCCGAGCCGGGGTCCGCGCTCGCCGACGCGCAGGCCTGGGCGGCCGAACTCGCCAGGGGTCCGGCGCAGGCGATCGCGCGGGGCAAGGCGCTCGTGAACAACGCGGCGACCGCCTCGATGGACGAGCAGCTCGACCTCGAGGCATCCGGCATCGCCGATGCCCTCGGCGGCGACGAGGCGCAGGAAGGCCTCAACGCCTTCCTGGAGAAGCGCCCCGCCGACTTTACCCGAGTGTGAGCGGCACGAAGACCGTCTCGATGGTGCCGATGAAGATCACCGAGGCGGCGTAGACCGAGAGATTGTAGACCCAGTTCCACCCCCACGAGAGACGCAGCGTCGGGATTCCCGTGAGACGGGAGAGAATCAGCGGCGCTGCGGTGAACTGGGAGGCGGTGAGCGACAGCGCCCAGCCGACGCTGAGCGACATGACCATCGCGAGCGGCGAGATCGGCAACGCGCCGAGCGCCTGGTAGGACGCGGCGAGGCAGACACCCACGACGATGGGCGTCAGCGCGATCTGCGCCGCGAGGATGATCAGCGCGGGCACCGCGGCGATGATCAGCACCTTGCCGGCCGGTCCGAGGCCGAGCGTCCATGCGAGCGCGTCGGTCGGCAGCAGCGCGCCCAGCATGGTGCCGATGAAGCCCGCCGAGGCGAGCGTCATCGCTTCCGGCGCCGAGCGCGGCAGCGACCGCATCACGATGCGGCCCATGCGGTGGGCCACCATCGCCGCCCGTTCCCGCGCGGGGAGCCTCGCGTTCTGAGTCGCGATCCAGGCGACGGTGAGGAAGGGCGCGGTCAGCATCAGCGCCGGCACGACCTCGATGTGCATCGCCGGGGCCAGGATGCCGGCGGCCGCGATCAGCACGGCGACGACGATCGCGAGGTCGCGGACGGCGCGCTTCGGCAGGGGCAGCGGCGGGCGGCGCTGGGGGAGGGCGCCGGCCATCGAGAGGCCGCGGCTGATCGCGCGCCCCTCGATCTGGTCCTGCGCCCAGCCGATCGCGAGCCAGATCATCGCCAGCGTGAAGCCGAAGACGAGGATCGCCGAGTGGGAGGCGCCGGGGAAGAGGTTGCCGAGGAGCGCCTGCGTCACCGTCGTCGGCGAGAACATCACGACGATGGCGAAGCCCCGCAGGGTCGCGGCGTACTGGCGGCGCTCCTTGATGGCGGTGACGTCCGGCGTGTCGCCCGCGGCCTTCGCGGCGTTGACGCCGGCCTGGATCAGCGGCGCCAGGAGCGAAAGGGCGCCGACGTTGGCGAGGGCCGCGAGGACCGCCGAGCCGATGGCGATGGCCCCGTAGCGGCGACTCGGCGGCTGGCGCGTCAGGTACTGGCCGAGGTGGTCGATGGCGAGGGAGGTCGACGCCGGCTCGCGCATGATCCCGATCAGCACCATGAACGCGGCGAGGAAGCACGACTGCTGGATCCCCTTCCACATCACCGCCCCCGGGTCGGGCAGCACGAAGATGCCGATGATCGCGAGGATGACGGCGGCGGTGGCGAGCACCCGTTCACGCGTGGTGATCAGCGCCTGGCCGACGAGGAGGAACGTGACGAGCAGGACCGCCGCTATCGCGGACGTCTCGAAATGGCCGGTGATGCGTGCCGCCAGTCCGAAAACCGCCGTGAGGAAGAGAGTGATGGCGGTCAGGCGTTTGAAGGGGCCGAGCGGCGCGTCGTTGTCCATAGACTCCGGGGTCAGGCTAGTCGGCGGCGCCGGGATCCTCGGCACCACCCTTGGGATCGCGGCAAGCTTCGCTGCGCAGGGCATTCTGGAGATTGAGGCGGATCGCCCGCAGTTTCTCCTCGATGGCTTCGATCTCGTCCACCGTCATGCCCGCATAGGCGGTATCGTCGATCGCGGCGATCGCCTCGGCCATCGCGTCGAGCATCGGGTGGGCGCGCTCGGTGAGGTGGACGCGGTTGGCGCGCCGGTCGTTGGGATCGGTCTGCCGGGTGATGAGGCCGCGCGCCTCCAGCCGCTCGATGAGCCCGCCGGCCGCCGCCGCGCCGATCTCCAGTCTCGCGGCAATCTCCGACTGGGTGAGGCCATCCTCGCGGTAGAGGTGCGCGATCACCGACGACTGGCTCGACGTGAGGCCGTAGGGCTCCAGCATCCGGTCGAACAGTTTGGCCCTGAGCCGCGCGATCTCGCGGAACAGGAGGCGGTTGGTGGGCACGCCACGCGGCGGAGGCACTCGCATCTCCCGGTCGGGCGGCCGGGCCGCACGGAACCTGTTGAGATGCGACAATAATACGCTGCCGTATCGTTCGGCAAACCGGAGGCTTCGCGGCCTTCCCCTTCCGGACGCCGTGTGGAATTCTGCAACGCAATATGTCGCCGGACGAACCGGCGCCCGAGGTGAGGATATGTCCGACAGTCTGTTGACCGATTCCGCGACCCAGGTGTTCGCGGATGCCGAGGAGGCGGCGCGCTGCCCCCGTGACGAAGCCGCCTGGTCCGCCGCCCTCTGGGCGCGCGTCGAGGAGGCCGGCTTCCCCGAAGCGCTGACCTACGACGAGTCGGACGGCATCACCACCGCCGACGCGCTCGGGATCGTGCGTGTCGCCGCCGCCCACGCCGCGCCGGTGCCGATCGGCGAGACGATGGTGGCGCACTGGCTCCTCGCCCGTGCCGGTGTCGCGGCGCCGTCTGGCCCGTTGACGGTCGGCCCCGTCGTCGCCGGCGAGGCGCTGACCGCCCGTGAGGGCGACGGCGCGCTCTACGTCGAGGGCCGCCTCTCCGGCGTTCCCTATGCCCGGTTTGCCGCCGGCGTCGTGGTGCTGGTGGAGGTCGAGGGGCGGACGCTCGCGGTCTGCCTGCGCGCCGAGGACATCGGCACCGAGCCGGGCCTCAACCTGGCATGCGAGGCGCGCGACGACGTCGTCGTGAAGACCGCCGTGCCGCCGGACCGGTTCGGCCCGTCGCCGACCGACGCGGCGGGGCTCTTCGCGATCGGGGCGACGTTGCGCAGCGTCGCGCTGGCGGGCGCGCTGGAGACGGTGCTGTCGCGCACCGTCGCCTACGCCGGCGAACGGGTGCAGTTCGGCCGGCCCATCGCCAAGTTCCAGGCCATCCAGCACAGCCTCGCCGAGATCGCCAGCGAGGCGGCCGCCGCCCGCGCCGCCGCCGACATGGCGAGCGAGGTGCTGACCGGGCCCGAGGCGCGCACACTCGCCGCCGTCGCGAAGGCGCGCACCGGCGAGGCGGCCACGAAGTCGGCCGGCCTCGCCCACCAGGTGCACGGGGCCATCGGCTTTACGCTGGAGCACTCGCTCCATCTCTATACCCAGCGCCTCTGGGCCTGGCGCGACGAGTTCGGCACCGAGGCGGACTGGTCTCTCGTCCTCGGCGAGGCGGCGCTTGAGGCGGGGCCTGCCGGCTACTGGCCGATGATCACCGACCTCGACCACCGGGTG